>JAISNP010000136.1 GCA_031276175.1 Tannerella sp.
CCATGGAGCGAAATTAACAGCGCCGTGATCCCGTAAATCACACCCGGATACGGAAGGAGAAGACATGCGGAAGGCCGCCTCGCTGCGAGGGGGTCTTCTTTGTGTATGAATGTCGGAATCATTGCCCGGCAGCCCGACGGGCAGCTCCCGACGGGACGGGGGAGCGGATGAAATATTCTGCTTCTTTAATGCTGCGGCATACGAAAAAAAACGGAGGGTTGTCGAAACCCTCCGTTCAAATAAATAACCTTCTCGTAAAGTATCCCTTATCTGCTATATTTTTATACGCTTCCCGTCCGGCTTTTCGGGTGCGGCTGTTGTCATTGATTTGCGTAGCGTCCCTTAGACTGCACGACGGTCGACGGGTTTAATTGTGTATGTAAATTTTTTTTCGGAACGTTTTCCAATAAATCCAAAACCGTTTTTTATTCCTGCCTGCCGCCTGTTTCGCTGTTGCTGCAAGTGCGCGTTTCCGATTGCGGTTTCCCGCCGAAACGGTATGTGGCGGAGAGTTTGAACATTATGACCGGACGTATGTCTTGCCTCCGCACGTTTTTGTTTACGTACAACAGGCTCTAAATTGTTTTTAACCGTAATCGGCGTACAACTTGCATAAAGTAATCGCAAGATCATGTTATTTGGGAATATAATTACTATCTTTGCAACCACAAAAGAATACAGGCATTGACTGATAACGGCAAAATGTCAATCACAAAATGAATAAAACAAATAACCGTAACGATACGGCAGGATTGTATGACGTATCGAATGAACATGATGCGTGCGGCGTGGGGATGATCGTGCAGGTACATGGAGAGAAATCGCACGAAATTGTGGAATCCGCGCTTAAAGTGCTCGAAAACCTGCGTCATCGCGGGGCGGAAGGCGCCGACAATAAGACGGGCGACGGCGCAGGCATCATGCTTCAGATACCGCACGAATTTATTTTGCTCCAGGGGATTCCCGTCCCCGAAAAAGGGAAATACGGCACGGGGCTGATTTTCCTTCCCAAGGACGAAAGGCAGCAGTCCGAAATACTGAGCATCATGATCGACGAAACGGAAAAGGAAGGCCTGTCGGTAATGCACATGCGGAAGGTGCCGACCAATCCTTCCATTCTCGGAACAGATGCGCTGGCCACGGAGCCTGACATCAAACAGGTGTTTATCACGGGATGCAGCGACCGGGAAAAACTTGAACTGAAGCTGTACATCATACGCAAGCGAATCGAAAAACGTGTCGCCAACAGCCGCTTGCCCGACAAGGACGATTTCTACGTGGCCTCGCTGTCGACGCGCAACATTGTATATAAAGGTATGCTGGAAACGATGCAGCTGCGCCATTATTATCCCGATCTGGTAAACAGTTATTTCACGTCGGGGCTGGCGCTGGTACATTCGCGATTCAGCACGAATACCTTCCCGCGATGGAGCCTCGCCCAGCCGTTTCGCCTGCTGGCGCACAACGGCGAAATCAATACCATTCGCGGCAACCGCGGCTGGATGGAGGCGCGCGAAAGCGTCCTGACGCTGCCCTCGCTCGACAATATCGACGATATACGCCCGATTGTGCAGCAGGGGATGAGCGACAGCGCCTCGCTCGACAATGTGCTGGAATTTCTGGTCGCCTCCGGAATGAGCCTCCCCCACGCCATGGCAATGCTCATCCCCGAAAGTTTTAACGACAAGAATCCCATTACGGAAGACCTGAAGGCTTTCTACGAATATCATTCCATCCTCATGGAGCCGTGGGACGGCCCGGCAGCGCTGCTTTTCAGCGACGGTCGCTATGCAGGCGGAATGTTAGACCGCAACGGGCTGCGCCCCGCCCGTTATCTGGTGACGACAAACGACATCATGGTCGTATCGTCCGAAGTGGGCGTCATCGACTTCGAGCCGGGGGAAATCAAGGCCAAGGGACGATTGCAGCCCGGCAAAATCATACTGGTGGATACGGAGACAGGCGTCATCTATTTCGACCGCGAACTCAAAAAGCAACTGTCCGAAGACAAACCGTATCGCAAGTGGTTAACGGATAACCGGGTTGAACTGGACGAACTGAAGTCCGGGCGGCACATGACCGGCTCGGTAGAGAAATACGAACAACTGCTCCGCCAGTTCGACTTCAGCCGCGAAGACATCGAGCGCATCATCATCCCGATGTGTACAAGCGGCGCCGAACCCGTCGGGTCGATGGGAAACGATACGCCGCTTGCCGTACTTTCGTCGCATCCGCAACTGCTGTACAATTACTTCCGCCAACAGTTCGCACAAGTCACCAACCCGCCCATAGACCCCATCCGCGAAGAACTCGTAATGAGTCTGGCCGAATACATCGGCACGGTGGGCGACAGTATACTCGTGCCGAACGAATCGCATTGCAAAATGGTGCGCCTGCCGCATCCCATCCTGAGCAATACCCAGTTAGACATCCTCTGCCACATCGGCTACAAGGGATTCAAAAGCGTCAAACTGTCCATGCTCTACGAAGTGAATCAGGGAAGCGCGGGAATGGAACGCGCACTCGACCGGCTTTGCAGGCAGGCCGAGCAGTCTGTCGGGGAAGGTAAAAACTACATCATCCTGAGCGACCGGAATGTGGACGAGACGTATGCCCCCATCCCCTCGCTGCTGGCCGTCAGCGCCGTTCACCATTACCTCATTTCCGTGCAGAAACGGGTGCAGACAGCGCTCATCGTAGAAACAGGCGAGATGCGCGAGGTAATGCACGCCGCACTGCTGCTGGGCTTCGGCGCCAGTGCGCTGAATCCCTACATGGCATTTGCCGTCATGGATGAACTGGTTAAAAACAACGAGATACAGCTTGATTACGGAACGGCTGAAAAGAACTACGTCAAAGCGCTCTGCAAAGGACTGTTCAAAGTACTCAGCAAAATGGGGATAAGCACGATACGCAGCTACCGCGGCGCAAAGCTGTTTGAATCCATAGGGCTTGGCAAGGAACTTGTCGATAAATATTTCGGAAATACGGTAAGCAAAGTGGGCGGCATCCGCACGGAAGAAATAGCCGACGACTCCCGCAGGCTTCATGAAGCGGCATTTAAAAAGCCGTTGGGCAATGTGCTCCCCTACAAAGGCGTGCTCAGTTATCGCAAAGACGGGGAACGACATGCGTGGAATCCCGAAACGATTTCGACCCTGCAATTAGCCACCCGCCTGGGCAGTTACGGGAAATTCAAGGAATATACGCGCCTTGTCGACGAAAAAGAAGAGCCTGTCTTCCTGCGCGATTTCCTGACGCCGAGGAAAAGAACCCCCATCCCGATAGAAGAAGTCGAACCTGCGAGCGAAATCATGAAACGTTTCGTGACCGGCGCAATGAGCTACGGCTCAATCAGCCAGGAAGCGCACGAAACAATCGCAACGGCGCTGAACAAAATCAACGGCCGCAGCAATACGGGCGAGGGCGGCGAAGATCCCGCACGATTCAAGCCGCGTGAAGACGGCGTGTCGCTCCGCTCGGCAATCAAGCAAATCGCTTCCGGGCGGTTCGGCGTCACCACCGAATATCTGGTGAACGCCGACGAGATACAAATCAAAATCGCTCAAGGCGCAAAGCCGGGCGAGGGCGGACAGTTGCCCGGTCACAAGGTGAACGTAATCATTGCCCGGACACGACATTCCATTCCCGGCATATCCCTTATTTCGCCGCCGCCGCATCATGACATCTACTCGATTGAAGACCTGGCGCAACTGATTTTCGACTTGAAAAACGTGAATCCCAATGCCGAAATCAGCGTAAAACTTGTTTCCGAAAGCGGCGTGGGGACTATTGCGGCAGGCGTGGCAAAGGCAAAGGCCGACCGGATTATCATTTCGGGAGCCGACGGCGGAACGGGAGCCTCGCCGATCAGTTCAATCCGTTACGCCGGCACTCCTCCCGAACTCGGACTGTCGGAAACCCAACAGACGCTCGTGATTAACGGACTTCGCGGGCAAGTCCGCCTGCAAACGGACGGACAGTTGAAGACCGGCCGCGATATTATCCTGATGGCCATGCTGGGCGCCGAAGAATTTGGCTTTGCCACATCGGCGCTGATCGTGCTGGGATGCGTAATGATGCGCAAATGCCACATGAACACTTGCCCGGTAGGCGTGGCTACGCAGGACGAAAGCTTGCGTAAACGTTTTCACGGCAGGCACGAATATCTGGTGAACTTCTTCACCTTCCTTGCCGAAGAAGTGCGCGAGCATCTTGCGGAGATGGGCTTTGCGAAGCTGGAAGACATCATCGGCAGGACGGATTTGCTGGAACGCAAGCCGCTGACGGGCGTCAGGAAACATGACCTGCTGCATTTCTCCGACCTGCTGCATTTCCCCGGAGAGGGAAAAAGCCTGTCTATCCGCCAAACTACAAAACAGATCCACCGCATCACGGAAATAAAAGACCGCGACATCATCCGTCAGGCGAAAGAGGCTATCGAGAATCGGCTGCCGGTGTCTCTCGACCATGCCATTGCCAATACCGACCGTGCCGTGGGCGCCATGCTTTCAGGCATCATTGCCCGGAAATACGGACATGAGGGATTGCCGGACAATACGCTGAACGTAAAATTCAAAGGCTCCGCCGGACAAAGTTTCGGCGCGTTTCTGGTACACGGCGTACATTTCCGTCTCGAAGGCGAAGCCAACGATTATCTCGGCAAGGGATTGAGCGGAGGGCACATCAGCGTGATGCCGCCGATTCGTTCCACCTTTGCGGCGACCGAAAATACCATAGCCGGCAATACCTTGCTGTATGGAGCTACAAGCGGAGAGGTGTACATCAGCGGTCGCGTGGGCGAACGGTTCTGCGTCCGCAACAGCGGCGCCATTGCCGTAGTGGAAGGCGTGGGCGACCATTGCTGCGAATACATGACGGGCGGCCGCGTGGTCGTACTGGGAGAAACCGGACGTAATTTTGCTGCCGGAATGAGCGGAGGCGTGGCCTACGTGTGGAACAAAAAAGGGGACTTCGACTTTTACTGCAATATGGAAATGGTGGAACTCTCCCTGATTGAAGACAATATATCGCGAAAGGAACTGTACGGGCTGATCACCAAACATCATCAGTATACGGGCAGCCGGCTGGCGTGGAAAATAATTGGGCAGTGGGATAATTATGTGGAAGAATTCATTAAGGTTGTCCCGATTGAATACAAGAAAGTGTTGCAGGAAGAACAGATGAAAAAACTGCAACAGAAAATCGCCGAAATGCAGCATGACTATTAAAAAAAGACAGAGATGGGTAATCCGAAAGCATTTTTGACCATACCGAGACGGGAAGCCGGTTATCGTCCCGCAAGTGACAGGATTCACGACTACGGCGAAGTGGAGCAGACGCTGAACAACAGCGACCGCCGCACGCAGGCATCCCGCTGCATGGATTGCGGCGTGCCGTTTTGCCACTGGGCGTGTCCGATAGGCAATAAACAGCCGGAATGGCAGGACATGCTGTACCGCGGACGGTGGCGAGACGCTTATCATGTATTGGAACAGACCTGTGATTTCCCGGAGTTTACGGGCAGGATATGTCCGGCGCTCTGCGAAAAAAGTTGCGTACTGTCGCTCAGTATCCATGAGCCTGTAACGATTCGCGAGAACGAGGTTGCCATCGCCGAAATGGCGTTCCGGGAAGGATATATCCGGCCGGCAACACCTGTGCGCAACGGCATGAGGGTGGCGGTCGTGGGAAGCGGCCCTGCGGGACTGACCGTTGCAAACCGACTGAACAGGAAAGGATTTGAAGTAACTGTGTTTGAAAAAGACGAACGGCCGGGCGGCCTGCTTCGCTACGGCATCCCGAATTTCAAACTGGGCAAGACAGTTGTAGACCGCCGCATCAGCCTGATGGAAGCCGAAGGCGTCCTGTTCAAAACAAAAACGAAAGTGGGCAGGGATGTTTCCGCCGGGGAGGTGGTCGATTCATTTGATGCGGTGTGCATTGCCGTTGGGTGCGAAGTGCCGCGCGATTTGCCGGTTGAGGGACGTAACCTGAAAGGCATTCATTTTGCTATGGACTTCCTGTCGCAGCAAATTCGCATCCTGCAGCAAACCAACACGCTCAGAAAAGATATGATCCTTGCAAGAGACAGGCGCGTGCTGGTCATCGGCGGCGGGGATACGGGCAGCGACTGCGTCGGCACGTCGAACCGCCACGGCGCGACAAGCGTCACGCAAATAGAAATCCTGCCGAAGCCGCCTGCCGATTTCAATCCGCAAACGCCCTGGCCGATGTATCCGCAGATATTGAAGACCAGCAGCAGCCACGAAGAGGGGTGCATCCGCCGCTGGAACCTGGCCACGAACAGGTTTATCGGCGAAAAGGGCATATTGAAAGGCGTAGAGGCGGAAGAAGTGGAATGGATACAGGCGAAAGACGGCGGACGGCCGACAATGAAACCGACCGGAAAAAAAGAAATACTGGAGGCCGACCTCGCGTTCCTGTGCATGGGCTTTACAAATCCCGTGCAGGACGGTTTGCTGAAAGAACTGGCGCTGCCGACGACCGAACGCAAGACCATCGCCGCCGATGCGGACGGGCGGACTTCCTGCCCGAACGTTTTTGCCTGCGGCGATGCGGTGTCGGGCGCAAGCCTTGTCGTTCGTGCCATGGCGTCGGGATGCAGGACAGCCGAAGCTGTTGCAAGACATTTGTCGGGAAAAACAGGGCGCTAACAGGATATACGGAAATAAACAACAAAATCAATTTTTATGTGCGGAATAACAGCAATATTCGATATTCGCAAGGAAGAATCGTTGGATAGACTTCGGACGCAGGCGTTGCAAATGAGCAAGCGCATCCGCCACCGCGGCCCGGACTGGAGTGGAATTTATACGGGAAACAGAGCCATTCTGGTGCACGAGCGTCTCTCAATTGTAGACCCGGCTTCGGGAAAGCAGCCCCTGTTCAGTCCCGACGGCAAAGTGATTCTCTGTGTCAACGGCGAGATTTACAATCATCTGGAAATACGTGAACGGCTGAAAGGCAAGTACGATTTCCGGACAGGTTCCGACTGCGAGGTGATTCTTGCCCTCTATCGGGAAAAGGGCATCGACTTTCTGGAAGACCTGAACGGGATTTTTGCCTTTGCGCTTTACGACGAGGCGAACGACACGTTCCTGATTGCCCGCGACCCGATAGGCGTCATTCCGCTTTATGTCGGGACGGACAACAATGGGCATGTACTGGTTTCGTCCGAACTGAAAGGCATGGAGGGTTTTGCCGTTCAATACGATCAGTTCCCGCCCGGATACTACCGGTACAGCAAAGACCCTGCGCCCGTCCGGTGGTATACCCGCGACTGGATGGACTACAAAAACGTGCGCAGCAACAGAAGCGAGAAAATCGTTTTGCGCGAAGCGCTGGAAAACGCCGTACGCCGGCAGTTGATGAGCGACGTGCCTTACGGCGTACTGCTTTCGGGCGGGCTTGACTCGTCCGTCATCTCGGCGATTGCCAAACGGTTTGCATCCAAACGCATTGAATGTGGGCAAAAAACGGATGCCTGGTGGCCGCAGTTACACTCGTTTGCCATCGGACTGGAAGGTTCGCCGGACTTGATTGCCGCAAAAAAGGTGGCCGACCATATCGGCACCATTCATCACGAAATACACTACACGATACAGGAAGGCCTCGACGCCATTCGCGACGTGATTTATCATATCGAAACCTACGACGTTACGACCGTCCGCGCCTCAACGCCGATGTATCTGCTGGCGCGCGTAATCAAAAGCATGGGCATTAAGATGGTGCTCAGCGGCGAAGGCGCCGACGAGGTGTTTGGCGGCTATTTGTATTTCCATAAGGCGCCGGATGCGGAATCTTTTCACGACGAAACGCTTCGCAAAATCGGTAAACTGTATCTCTACGACTGTCTGCGAGCCAACAAAAGCCTGGCTGCATGGGGAGTGGAGGGGCGCGTGCCGTTTCTGGACAAGGAGTTTCTGGACGTGGCCATGCGGCTCAATCCCGAATCGAAAATGGCGCCCGGAAAGGTGATTGAAAAGAAAATCCTTCGCGAAGCGTTCGAAGACCTGCTGCCCGAAAGCGTCGTCTGGCGGCAAAAGGAGCAATTTTCCGACGGCGTAGGCTACAACTGGATCGACACGCTGCGGCAAGTAGCTGCGGAGCAGGTCAGCGACGCACAGATGGCGCAGGCTGCCGAACGTTTCCCCGTCAACACGCCGCTGAACAAGGAAGAATACCGCTACCGCACGATTTTTGAAGAATATTTCCCCAGCGAAAGCGCCATCCGTTCGGTGCCGTCCGTCCCCAGCGTGGCCTGTTCCACTGCCGAGGCGCTCGCTTGGGACAAGACGTTCCAAAACATGAACGAACCAAGCGGACGCGCCGTGAAAGACGTGCACCTCGACGGATATTGATGCCGACGGAGTTTACAGATACGACTTTATATGAAATATACGCAAACACACATTCCGGGCATATGGATAATCGAACCTGTGACGTTCGGCGACACGAGAGGCTATTTTTTCGAAGCATATAAGCAGCCTGAATTTGAACGCCACATAGGCGCCGTCGATTTCATGCAGGACAACGAATCCGGCTCCGTCAGGGGCGTCTTGCGCGGACTGCACTATCAGTTGGCGCCCTGTTCGCAGGCCAAACTTGTTCGCGTGATTCGCGGGCATGTGCTGGACGTGGCTGTGGACATACGCCGCGGCTCGCCTGCCTTCGGAAAGTATATCTCGGTCGAACTGTCGGGCGAAAACCGGCGGCAAATGTTCATCCCGAAAGGCTTTGCGCACGGATTTTACGTGATGAGCGAAACAGCCGTATTTACCTACAAAGTAGACAGCCCGTACATGCCGGAGTACGAAAGGAGCATCCGTTTCGTCGACCCGGCTATCGGCATCGACATGACATTCGCGGCTAACGACAGGCCGATTATGTCGGAAAAAGACGAACAGGCGCCCTTGCTTGCAGATGCGGAAATAAACTTCGAATACATTAAATAAGAATCACCATGAATACCTATCTGATAACCGGCGGAGCCGGCTTTATCGGCGCAAATTTCGTAAAATACATGCGCCGGACGTATCCCGAAAACAGGTTGATTGTGCTGGACGCACTCACCTACGCCGGAAACCTCGGCACCGTCGGCGACGACATTGACGGCGAACGTTGCGTGTTCATAAAGGGCGATATTGGAGACCGCACCCTGACGGCGGATATTTTCGACCGGTATGCGGTGCAATACGTCGTGAATTTTGCCGCCGAAAGCCACGTGGACAGGAGCATCGAAGATCCGCAACTCTTCCTGACAACCAACATCCTCGGCGCTCAAAACCTGCTGGATGCCGCTCGTCGGGCGTGGGTCACGGGCAAGGACGAGGCCGGCTATCCGGTGTGGAAAGAAAATGTGCGCTTTCATCAGGTTTCGACCGACGAAGTGTACGGAAGCCTCGGCGACGAGGGTTATTTCCACGAGACCACGCCGCTCGATCCGCACAGCCCCTACAGCGCCTCCAAGGCAAGCGCCGACCTGTTTGTCAAGGCCTATTTCGATACCTACAAAATGCCGATCAGCATCACCCGCTGCTCCAACAACTACGGCCCCTACCACTTTCCGGAAAAACTGATACCGCTGGTAATAAACAACGTGCTGGAAGGAAAAAAACTGCCCGTTTACGGCGACGGCAGCAACGTCCGCGACTGGCTATACGTCGAAGACCACTGCAAAGCCATCGACGCCGTGATTCACCGCGGAACGCCGGGCGAGACATACAACGTCGGCGGACACAACGAGCGGACGAACATCGAAATCGTCCGCCTGATCATCGCCACGATCAGGCAGTTGATGACCGAACGCCCGGAATACCGCCGGGCGCTGAAGACACGCGAAACGGATGCCGCCACAGGCCTGCCCTCGCTTGACCGAATCAACGACGACCTGATCGTCTTCGTAAAAGATCGCCTGGGACACGACCGGCGCTATGCCATCGACCCCGAAAAAATCACTTCCGAACTGGGATGGACGCCGGAAACGAATTTCGACTCCGGCATCGTCAAAACCGTGCGCTGGTATCTCGAAAATCAGGCATGGGTAGAAAACATTCTCAAGGGCGATTACATGAACTACTACGCACGAATGTATGCCGACCGCGAACTGTAACCCGTCTCTCCCCGCATGAACAGGCCTTATCCTTCCGCACTTCTGGAAAACGCGGTAAACGAGCTTTCCGCACTCCCCGGAATAGGGCGAAAAACGGCGTTGCGCCTCGCGCTCCACATGCTGCGACGCGACGCCGGATATACGGAAAAACTTGCCGCCGCACTGCTGGCGCTGCGACGCGACGTAAAATACTGCCGCGAATGTCACAACATTTGCGACAGCGACCACTGCGCCATCTGCTCCGACCCCGGACGCGACCACTCGATAATCTGCGTCACCGAAAACGTAAAAGACGTGATGGCTATAGAAAACACCGCCCAGTTCCGCGGCGTCTATCACGTGCTGGGAGGAATCATTTCGCCCATCGACGGCATTGGCCCCGCCGACCTGGAGATTGAAAGCCTGATACGCCGCGTGGCGGCCGGAGAAGTCAGGGAAGTCGTGTTTGCCCTGAGTTCGACTATGGAAGGCGACACGACAAACTTTTTCATCTACCGGAAACTACAACCCTTCGAAGTGAAAATTACCGTCATCGCACGAGGCATAGCGGTAGGCGACGAAATCGAATACGCCGACGAAGTGACGCTGGGACGCTCGATTGTAAACCGCATGGATTTCAACGATTCGCTAAAACGCTAAAACGCATGTACGACTGCAAGCTATCCGTGATCATCGTGCCGCACGACGGCAATTTCCCGCCCGAACCGTGCCTTTATTCCCTCCGCGCCTCTGCCGGCGGACAGGACGCAGAGATTTTTTTTGCGCACAACGACGCCCCGAACGACGCGCTCCGGGCGCTTTTTCCCGAAGTCGCCTTCGCCGGCCGGCCTCGCGGAGCGAGCGATGTACAATTCGTCAACCAAATGATTGCCGGATGCAAAGGAGAATATATCCTGCTTCTACATCCCGACACGGTTATCGGCGAAGACTGCCTGCGCACGCTCTGTTTCTTCATGGACGAACATTCAGGAGAGGTCGGCGCCGTCGGGGTGAAAATGCTGGACGGAAAAGGCGCCTTCCTGACGGAGAGCCGGAGCAAATTCCCTTCGCCGCAAACGCTTTTGCGCAAACTTTGCGGACGGGACAGGTCGGCGCACGATTCGGGAAGCGATGCCGCAAACGACCTCCCCGACAGGCCGAAGCGAGTCGACGCCATATCGGAAGCCTTTATCCTCTTCAACCGCGACGCGCTGAACAAAACAGGCCTGCCGGACGAAGCCTTCCCGCTCGAAGGCGCGTATCTCGACATCCTGTACCGACTTTCGGCTGCGGGATACGCGCAATTCTATTTCTGCGACGAACGCATCCTGCACCACGGCAGCAAGGCAGCGCGGCGCGGAGACGAAAATCATATCCGGGCGTTTTACGATTCCCTGTCGCTGTTTTGCAGGAAATATTATCCCGAAGCAAAAGCAATACCTTTCCTTATTCGTGCGCGTAAACGCTATGCGCTGCTTTTCGAGAAAAAAAAGAAACGGAAAAAGATCGGGAAACGCCGTTTGCTGGTGTTTTGCAGAAAAGACGCTTTCTCCGAAATAAAAACGGTGGCCGGAAAAATACTTCCGGGCATATCGCATTTCGGGCTGTGGGATCCCGCCAAAGACCGCCCCGCGGGAGCAATCGCCGACCGCCGAATCAGGATGAAGGCCTACACGGACATGGCGTTCTGCTATCCCGACATTTCGTTCGACCAAATCTTGTTTGTAATGGAAAAAATGACGGACAAAAGCGTCGCCTTCCACATCTACCTGTCCGGAAACGGACAATTCGTCCCGTATGAAACTGCTTGAAAACAAAAGAATCCGTCTGCGGGCGCCGGAAGCGGAAGACCTCGACGCCCTCTACCGATGGGAAAACGACGCCTCCTGCTGGAGCACCGGCAATACCTTCAGCCCCTACTCGCGATATACCCTGCGACGCTATATTGCCGAATCGGGAAACGACCTGTACGAACGCCGGCAACTGCGCCTGATGGTTGAACTGCGCGAATCGTCCGTCGCCGTCGGGTCGATCGAACTCTACGATTTCGACCCTCATCACCGCCGCGCGGAAACGGGCTTACTGCTGGACAGCGCATACCGGCGGCAAGGTATTGCAACCGAAGCCTTAACCCTGATGACGGATTACGCCTTTTCTCTCCTTAATTTACACCAGCTCTATGCGCGAATCCCCCTTTCCAACACGCCGTGCCTCCGCCTCTTCGAACGATGCGGATTCGAGCGGACGGGCGTCCTGAAAGAATGGCTGGCCACGTCCGACGGATACGAGGACGTCGCCACCGTAAACCGGATTAACAGAGGATAGCGGCGCGACGTCCCGACGAACCGCCTTCCAGCCCGTTCTATCCGCTATACCTGCAATTTTATGCCGCTCGGAGCTAACTCCGAGTGATTCGGAGCTAACTCCGAACGATTCGTAGTTAACTCCGAGCGGTTCGTAGCTAACTCCGAGCGACTCGTAGTTAACTCTGAGCGACTCGGAGTTAACTCCGAGCGACTCGTAGTTAACTCCGAGCGACTCGTAGCTAACTCCGAGCGATTCGTAGCTAACTCCGAATCACTCGGAGTTAACTCTGAGCGGTTCGGAGCTAACTCCGAGAGGCTCCTGCTTAAGGCATCCGGAGTGGGTTTTATCTCCGAACCGCCCGCATCGGATCGGCAGAGCGTTTTTCCCGCTTTCCCCTCCGGTTTTGTTCGAATAATATTCCGATTTCCGAAGAACAAGAAAAAATAATCTTTACATTTGCGCCGTGTAAAACGTTTTTAATTGCCGTATGAAAAAAATAATTGCCGTTTTCCTGCTGTTTGTATCGTTGCTTGCTTCCGGGCATGTGACGTGGGTTTTTCATTATTGCAGCGGGAGCTTGTGCAATGCCGGGTTGGCGGGTTATGTGGAAATACGCGAATGTGGCTGCGCAAAAACGCAGCGCGGGTTTCCGTCCGAAGGCCGCCCGGCGGTCGAAAATACACCCTGCTGCGCAAATATCTTCGTATCGCAGGACACGGACGACTGCTCCGCCGTCCGGCAGGAAACGATGCGCGAAACCACTCACACCGATTTACGCACGGCGCCCTTCGCCGCAAGCGAGCTGCTCCGCCCCTGCGGAAGCCCGCTTTCACGACAACATGCTTTCCCTCCCGAAGGCCGGGCGAGAGACGGCGCCGCGCTGCGCCGACTGACCTGCGTCTATCGCATTTAGACGCTCCGCCCCTGCCACGGATTGATTTCCGCGTAAACTCATCTTCCGCAAAACGCGCCTGCAAGGCCTCATCGCCGCAGGGAGACGGATTGCGCGAAGGCGTGATTTCCTTCATTATTATCTAACCGCTTAAATTACGCATTGTGCTGAATAAATTAGTCAAATACTTACTCGAAAACAGGCTTTTCGCCATCCTGTTGCTTCTCGTTGTCCTGCTGTGGGGCGTCGCCGTGGCGCCGTTCGACTGGCACGGCGGACTGCTGCCGTCCGACCCCGTTCCGGTCGACGCGATCCCCGACATCGGCGAAAACCAGCAGATCGTCGCCACCGAATGGATGGGACGATCGCCCAAAGATATGCAGGAACAGATTACTTATCCGCTCACCTCTTCGCTGCTCGGCATTCCGGGCGTGAAGACGATACGCAGCTCGTCCATGTTCGGCATGTCGTTTATCTACGTCATCTTCGACGACGGGGTGGAGTTTTACTGGAGCCGTTCGCGGATACTGGAGAAACTGAACTCACTGCCGCCGGGACTGCTGCCCGACGGCGTCCGTCCTGCGCTCGGCCCCGATGCGACGGCGCTCGGACAAGTGTTCTGGTATACCCTCGAAGGGCGTAATCCCGAAACCGGCAAGCCTTCGGGCGGATGGGGGCCGGAGGAACTGCGCACCGTACAGGATTTTTACGTCAAGTATTCGCTTGCCACGGCCGGCGGCGTGGCGGAAGTAGCCTCCGTCGGCGGCTTTGTCAAGGAATATCAGGTAGAAATCAATCCCGACGCGATGCGGGCATACGGCGTATCCGTCATGGAGGTGATGAACGCCGTGCAGAAAAGCAACCTCGACATCGGCGCGGAAACCATCGAACTGAACAAGGTCGAATATCTGGTGCGCGGGCTGGGCTATATTAAGAGCCTCACCGACCTGGAGGAGGCCGTAGTGTCCGTGCGCGAAAACATTCCCGTGCGGATTAAAGACGTGGCGACGGTGAACTTCGGCCCTGCCGCGCGGCGCGGCGGACTGGATCGCGAAGGCGTGGAAGCCGTCGGAGGCGTAGTCGTTGCCCGATACGGTTCCAACCCGATGGAAGTAATCAATAATGTAAAGGAAAAGATAGAGGAACTGTCGGCCGGGCTGCCGCAAAAGACGCTGCCCGACGGCACGACGTCGAAAGTGACGGTCGTACCCTTCTACGACCGTTCCGGCCTTATCCGCGAGACCATCGGCACGCTCGAAACGGCGCTGGCGCACGAGATACTGATTTGCATCATCGTCGTCATCGCGCTGGTCTTCAATCTGCGCGCCTCGGTCGTGATTTCATCCCTCCTGCCGGTTGCCGTGCTGTGCGCCTTCATCATCATGCGCTGCACGAATGTGGAGGCAAACATCGTAGCCCTCTCCGGCATCGCCATTGCCATCGGGGTGATGGTGGACGTGGGCGTGGTGATTGTGGAAAACATCGTCAAGCAGTTGGACGCCTGCGGGACGAAGCCGAAGGGGAAGGCGCTCGCCGCGCTCATTTACACAAGCGTCCGCGAAGTCTCCGGCGCGCTGACCACCGGGATGCTGACCACCATCGTCAGCTTCCTGCCCGTCTTCGTCATGCAGGCGCAGGAGGGCAAACTGTTCCGCCCCCTGGCCTTCACCAAAACGTTTGCCCTCGTTTCGGCCTTCCTGCTCGGCATCGCCCTGCTGCCCACGATTGCCTACTACGTGTTTTCCCTCCGGATACCCAAGCCGCTGCGGAAGTGGAAAGTCCCGGGGCTTTCAAAAAGCGGACGCTCCCTGCTCACGCTCTCCGTGCTGGTCGCAGCCGTAGTCTACCTCACCTCCGAATGGTTACCCGTCGGCACGGGAGCCGGCTTTTTGCCGAACCTGCTTTTTGTCGTGTTCTCCGTAGGCATCATCCTCGCCCTCCTGTGGGCGCTGGTCGCTTTCTACGAACGCATCCTGCGCTGGTGCCTTGCAAACCGGTGGAAATTCATGACGATTCCCCTGCTCACGCTTGCGTTCGGGGCATGGATATGGCAGGGCATGGGCGAGGAGTTCATGCCGAGCCTCGACGAGGGTTCGTTTCTGCTGATGCCCACAAGTATGCCGCATACCGGCATCGAGCAGAACCTGCAACTGATCGAAGCCGTGGACAAGCGCATCAGCGCCATCCCCGAAGTAGAAATAACCGTCGGCAAGTGGGGGCGCGTCAACTCCGCGCTCGACCCCGCGCCCGCGCAAATGTTTGAGAACACGATTATCTACCGCTCCGAATACCTGTCGGACAAAAACGGCCGCCGGATGCGTTTCAAAACCAACCGGAAGGGCGAGTTTCTGCTGAAAGACGGAACCGCCTACAACCCCGCCGACGGTTTCCGGATGATTCCCGCCGACAGCCTGATCCCCGACCGGCGGGGCGAGTACTTCCGCCGCTGGCGACCGGAGATTAAATCTGCGGACGACATCTGGCGCGAGATTGTCCGCGTCTCGCAAATGCCCGGCCTCACCTCCGCGCCCAAGCTCCAGCCCATCGAAGCCCGGCTGGTGATGCTCTCCACCGGGATGCGCGCCCCGATGGGGCTGAAAGTGTCCGGCCCCGACCTCGAAAGCATCGAACAGGCCGGCAAGGCGCTCGAAACCGCCCTGAAGGCCGTCCCGGCCGTACTGCCCTCCACCGTGTTCTACGACCGCGCCGTCGGTGCGCCCTACATCGAAATCAGGCTGAACCGGCAGCACATGGCGCGCTACGGCATTACCGTCGCCGACCTGCAGGAAGTCATCGAGGCCGCCGTGGGCGGGATGACGCTGACCACCACCGTCGAGGGGCGCGAACGCTTCGCCGTCCGCCTCCGCTATCCCCGCGAACTGCGCGACAGCCCCGAAGCCCTGGCGCGCATCCTGATTCCCACCGCTACGGGAATACAAATCCCGCTGGGAGAAGTCGCCGACATCGAATACACCAAAGGCGCACAGATGATTCAGAGCGAAAACACATTCCTTACCGGATACGTGATTTTCGACAAGCATCCCGGCAAGGCGGAAACGGACGTCGTGCGCGAAGCCGGACGGATGCTCGAAGAAAAAATCCGTGCGGGCGAACTGACGCTCCCCGCCGGCGTATCGTACCGGTTTGCCGGCAATTACGAACGGCAGCAACGCGCCGAGCAACGCCTCCTCCTCGTCATCCCGCTTTGCCTCCTCGCCATCCTGCTGATTCTCTACCTGCGGTTCAAAACCGTCACCGCTTCGCTGATCCACTTCTCCGGCGTCTTCGTAGCCTTTGCCGGCGGATTCATCCTGCTGTGGCTGTACGGGCAGCCGTGGTTCATGGACTTCTACGTCGGAGGCGAAAACGTGCGCGACCTGTTCGGTATGCACCCCGTCAACCTGAGCATTGCCGTATGGGTAGGCTTCATCGCCCTGTTCGGCATCGCCACCGACGACGGCGTGCTGATGGGCGCCTACATCCACGACCTGTTTGCCGAACGCCGTCCGCAAACGCGCGACGACATCCGCGAAACCGTCGTGCAGGCCGGCCTGAAGCGCGTACGCCCCGCCGCCATGACCACCGCCACCACCCTCATAGCCCTCCTGCCCGTGCTCACCTCCGCCGGCAAGGGCGCAGACATCATGGTGCCGATGGCCATCCCCACTTTCGGAGGCATGTTAATTCAGTGCATGACCATGTTCGTCGTCCCCGTACTGCAATGCTGGTGGCGGGAAAGCGTCGTCAAAAAGAAAGGAGCATAATCCCGCCATGCACGAATCCGCCTATCTTTTAATCATGTGGGGAAATAAAATCCCGCCCGCAGGGACGAAAAAAATCTCGCCCCTGCCCAAAAACGCTAAAGCAGCGAAGGATTTTTCCTGCGGGGATAAAGTCTTTCCCTCCATAAAAAAATGTGCGGAGACCTCGTTGGGACGAGATTCTATCTCGTTCCGTCTATCCGTGAGATTCTATCTCACAACAAATTATACGGATAGAATCCGCGGGGATAGAAGGGACGAGATAGAATCTCGCCCCAACGGGAGCGGAAACCGCCGGCGCGCGTGCGGCGCGACATTCCGCACCATCACGTATTCAAATCGAAACAATATGGTATTTAAAGCACAATTATTAAACTCAAAAACATGAAACGTTATACATTATTCCTCCTGCTTGCCGGGCTTTGGCGGCTGTCGCTTACGACGGCGGCGGAGACCGATTCGCTGAATCATTACCTGCACATGGCGGCGGAGCACAATCCGGGCGTCAGAGCCGACTTTCTGGCTTACCGGGCGGCGCTGCAAAGGTTGCCGCAGGCCGGGGCATATCAGGATCCGCAACTGGAGATGGGATTTTTTCTTCAGCCGATGGATATTGTCGACGGCCGGCAGGTGGCCGACATCCGGCTGATGCAGATGTTCCCGTGGTTCGGCACGCGGAAGGCCGCCCGCACGGAGGCGCAGCATATGGCGCAGATGGCCTTTGCACAGTTTCGCGAAACGCGCGACCGGCTCTTCCTCGACGTGTCCGTGCAATGGTTTACGCTTTGCCGCCTGCAACGGCAGTTGGCGAACAGCCGTGAAAACCGGGAGTTGCTGCTGCGGCTGGAGGAACCGGCTTTGCAGCGGTTCGCTTCGCCCCCGGCATCCAAAGGCGCGGAACCGTCCGCCCGGCAATCCGCGCCGCCCCCCTCCCCCACCCTGCCGTCCGGCGCGGGCGGTATGGGCGGGATGAACATGAACGACGCGGCGTCGGCGGCCTCCGGCAGCACGCCGGCAACGATGGGCGGCATGAGCGGGATGGACGGCATGGGTGGGTCGGCGGCGGCGGGCATGGCCGACGTGTTGCGCCTGCGCATGGAAATAGTCGAGGCGGACAACCGTATAGAAAGCCTTCTGTCGGAGATACGGGCGGCCAAGGCTGCGTTTAACCTTATGCTGAACCGCCCGGTCGACAGCGAAATCCGCCTCCCCGATTTGCCGGAGCAAACGTCTTTCCTGCTCGACAGCGCGTCGGTGCGGATGCAGATGACCGCCCGTAACCCGATGCTGGAGATGGTCGCCGAGGAGGAACTGGCTTACAAGGCAAAGGCCGACATGGATCGCAGGATGAGCTACCCGATGTTCGGCATCGGCCTGCAATATATGCTTATCCGGAAAAAGGCGACCGCCGCGCCGGCAATGGACGACGGGATGGGCGCGGACATGGGCGGCATGAACGGCAAGGACATGATTATGCCGATGCTGTCGGTCACTATCCCCATTTACCGCAGCAAGTATAACGCCCGGCAGCGCGAAAATGCGTTGCTGCAACAGGCCGGCAGAGAAAAATATCGCAATACGCAAAACATGCTCGAGGCCGAACTCGTCCGCCTCAATCATTTGCTGGACGACGCCGCGCGGAGGATTGCGCTCTACCGCAGGCAGACGGAGCTTGCGCAGGCTACATGCAATCTGGCCGTGCAGGAATTTGCGTCGGGAAGGGGCGATCTGGCCGGCGTAATCCGTGTGCAGCGTCAGCTCCTCGATTACGCCCTGAAGGCATCGGAAGCCGTGGCCGACTATCACATCGCGGCAGCAAATATCCGGAAACTAATCTCGTCGCACGAAGAATAAAATTTTAATCCTATGCAAACAAGCAAAATCTTTAAGTACGTCCTTTACGGACTGATTTTCGCCGCCGGGCTTCTGGCGGGCAAATGGCTGTTCGGGCACGCCGAACCCCGCGCGGAAACGGCGGAGCATGTACATCCCGGCCACGAAGCGCAGGTCTGGACCTGCTCCATGCACCCGCAAATCCGTCAGGATAAACCGGGGAAGTGCCCGCTCTGCGCGATGGATCTGATCCCCCTCACCCCGTCGGGCGCGTCGGGCGAGACGCTCGACCCCGACGCCATCGGGCTGTCGGAGGAAGCCGCCGCGCTCGCCGACATTCAAACCGTCGCCGTCGGTCGCAGCCGGCCGGTGAAAGAGATACGGCTTTACGGCACGATAAAGCCCGACGAACGGCGGCTGCGCTCGCTCGTGTCGCATGTGAACGGGCGCATCGAGACGCTCTCCGTCAATTTTGCGGGCGAAACCGTGCGGGAAGGGCAGGTCGTCGCCTCAATATATTCTCCCGACCTGCTTAATGCGCAGCAGGAACTGCTGGAAGCCAAAAAACTGGGCGAGACGCAGCCCGCGTTGCTGCAAGCCGCCCGCGAAAAGCTCCGCTTCCTGAAAATGACCGACAGCCGAATCGCCGAAATCGAGCGGACGGGCAAGGCCGCGCCCGTCGTCGACATTCCGGCGCACGCGGGCGGCATCGTCACCGCCAAGCGCGTGGAGCAGGGCGACTATGTCAACACGGGCGGCGTGCTGTTCGACCTGGCGGATTTGTCTTCCGTGTGGGCAGTGTTCGACGCTTACGAAACGGATTTGCCCTTCCTCCGAATCGGCGACAAGGTGGAGTATACGCTGCAAACCCTGCCGGGACGCACCTTTTCGGGACGCATCTCCTTTATCGACCCGATGCTCGATAAAACGGCGCGAACGGCGCGTATACGTGTGGAAACGGCGAATCCGCGTCTGGAACTGAAACCGGAAATGTATGCCGCGGCCATTGTCCGATCGTCGACGGGACGGTCGGACGGCGAGATGGTCATCCCCCGGACGGCAGTCCTGTGGACGGGCAAACGCTCCGTCGTTTATGTGAAGCAGCCGGATGCCTCCGCGCCCGTCTTCCGGATGCGTGAAGTAGAGCTGGGCGCATCGCTGGGCGACGAATACGTGATTCTGTCCGGGCTTCGCGAAGGCGAGGAGGTCGTAGTACGCGGCACGTTCGTGGTCGATGCCGCCGCACAGTTGGAAGGCAAGCCGAGCATGATGGCGCAGGAGCCTCCGTCGGGCAACGAAACGGGGGCAACGCTCGTCGTGCAGGGACTTTGCGAAATGTGCAAGGAAAGAATCGAAAAGACGGCGAAAGGCGTCGGAGGCGTCTACGCTGCCGAATGGAACCGCGAAACGCAGGTTTTAACCCTGACGTACAATCCCGACCGGACATCGCCCTCCGCCGTGGGGCGCGCCGTCGCCGAGGCGGGGCACGACAACGGCGCGTTCAAGGCGCCCGCCGATGTGTACGAGGCTTTGCCCGCCTGTTGCAAGTACAGGAAATGATTTACGAAAAAAACAACTACCTTTGAAGCATTCTAATTTTAAAAACGATTTGATATGAAACGAATGATTTGTGTATTTGCCACGGTCGCCCTGACGGCAGCCGTAAGCGCGTGCTCCGGTTCCGCATCGAAAGAGAAGCAGGCGGAGAGTAATGTAACGGAAACGAAAAGCCATGCGTCGCACGCCATGCTGGCGGTAAGCGGCAGTTGCGGAATGTGCAAGGAAAGGATCGAAAAGACGGCGAAAGGCATCGAAGGCGTATCCGTAGCCGAATGGAATCAGGAAAAGCAGGAACTGCACCTGCATTTCGACTCCGGCAAAACGTCTCTGGAAGCCATCGGCAAGGCAATCGCCCAAGCCGGGCACGACACGAAAACGGACAGGGCGCCGGACGATGTGTACAACGCCTTGCCGGGCTGCTGCAAGTACAGGGATCTTTAGCCGCAGGGTCGGAACAGGATATGGGAAAAAGATTGTATGCAAAATGTATCGCCGGCATACTCGCGCTGATGCCTGCCGTGAGCGACCTGTGCGCCCTGCCGCCGGCGGGACACGGCGGGAGCGAGGCGTCCGTCTACATCATAGACATCCGGCAGGAGATTAACAGGACGGCGCAGATTTATCTCCGCAAGGGTCTGGACGAGGCGCAGGCGACAGGCGCGGACGTCGTGCTGATACATCTGAATACGTACGGCGGACTGCTTGATGCGGCCGACTCGATGCGTACGGCCATACTGTACAGTCCCGTTCCGGTAGATGTGTTTATCGACAACAATGCGGCTTCGGCCGGGGCGCTCGTCTCGCTGGCGTGCAGGAAGATTTACATGCGCAGGGGCGCCGGCATAGGGGCAGCGACGGTGGTGGACGGGACAAGTCAGGCCTTGCCGGACAAATACCAGTCGTACATGCGCGCGCTGATGCGTGCCACCGCCGAGGCGCACGGGCGGGATACCGTCGTCGACGGGCGGGATACGACGATCCGGTGGCGGCGCGACCCGCGGATTGCGGAGGCGATGGTAGACCGTGGTAACGGCATCCCCAATCTTGTGGATTCGGGGCGAACGCTGACGCTTACCGCCGAAGAAGCGGTCAAGTGGGGCTTTTGCGACGGACTGGCCGATTCGAAGGAAGAGGTCGTCGAGCGCCTGATGGGATATGAATCGTACCGGCTGACGAGTTTTCGCCCCTCGTGGTCGGACGACTTGCGGGGGTTCCTGATGAATCCCGTGGTGCAGTCTATTCTTATCCTGCTTATTGTCGGCGGGATTTATTTCGAGCTTCAGTCGCCGGGGATCGGCTTTCCGCTGCTGGCTTCCGTCGTGGCCGCCGTACTGTATTTTTCGCCGCTCTACATCGAGGGGCTTGCCGAGAACTGGGAAATCCTTCTCTTCGTGCTCGGAGTGGGACTGGTAGCGGTTGAGATATTCGTGATTCCGGGATTCGGCGTGACGGGCATATGCGGCATCATGCTGGCTGTTGCAGGATTTTTCCTTAGCCTGATCCGCAATATCGCGTTCGACTTTTCCGGCGTGCGCCTGTTCGATACGGGACGTGCGGTGGCGATTGTGGTGTCGGGCATCATGCTCGGCTCGCTTGCGATGCTCTGGCTCTCGGACAGGATAGGCAAGAAGGGCGTACTGAACCGTATGGCGCTGGCTGCCGACCTTGAGGGCGCCGTTTCTACTCCCGTGCCGGAAGGGCTTGAAGGGAAGGAAGGCGTGGCGGATACCGTCTTGCGACCGTCGGGGAAAGTGCTTATCGACGGACGGCTGTACGACGGCATATCGGAATCCGGCTTTATCGAGCGGGGAACGGCCGTGCGCGTCACGCGCTTCGAGAGCGCGCAGGTCTATGTGGAACGGGTTTCACGGTCGTGACCGTTTCAGTACCATACCTGTCCGCCGCGAAGGCTGCTGCTTTGCTGGTATTTGAGATCTTTGAGGAGGGAGGAGTTGACGGCGATGGAGAACATGTACGACTTGCGGTACCCGACAGGAATGATACTTGCGGCCATGCGGAAGCAGTGCAGGTCGCGCGAGACGTTGCAGGTCATGTAGGAGATTTTCTTCTGCTTCACGTCGTATGTGGCGTTGAAGTTGATGCTCCATTTCTTCGTCGGCTGGATGTTGCCGTTGAAACTCAGCGCATGGGTAAAGCGGTAGCGGTATTCCCGCACTTCGGGATTGAACTCGCCGTAGCCCATGCTCAGGTTGTAGTTGAACGATAAGCTCCACGGCACGGCGGCGAGGTAGTATCCGTCGTCGTCGTACTCGCCCGACGTGTTGTGCCGCTGTTCGCGCAGGCGCGTGGCGGGGGCGGCGTCTTCGGGGGGAGACTGTGCGGCTGCGTTTTCGTCGTCTTCGCCGGTATTACCCGTGGTTTGCTTCTCCGGTTTCGCACCGCTCCCGCCGAAAAACTTCTTGATCACATCGTTGTTTAAGGTGTACGAAAAACTTGTGCTCGTGCCCCTCAGCCGTCCGAAGCCCTTCCCCCGTTGCGTCCAGCGCGGTTTGTCGATGCGGTTTCCCTTCTCGTCGTAGAGGTAGGTGTCGAACGTTCCTGCGAGATTAAGCGTATAACTTTTCGAGAGTTTCATCCGTATGGAAGCGCGCGAGTCGCTCCACTTGAACGAGGGTGCGGCCATGTTGTAGCTGATGCCGAGCGAGAGGTTGTCGATGATGGAGATTTTGCGTTCGCCGGTCGAATCGCGGCTCGAACGCACCTTGGCTTCGATGTTGTTGTCGAGGCCGAACGAGACGCTTCCCTGCTCTCCCTGCCCGGGCACGCCGAACAGTTGCCCGTTGAAGGGCGAATAGGCGCCTGCAACCTTCTGCCCGGCGCGGTTGACGTATTCGTAGTTTTCCCAGAATCCGTATCGCGGGTTGCCGAAGTCCGGCGCATAGTTGAGCGAAACGGACGGCTCCATGCGGTGGCGGATCATCCTGATCCTGTCTCCGAAAATGCGCCACGGTTTGAAGAGGCCGTACAGCGTGGTGGATGCGGAGACGGACAGGCCGTAGTCATAGACGCGGTAGAAGCCGTACGTCGTGTCGGCGGGCATCAGGCGGTTCTGCGCCGTGTCGTACTGCTGCACGACGCGGTTCGTATACCAGCGTTCGTGGTATCTGAACGAGGGCGAGATGTTCAGGTATCCGAGGGCGGTGTAGGTGGCACTGACGGGGATGTTGTGATCCATTGCGTTCTTCCAGTCCCGGACGAGGTTTTTCCCGAACAGGTCTTTTTCTTTGGCCGTGATGCTGTTTTGCAGGCTGCCGTTGTAGCTTGCGGATATTTTCTCGTACCATCGTTCCGCCCCGACGGCGTTCTTGCGCTTGAAGGGGAAGATGCGGCTCAGGTTCAGGGTCAGGTTGGGCAGCGACACGTAGACGGACGAATCGGCCGAGCGCGTGTTGATGTTCATCGTAGCCGACATGCTGAACGGACTGTTGGGGAAGCGTTGGGTGATGCTGATGCTCGACCCTTTGTTGTTTTCGGTAGATGCCTGCGAATATTGCTCTTTGATCTGGTTGCGGTCGTACTGGTTGGTAGACAGATTGACGCTCGCCGAGACGGTGCGGTACGGATTGGCTTTGGGATCCTGCGAATGAGTCAGGCTTATCTTGAACGACTTCGACTTTTGATAGTCGTCGAAGCCTTTTTCGCCCCATACGGTTTCCTGATACGACAGGGCAAAACTGCCCGAAAAGCTGTATCGTTTGCGGTACGCCGAGCGGGCATTCACGCCCCAGGAGCCTTTCGTGTACAGTTCGCCCGTCAGCGCAAGGTCGACGTAGTCGCTCAGCGCGAAATAATATCCTCCGTCGCGCAGGAAAAAGCCCTGCTGCATTTCGTCGCCGTAGGTAGGCATGATGATGCCCGACGAATAGGAACTCGAAAAGGGGAAAAAGGCAAAAGGCAACCCGATGGGCAGGGGCACGTCTTCGATAACCAGATAGACGGGGCCGGAAACGATGTCTTTCCCCGGGCGAACCTTAAATTTCGACAGCTTGATGTAAAAGTGCGGATGGTCGTGCTCGTCGCACGTTGTGTACATTCCGTCGTACATGTGCATCGAATTGTCCGGCATCTTTTTCGTCTCGCCCGCCGTCAGGAAGCCTTCTCCCTGCTGCGTAAGTCCCCCCCTGGCGTAGGCTTTCCGCGTCCTGAAATTGTATCGCATCGTTTTCGCTTCGAACTGCTGCTCGCCGTTGACGAAAAGCGGGAAACCGAACTCCGCGCCGGTCGAATCCGTGCCGTACGTAGCAAAGACGGCGCTGCTGTCCATGCTCACCCTTATCAGTTCGGACTGTAATTGAATCTGCTGGTATTTCACCTCTCCCGAGCCGAAGAGATACGCCATGTTGCCGGCCGTCAGCACTATCGAATCCTTGGCTTTGTAGTCGACCGACGCTTCGAGCGCGTTTGTCTTCACCGGTACGGTGTCGGCGACAATCGTTGTATCCGTGCCGGAAGTATCGGACAAAACATGCCGCAACGTGTCCGGCGTCTGCAATACGGCCGGCGACAGTCCGCTGTTTACCGGCAGATTGGCATCCTGCGCCTGCATACGGATTATTCCCCACAGGAGAAACAGCAGAGCGATGGCCGGCATGACTTTTTGTCTCGAAAACATGCTTTCAGTCTGAATTATGCGTCGCAAAAATAAGGCAAATTAATGAGGCTGCCGCGAATTATCCCACTAAAAAACGTGAGTGCGACGTAAGAAAAGCATAAAAAAACCGGATTTACGGACGCCTTTCGTACTGCCGCACGCTATACGTATACGGCATACCGTATTCGATAAAAGATATTATAAGATATAAACCTGCGCTGTGTCGGCGATAAAGCAGCGCTATATTATTTAATTCATGCAATATTTAATGCTTGAATAACATTATGTATTTTTTATTCACCTCTCTTTACTAAAGCATATACGCAGTGTATTTTTCTTCCCGACGCTGTCGGCGGAAAAAATACATAGTGTTTTTTTCTTCCCGACGCTGTCGGCAGAAAAAATACACAGCGCTTTTTTCTTCCCGACGCTGTCGGCGGAAAAAATACACAGTGTTTTTTTCTTCCCGACGTTGTCGGCGAAAAAAATACGCAGTGTTTTTCTTTTTCCGACGTTGTCGGCAGGAAAAATACACAGTGTATTTCTTTTCCAAATGCTGTCGGCATGGAAAAGGCACAGTGTTTTTTGCTTTTTGATGATGCAGGCAGGAAAAAAACATATCGTTTTTTACTTTTTGAAAGTATCGGCAGGAAAAAAACACGGTGTTTTTCTATTCTTCACTATATATTAAGGAAAATACCGCCATGGTTTTATTTTAAAAATGAAGGCGTAAAAATAACACTGTATTTTTTTCTTTTTACTGCCGTCGGCAGGCAAAAAATACAGTGTGATTTAATTTCTGCTGCCGGCGTGCGGATGCCGGAGCGTGGGTTGACGGATTATAATACCTTTTGCCGGATTCGGTATGCCGCAGGCGTGCGACAATCCGAAAAGAGCGCCCGGGAAAACCGGTTTTTATATGTTTTTCTTACGTCGGATTTACGCTAAAAAGCGTTTGCACCACTCGTCGAAGCGTCTCACGTCTCTGCTGCCGTATTTGGATATGTTTTGCCGGGCTTTGTCCACGGATCTCTCCTCGTCGGGCTTCGATTTGCTGAAAAACTTGTCGGCAAAACAAATCAGTTGCTCTTCCGCCGACTGCGGTCGCATGTCGCGAAACGGTACGGGCAGCAGCCGGCCGTCAATCATTTCCGGCGAAAGCCCCGTCCCCGTATGGCGCTCGCATACGAGGGCATGACGCGGGAAACCTTCCCTGCGCATCAACTCCGCCCCCAGATAGCCGTGGCAGATGTAGGGAAACCGGCCGTGGCAGTCGATTTCGGGGTCATTGCAGAGGAAAATACCGATGTCGTGCAGCATGGCTGCTTCCTCTATAAACACAAGGTCGAGCCGCATCTCCGGATGTGCGCGAGCAATCGACAGCGCCTTGTCCGCCACATCCCTGCTGTGCCGTACCAGTATCGTGTGCGCCGCCGAACCGGCAATGAAATATTTGTTTATCAACGTGAGCGGGTTCATCTTCGGAATAAGTATTAAAACGTCTTTTTTCGCAGTTCAAAATCGCGTCCGAGATATTTCTCACGGACAATCTCGTTGGCGGCCAGTTCTTCGGCCGTTCCCTGAAACAGCACTTTTCCCTCGAAAAGCAGATATGCGCGGTCGGTGATGCTCAACGTTTCGTGCACGTTATGGTCGGTAATCAGTATGCCGATATTTTTGTGTTTAAGCCGGGCGACAATCGTCTGAATGTCCTGCACGGCAATCGGGTCGACACCGGCGAAAGGTTCGTCGAGCATGATGAATCTGGGGCTGATGGCCAGGCATCGCGCGATTTCCGCCCGCCGCCGCTCGCCGCCCGACAGACGGTCGCCGAGATTCCGGCGCACCTTCTGAAGTCCGAACTCCGTTATCAGACGTTCGAGTTTTTCTTTTTGAGCGGTTTCCGGTTCGCCGGTCATCTCAAGCACGGAGCGTAGATTGTCCTCTACCGTCATTCTCCTGAAAATAGACGCCTCCTGCGCCAGATAACCGATGCCGTTGCGCGCCCGCTGATACACCGGAAATGAGGTTATATCCGTCTCGTTAAGGAAAATTTTCCCCTCGCTGGGTTTCACTAATCCTACGGTCATATAGAATGTGGTAGTTTTGCCCGCGCCGTTCGGGCCGAGCAATCCGACAATTTCTCCCTGCCTCACGTACAGGGAAACCTGATTCACAACAGTCCTTGCCCGATATTTCTTCACCAAATCTTCGGTGCGAAGCACCATTTGCTGTTCTTCCGCCATATTTGTTTTCAGATTTCCTGCAAAGGAACAAAAAATCCCGCTCCTGCGAAACATCTTTCCACGGGAATAATCCTTCCGCCTGAGGCAAACGATAAACAACACGCCCCGGAGCGAAACGCCTCTGCCGTCGTGCCGCCTCTACCTGCCGACGAACAGCCACGCATTCTCAAATCTTTTATTTTCACGCAGGCGAGAGATATGCGCTTCCGCATCCCTGCGGTTGTCATATTTGTCTGCATACACACGGATATGATTGTTGCGCCTGACAATGCCGACGTTCCGGGACGACGACGGGTCGAGCGTATCCATATACGAACGAGCCTGATTTTCCGTATCGAAACTTCCGATGATGACATAATATATTTTTACCGAACGCATCCCATTCTCCTGCCCGACGGGTATGGTTGCGGCAGGGTTGACGTGCGTTTCCGCAGAAATATTTTCCTGCCCGACCGTGCTTTCTTCTCCGGCAGCCGGCAACGCTTCGACAGGTATCATTTTTCTAACCATCTCCGACGGAGCAAAACTCGCCGTGTACGAAGCAGGATTCACGTCCTTTACCGGCGTCATAATCACCATCGACAGCGCCGCGGCAACCGCAGATACGCCTGCGATGTAAACCAGCGTCCGGTTAATGGGGAGATAAATAACCCGTCCGGATTTGCGCACGGATCTCTGCCGGACTGCAACCTGCGCTCCGTCAGAACTCATTACCGGCACAGGCGGCATATGAAACGGCGTCAGGCCGTATGACGACAAACCGAAGCGCGAGCAGTCTGCCGCCGCAGGCCGGAAAACAATTGCGCCTTCCGCCTCCTTGCGAAACGAACCGATCGAGTCCAGTCTGACTTCGGGTTGTTCTTCCAGCGCAGCTTTCAGCTTTTCGACATCCTTTTTCAGCGCAACACGTGCCCGGTTGAATGTCATGCCGTATGCCTGCATGTACGCGCCGGCAATTAATCCGTCGTCGTGTTTAAGCGTCGGATTGAATACGATTTCTTTGTGGGCAGGGCGGAACAGATGTGTATTGCGTTCGTAGATTGCAGGATGATTTTGAAGAACAAAACCTCCAAAATCAGGGATTATCACACAATCGTTGACCAACAATAACCGTTCTATATGAGTAGCTATTTCCAACATGAAGCAAAGATACGGTCTTTTGTCTTTTCTTTAAAGTGAGTTTGCAATTAAGGCAATTCCACGAATTTCCCGTGGATTTTCGTCGCAATGGCGGCCAATTCTTCCGGCGTTTGTTTCAGTCTCGGATTTCCGAAAAACATGTCGGATTCTTTTCTTATGGGAACCAAGTGGATATGCACATGAGGCACTTCCAGTCCGATTACCGTCAGCCCGATGCGTTTGCACGGAATGGAGGCTTCCAAGGCGCGGGCAACTTTTCGAGTGAATACCATCATGCTCCCCAGCGTCGCATCGTCAAGGTCGAAAAGATAATCTGCCTCCTGCTTCGGGATAACCAGCGTATGCCCTTCGGCAATGGGACTGATGTCCAGAAACGCAAAAAATGCGTCGTTTTCCGCAACTTTATGACAAGGTATTTCGCCTGCAACTATTTTACTGAAAATCGTAGCCATTATATTTGTTTTTTCAAATGGAAATTTCAACAATTTCAAATTTTACCATGCCCGACGGCACTGTAATTTCCACTACATCGCCCACTTTCCGGCCAATCAATCCCTTGGCAATCGGCGTGCTTACGGCAATCTTGTTTTCTTTCAGATTGGCTTCCGAATCGGCAACCAGAGTATAGGTCATGACGGTATTGTTTTGTACATTTCTGATTTTTACTTTATTCATAATCTGTACTACATCCGTCGTGATTTGCGCTTCGTTTATCAGGCGGGCGTTCGAAAGCAATTGCTTCATTTGTGCAATCTTTGCTTCGAGAATGCCCTGCGCTTCTTTGGCTGCGTCATATTCGGCATTTTCGGAAAGATCGCCTTTGTCTCTCGCTTCCGCAATTTGTGCGGAAATACTGGGACGCCCGACCGTTTCCATATAATTGATTTCAGCCAGTAATTTGTTGTAACCTTCTTCTGTCATGTACGTTGCCGCCATAGTATATCCTCCTGTATTCTATTTTATAATAAAAAAAGAATCCCGGTCAATTTTTTTCAACCGGAATCCGTTCATGGTTTTATGAAACTACTGTGCAAAGGTATGCAATCTCTCATAATTTACAAAATCAATCCGAATGCTCTATAACATAATTTATTTCAAAGTACGAGAGCGATGTCTTGCATCAACCTGTCCAGATTTTCGATGCGTTTTACCAGCATACCCTGACGGTTCAGAAGGAAAAGTGCGGGCAACTGCTTGACGTTATACATGGCGGCTACCTGCGAATATACAGTCTGCGGGTCACGCACGCACGTCCAGCGGAGGTTGGACACCGTATTTTTCCAGAGGTGTACGTCGCTGTCCAGCGAAATCTGGTAAATCTCCACTCCCTTGTCTCGATATGCGGAATCGACGCGTTGCAGCAGTGCGTTCAATTCCTGCGCCCACTCTGTCTGACAAGCCATAAAGTTCACGACGACAATCTTGTTTTTCGCCACTTCCGAAAGTTTTATTTTTTCGCCGCGAATGTCGGGCAATTCCACGTCGAAGAAATCAATTTCCTTTGTTTCAATATTGTTCCAGTCAACAGGCCGCTGGCTGCGAAGCACTTTCAAAGCTTGCAAGGTCAGATTGTAGAGATGCTTGGCGCGCGGACTTTCGGGATACAAATGGTTGTAGCTGGTCGCTACGGCGCCGTATGCCCGCGAATCGCCCCTGTCATACGGGTCAAAGAACAGAAGCCCGTCGATTTGCTGAAAAAGCGCAAAATAAGACTCCGTCGACATGGGCTTGCCATATATATAGTTTCTGGCCACATCCTTGTAGTTTTCAATCGCTTCCAACGTCTGTGCACGGTATAGCGAATCGGAAATCAGGTTGGATTCGTAATCCTTGCGAATGCGATTGATGGCCTGATTGGCATCCAACTGGGCAAGTGTGATTTCTTTGATTCTCGAACAACTTTCCGAGCCTTCGACCTGATATGATGTCGCAAACGTTTTGTAATCGGCAATAAACGATATTGTTTCCGTAGAGTCGACGGCAAAGTTGATAAATTGGTTCTTCATCCGCAAACGGTAGAAATCGGGATATTGGGAACGTTTCACCTTGAAAGTGAATTCCCCCGATCCGTTCAGCTTTGTCGAATCAATCGTTTCGACGGAGCCAAGCCCGACGTTTTCCAAATAAACCATCTGGTTGTCAACGCCTGTTACTATACCTTTCACCGTGAACCTGCCCGAATGTTCACTGCACCCGAACCACAATAAACCGCACAACGAATATATAATAATAATGTATGTAACTCTTTTCTTTCCCATAACAAAGATTTCTTATTTTATTTAGCGGATGCAAATATACGTTATTTCGGATTGGATAGAAAAAAATATTCGTTACATTTGCACACAATATGAAAATAAATATTAATGCCGTATTGGCGCAAGAGGTAGAAGCCGTTCGCAACATTCCTGTCACGGAAGAATACGACAAGGCAATAGCACTGATAATTAAACATGTGCACCAACTTGCCGGGACACTTATCTTGAGTGGGATGGGTAAAGCCGGACAAGTGGCGATGAACATCGCAACTACGTTCAGTTCGACCGGTACGCCGGCGTATTTTTTGCATCCGAGCGAGGCGCAGCACGGCGATCTGGGCATTGTTCGGGCTAACGACATCATGTTGCTGATTTCAAATTCGGGAAAAACACGTGAATTGCTGGAACTTGTGGAATTGTCGCGGGGTTTGGTGAGCGACATGAAGTTTATCGTCGTCACGTCGAATCCGAAAAGTCCGCTGGCTAAAGTGGCCTCGGCATGTCTGCTGACCGGTTCGCCGAAGGAAGTTTGTCCGCTGGGACTGACACCGACCACGTCGACTACGGTAATGGCGGTAATCGGGGACTTGCTCGTGGTCGGCGTAATGCGGCAAATAGGCTTTACGAGCGCCGATTATGCCAAACGTCATCACGGCGGATATTTGGGCGCGAAAAGCCGCAGGCAGAGTAAAAACCAAAATAATACACAGATATGAGAAAAGTGATTGGCATAGGCGAAGCTATTCTGGACGTGATTTTCCGGGAAAATCGTCCGCATGTAGCTGTTCCGGGCGGTTCGACGTTCAACTGTATGATCTCGTTGAGCAGACTGGGGATTCCCGTCGCTTTTGTCAGCGAGTTGGGAAATGATCGGACAGGAGATATAATGCGCGATTTCATGCAGTCTAACGGAATGACTACCAACCATACAGGCTGCATGTTCGGCAGAAAAAGCCCCGTATCGCTTGCCTTCCTCGATGAGTCGAAAGATGCCGAATATATTTTTTATACCGACTATCCGGCTCAACGGCTGGATGTATCGTTTCCGGTAATCAATGAAGATGATATTCTTGTATTCGGCTCATTCTATGCGCTTGAGGCTAATCTCCGCGAACGTGTTACGGATTTACTGGATTATGCCAGACTGCGTAAGGCGATTATCTATTACGACCCGAATTTCCGCAAGGCGCACGCGCACGAAGCCATTCGCGTACGCTCTATGGTGATGGACAACTACGAATTTGCCAATATTGTGCGCGGGTCGGACGAAGACTTCTTCAATCTCTACGGCAAAACGGATATGGACAATGTTTATGAGGAAGAAGTGGCGTTTTATTGCAAAAAGCTGATCGTCACGCATGGCTCGGACGGCGTAACGCTGTATAGCGAGAATTTCCGCACACATTTCGATACTACTCCCGTTCCCCCCCTGAGTACGGTCGGCGCAGGCGACAACTTCAATGCGGGAATAATCTACGGATTAATCAAGCACGGCATCGGCTATCACGACCTGTCCTCGCTCGGCGAATTGACCTGGGGCAAAATCATCCGCTACGGAATGGCGTTTGCCGCCGAAGTCTGCCGAAGTTACGACAATTACCTCCCGCCCGAATTTGCGGAGAAATACAAGATTTAATGCAGGGTCATACCCCATCCCTTCGGATGAGACTGTCTCATCCCCGCGAATGAGACTGTCCAATATTTTCGGACGAGAAAGATTTTTTCATGCTCTCACGAAACAAAAATCTTTTGCCGCAGGACTGCCCCGATGTGCTTTATTCCCAAAAACTGCCCCAAAGCATATCCTTAAACAGCAACTCCGTTGTCCATTGAACATCTTTCGCATCGCTCTTCTTTCCGGGCATTTGCTTGATATGAAATGGATTGACTAACTTTATCTCAAAACCCATTTCATGCAAAATGTCCCGGATGGGAACCCAATAAGTGGAAGCGCTTTCCATGGCTACCTTATGTACTTTTTCCGATCTCAAATACTCGCCCAGAGAACGAATCTAAACGGTCGTTGTCTAAAATTCTTTTACGGCAGAATAATTTTTCCCAGCGTAAATCACTCAAAATATACTATATTTGTGCACATTAAGTCCACTTGTTTTCATAATCTTCTGTTATTATATGTTTGAATTATAACACAAAATCAGAAAAACTGCGGCTTGATACAAAGGGGGACGTTTCGCAGCCACTCAATTTTTATTCGTTTGTGCGAAATTAAAAATTTAATGCTACCTTTGTAGCAAAATAGGACAAAAAAAATTGTTTATGATGTAAGAAAAAAGCGTAGAAATATGCACATTTAAGACATATTGGAAAAGCATTAGCTTTATTCTTTTGTTATCTGAAAATTTGGCGATTCAAGGATAGCGTACAAGGGAAAAAGTTCAATGTTCACGCATAGAGCGTGAACTTGACTAATCTCAGTACGCAAGGTTACGCCAAATACCACAGATAGCGGGGAACAGTTAAGTTTCACGCTTTTTTTATTGTCTATCCCTATATACCTTGTTGTAAAAACGAGTCACGGAGTCACAAACCGTTAAAGCGTGAGGTGGAAGCCCAAGCACCAATACAAAACGGCAGAAGAGCAGAAACTTCTCAAAAAACGGGCGGATTACTTCCCACGAAAAGCTATATGAGTAGAGGGAACAAAAACAACTTGTTAATTTTTTGTCTGCTTAAAGGAGCGGACGTTAAACAAAAAGTAGAAATGAATAAAATTTTAAAAGCAAGCAAAACGGGCATGATAGCACTCTACATCGTAATGATGTTTTCTGCCTGCGGAGAAAAGAAATTACCGGAAAGCATTGTGCCGATTCAAACCGAGATTGAAGGAGATTTGAGTAAACAATATGTTCTTGTAGAAAAGGATTGTTATTTATCTACATCTTCAAATAGCTTCACATTTGAGGTAAAAAGAACAGACGCTCAGTTACCTGGTTTTGATCGTATCGGTGTTGGAATTGAGATATTTGACAAAGATGGGAAATCCATTGTATCTCAAAAACCAAACATCAAGGCCATTAATAGTTGGAATGATATGTTTTATGCACTGCAACTTCAATCGGGAGAGTATAAAGAAATAAGCATAAATATTACAGGTTGGCCTGATAAATTGTATGATGCTCATTCCTTTAAAATCATAATTAAAACCAATTCCGAGGAAACCGACCAATCACCAACTAATACAAGTATTTCTTCAGGTTCAGCTTCCTCTAATAGCGAAGACTGGGATGCCGTACTCAAAAGTTACGAGAGCTATATTGACCAGTATGTCAAACTGATAAAAAAAGTAAATAGTGGAGATATGTCAGCAATGACCGAATATGCTAAAATGTTGGAAAAAGCGGAAGATTTACAGAACAAACTGGAAAACGCTAAAGATGAACTTTCAGCAACTCAAGCATCAAAATTATTGAAATTACAAACCAAATTGGCAAATGCTGTATCCGGAATGTAATTGTTTAACAATGAGTAGTGAGGGAATGAAAACTCTCACTACTTTTAATTTAAATTTTAAGTATGTCGGAAAAATCTACTATTTTAGAAACATTGCATTCACAGTTTGCCGAGAATCAAAATCATCATCAGGGATTATTCATTAAATTTTTAATTGCTCTTTTTGTGTTGTTTGGTGGTTTTGGATTTGTTTATGTACATACAAAACCTTTCATACCTTACGAACAAACATATATTTTGTTGGAAAATAATAGAATATATTTTTCTAATTTTATTTTACTCAACACTTCTGTTTTTGTTCAATCTGTATTATTGTTATTGAGTTTGATTATTTTGAACTTAGGATATGGTTTTAGAAGAGATCAGCATTTGAACATGATAATCAGAAAGCGTGAATTACAACGCGAATATTATGATGTATTTAAAGGGCTGTACAATTCCGATAATAAGGGATTTTTGAATTATTTACCGGACTTTTACGCAATATTCTTTTTGTTCATAACCGGATTTCAAGTTTTAATTTTTATGACAATTTGCAACAAAGAAGAGTTAATCTGTTTTGTTGACCATCCATTTGCTTTACTACTATTTATCTTATGTATTCTTTTGATTGTCGCATCATTGGTATCTTATGCAATAACATATTATAAATATGAGAAGAATTTAAAAGAAAAATCGTAATTGTTTGTATAGGCAATAATACAACCTTGAGAATCCGCAACCGGTAACTCTTTTGTGCTTTTCCTCTATAAATTCTATCAACAAACGCGATAAATCCATTGTAACGCCTAATGATTGCGATTTTCCCCTGCGAGTTTGGTTTTCTTTTTCGAGAAGAACATTAACTCATGTTTGTGTGATTATGCTCATTGGGGCAGTCCAATATTTTCAGATGAGAAAGATTTTTTTATGCGTTCACGAAACAAAAATCTTTTGCCGCAGGACTGCCCCGATGTTTTTTATTCCCGAAATTCTTTACTTTTGCAATTCCAACAGCATACCTGATATGTGCGACAACGAAAGTAAAACACAGTGGAGCCGTTTTGTGTCAGGAGACAACAAGGCATATGGCTGGCTTTACAACAAATACATCCGGAGTCTTTACCGGTACGGGTTGCATTTTACGTCCGACGGCGAGGCCGTAAAGGATTGTATACACGACATTTTCACCTGTCTCTACAAGAACAGGCAAAACCTTGTTGTGCCGTCAAACGTGAAGGTTTATCTGTTCGTATCGCTGAAAAACAGTTTGCTTAGGCATCTTTACAATAATCATATGTACGAGCGCGAGGAGACGGAAGACGCGCCGTTCCTGCTCGAACCCACCGTTGAAGATGATTACATTGACAATGAGCAATTCATGCGCCGGAAAGAAATGATTGAAAAAATGCTGTCCGTCATCAGTCCCCGCCAGAAGGAAATCATTTACTATCGCTTCATACAGGAACTTCCATGGGATGAAATCTGCAAGTTGATGGACTTGAATTACCAGTCCGCTCAAAACCTTCTCCAGCGTGCCATCAAAAAAATACGGGAAAATTTCGACCCCGAAGACTCCGACATTTAATGACCAGGCAACCGCATCAAAATTTTTCTCGCCCGAAGCGGAGAGATTTCCGCTCCGAAGATCTCCATCCTCGCTTTTAGCACCTCGCAAGGTTCTCCGAGAACCTTAATCCTCGCTTTTAGAACCTCGCGAGGTTCTCTTATCCCAAGTAAAACCTTATCCCAAGTAATCGTCCAATTACCACCTATAAGCCTGATAGTCATCACGACTTTTAATAATATTTAAAAGATAATATTGTTTACTTTGTTGACGGAGCGAAATGTTTCGCCCGATAAAAAAAGAAAGTAAACATGGAAAAAAACAGCAAAAACATTGGTGTTCTCATCAAGTTGTGTGAGAATCACTTGAGAAAACTTGGCTACTCCCAATCTTGTATTGAACTGCATCTGCGTAAGTGGCAGCAAGGCATAAAGCGGTATATGGATGAGAATGGCATATCCGAATATAACAGGGATGTAGGAGAACAATATCTGCGTATTGCCACAAAGGGTCAAGCGGCATCGACAGTCCGATGCAAAGTTCGTAACATACACATTCTTACAGAGTACATTGAATGTACAACAATCAGTAAGAGAATTGTTCCGTTAGTAAGTTATCCGCTTCATGGTGAAATTGGAGCTGTAGCGAATCTGTTTTTGCAGGAAATGCAATCTTCAAGACGTTGTGATCTAACAGTTCAAGAACATCGTCGTATGCTTAGTTATTTTATTGCAGGATTGTCGTTGAAGTCCAAAAGCAAGATCAAAGAAATAACAGAGCGGGATATTTTGGATTTTATTGATTCGGCGCAACATTGTAAAGATAAACATTTCAATACGATGCGTCTGTTTTTCCGTTTTCTTTACGAACACAAGCATATCACGGGGAATATGGAATATATTTTGGGAAGGAATAATTTCCCTAAACGGGAGAAGCTTCCTTCCGTATATACATCAGAAGAAATTAAGCAGGTAGAAGAATCGGTTGATTCCGCCAGCCCTGCAGGAAAGCGTGATTACGCGATTCTCCTGCTGGCCTCCAGACTTGGACTGAGAGCTTCCGACATCTGCGGCTTACAATTCTCTAATATAGACTGGGATAAGAACATTATCCGACTAACACAATATAAGACGCAACGTGAAATAGAGTTGCCTTTGCTGACGGATATTGGAGAGGCCATTATCAACTATTTAAGATACGGAAGACCTGTTTCTGATTTGCCTCAAATCTTTTTGACGGCAACAGCGCCTTATCGGGTACTGAATCACATAGGCATGAATGGGATCGTCAGCCGAATTATGAAAAACTCAGGCGTTAATATCAACAACAGAAAGTTCGGACCTCACTCCATGCGTCATTCTTTGGCAAGTCAACTGTTGAAAAATGGCATATCATTACCTGTAATATCAGAAACGTTGGGACATGAAAAGACTCAAACTACCATGGAATATCTCCGCATCGACCTTGACAATCTGTTAAAATGTACTCTTGATGTACCCCTTGTCAATCCGGAATTTTATGAGCGGAAAGGAGGAATCTTTTATGAATAAGTATATATTTAATAGCGTTTTAGCCCCTTATATGGACAGTTTCCTGCAAATGAAGGAAACAATGGGCTTTGGACAAGTCAAGTTTAGATTGATATTTAAAGAGTTCGATAAGTTTTTCATTGAAAATGATGTTACAGAACCGTGTATTACACAATCGTTGATATCAAGATGGAATGCTACCCGTGTAAACGATAGTTGCAGAACACTGTATGATAAATATTCCGTCATATCCCAATTTAGCAAATATATGTGCCATCTGGGATACCCCTGTTATGTTCCCCGTTTGCCAAGAAGACTGTTCAACAATTTTATCCCCTATATCTTTACTCATGAACAGATCGCACAAATCTTGAAGACCTGTGATTCTTTGGTAATGCCGAACCATAATATGGAGAGCAAGTTATTTGCGCTTGCCGCATTGTTCAGGCTGCTGTACAGTACAGGGCTGCGTATCAGCGAAGCAACATCCTTAAAAAACGAAGATGTTGATTTTGAGCGGCGCCATATCATCATCAGAAAAACGAAAACTCAACGACAGCGATTGATTCCGCTCAACGTTACGATGCTGCAAGTGATGCTTCAGTACAGGAACGCACGTCAGAGGCTTCCGTTACCAAACATTGGCAATCCCGACAACTTCTTCTTTGTATTACCATCAGGAAAACCGCTAAACAAAGGCAATGCCTACGGGTGGTTCAGGAAAATATTAAAGAAATGTGGAATACCGCATCTCGGCAAGAATCATGGACCTCGAGTTCATGACTTGCGACACACTTGCGCGGTACACTCTTTGATGAAACAAGTGAAAGAAGGAGCGGACATTTACTGCATACTGCCTGTTATATCCGTGTTTCTTGGGCATAAAACGATAAAGGGAACCGAGTTATAATAAGACTTACTCAAGAAATGTATCCTGAAATAATCAAACAGGAACAGGCTGTCACTTCGTTTGTTTTTCCATCACAACCTAAAATCGAACTTAATTATGAAGACTGATTTTGCCAAATATCTGACATCGTTCTTTGTGGAATATCTTTCGGGAGAACGGGGGGTAAGTCCCAATACCATTAGATCCTACAGTAATACCTTTACATTGTTACTTGGCTATATGGACGAAGTCAAACATGTCAAGGCCGACAGGTTAAAAATGGAACAAATCACCCGAGGGGTGGTACTCGACTTTTTGAATTGGTTGCAGAACAGCAGGCAGAATGGGAATACCACCGGAAACCAAAGGCTGGCAGCTGCTTATATAGATATTATTCCGGTATCAAAGGATGGAGGTTCTTGGGAAAAAGACTCTCGGCTGAAAGCTTGGTTAAAGGATTTAGGAAAATGAAAACAATATATTGTTATCCAAAGTTGTTTTATAAAGTAAGAGACTCAAATCGCTGATTTACTAATAACTTTATTGGACACTTTGGATAACGATGTTCTTTGGATAACTATATCGGAGCGTTTCATGAAACTGCGGAACGGAATACATGTCCGGATTCGCGAACACGACGGGAAAAACACAAACTTTATGATCCTGCTCGGATATATCATCATGTCTCATCCCGACTGGAAAAAAAGTCATCTGAAGATATTCCTGACCAGTACGAAGGAGGATTTCTCGGAAGTAAAAGAAGTGCTGGAGAAACGGATTGCCGAAGGACGACTGCCCATCACGCTTGCCAATATCGAATTTGTCACGATGGACGAAGGATGTAAATTCAGCGACGTGGTAGAAAAATACTCGTCGCAGGCAGCGCTGACGATCGTCGGCTTCCACGAAGACCGCCTGAAACACGACCCGATGAACCTCTTTACCGACTTTAACAACACGGGCGATCTGTTTTTCGTGAACTCCTCGAACGCAAAAGAGATAAAGTAAAGAAGCCGGCGCGAAGCGATTTATTCCATGTCAAAAGCAAAAAACGGATCGTCGTCATTCGTCGATAAGAGATAAATCCGCTTGTTTTTCTCATCCACCGTAAAATACCCCCATTTGTCCAGTTTGTATTTGCGCACCGGATTCCCGTTCCAATCATACTGCTCGACAAAGATATAACACCGGTTCCGGCCATTATCCCTTCCGACTTCCATCGGTGTACGACCGCTGTATAAGAAATAAACATAATCTTCGCCGGCGCAAACGCCCCAGTAATGCGTTACATTCGCGTCTAAGCCGTTCATCCTGTACGGCGAGTTTTCATCGAACGTATTCCGTTCAAAATTCACCGTCCTGACGGCCTGCGCTTCCATATCCATGAATTTGATAATCTTGAAGTATTTGTACGCATAAGCCATTCTGTCCCGTCCGGGATTCACGGCGAAATCACCAATGTACGCAGTCCAGGATTTCATGCCGGGGTTCAGACTCAAGTTGAATACTTCCCGCGTGAGGGTAGAATCGCCGGATTTCACGGCCCGGAAGATAGTCTTTCCCGTACTGCTGCTTTCTACATACACAAAATCATCGGGGGCAACGTTCACCAAGTATTTATCGCTTCCCATACGCCGGTGAGCTTTCGAGAACTCGAACGGAGATAAAGCCAACTCCCCCGATTTCTCAAGCCGGTACAGTTTCTGATTCGCAGTCTCAAAGAGATACGCCAGAACCGTCGTATCCCGGGAAGGTACTAAAGACGGGAAGGAAAATTCGCCGGGCCCTCTCCCGATCCTGCCGCTGAAGCCCGCAAAGCGCATATCCGGCAGGGAAAAGTGCATGAGGACGTGTTCTTCCACTCTGTTCTTTACGATCAGCCGGTTGCCGCGCACCAGCATCTCGGCCTCGCTAACCTTGAAAATCACCGTATCGTTATCCAGATGTTTGCCCGTGAGAGGAATGATTTCTCCAAACGGGTCTTTGTTTTTGTAAAACACCTCGCCGCTTTCCAGAGGTTCTAAAACTTTGACGTCTTCTTTCGCCGGCGCGGAAACTGTCAGGGTTTCAGCATTCCGTTCCTGTTTCCGGGAAGAAAACGAACAGCCGGCAACCGCAAAATAAAATAGACAGCAGATACATAAATTTTTCATGACCGTATGATTTATAATTTAATGCACAAATGTAGCATTTATTTCCGTCTGTCCGTCCGTACATAATCCGGAAATTTAATCTTGCAGACTCATCCGGTATGGATAACGAATAGTCTTCACATCGACCGCCGATAAAAAAAAGAATCTCCCGGCGTATCGTCTCCCGGCGGAATCGGATCAACAATGACTTCTACATATCTTATCCCGAATTCACGCAGTTCATAGTTTACAGTGACTTTGTTGCAACGGCAGTCACGACAGGATGATTCTTTTCTGTCGTTGTATAAGAATTAACTGACTTTGTAAGCATCGGGCATACCAATCCCTCTAATTATTTAGGGTTACACATTTGAGGCAGACCTCTGTTTTTTGATTTTCAAATGTTCTGGCATCCAACTCTCCGCCGAAAAATGGTCTTGTACCGGAACATCACTACTTCGTTCGGACTTCGTCGATGGTAGCCGGTTTGTTTTTTCCGGTGTTTCGACCGGCCATGTTTACGCACTTTCCATTCCCCTTCTCCATACACCTTCAAGCCCGTCGAATCTATTCCGATGGCTAAGTTTTCGCCCGATTCCAACCGATTCCCTATGTCTACAGGCAGGCTCTTTTGACGCCGGCAAAGCGTAGTATAATCCGGTACGGCAAAATGACTTTTGCTCGTCAGCATAAACAGACTGCGCATAAAACCCGTACTTTGACGCAAGCGCAGTCTATAGTTGATTTTCGGTAACAGGCAACATTGAATGATGCTGTCGGAATACGTTTGTTCTCCTACTTCCTTCTGCTTTTTACTCACTTCTTCCCATTCTTTGAGGACGGAATCTTCCGGCCACAAGGTTAAACTGCCTCGACGACATAAACTTTGGTTGTAAGTCTTCCGGTTTCTGATTTTATCTTTGTTCCGGGTTGTTGGAATGTTACTCATATATCTGTATTTTTTTGCTTCCAAATACAAAAATACATCCAATAACCCATTTTTCATGTTTGTATACTGCCGTTGCAACAAAGTCACTTGAAGTTCGAAAAGAAAAAAAGTGATGCGCGGATTCCGGAAAAGAAATAACCATTTCACGCGAAAAGGTTATCCTTCTCGATCAAAAGGGTTATCCTTCTTACACAAAAAGGTTAACCCTTTTATCTTTTGCCTTCCGCTTTGCGTGGGGGAAAGAAACGGGGGGGGATGTAACATGCGGCAGAAGGATTGAAATCACAGACGAGTAGTTGCGATTTTATATTCCCATGATAAATTCATATTATTTCTATTTTTATTATATGTATATCGGATATGATACCTCAACCGGCCGGAAGCCGCAATCTTCCGTTCCGGAAGCCGTCGTCCGGACGGGCAAAAGGACTTCCGGGGCGCGAAAAGCGCCGGAATCCTCACAT
>JAISNP010000032.1 GCA_031276175.1 Tannerella sp.
AATTTCAGCGTGAGTTCGACGTAAGAACCCTTGTTTAGGGAAGAGTACCCCCGCGGTTTGGAGGAACTCCCCCACAGCTTCCTGCAACACCTCCATCGCCTGGAACAATTGATTCAAGGTAATAAAAGTTTGACTTTCCAACCCGGTAGGAAGGCTGATCGCCGTCCGATTTGCCTTTTCCGAAAAAAGGGAAGGCTGATCGCCATCCGGTTTGAATTTTCCGAAAAAAGGGAAGGCTGATCGCCAACCGGTTTGCCTTTTCCGAAAAAAGGGAAGGCTAAACGCCAACCGGTTTGACTTTTCCGAAAAAAGGGAAGGCCGATCGCCATTCGGTTTGCCTTTTCCGAAAAAAGTGAAGGCTGATCGCCATCCGGTTTGCCTTTTCCGAAAAAAGGGAAAGCCGATCGCCATCCGGTTTGCCTTTTCCGAAAAAAGGGAAAGCTGATCGCCGTCCGGTTTGCCTTTTCCGAAAAAAGGGAAGGCTGATCGCCGTTCGGTTTGACTTTTCCGAAAAAAGGGAAGGCTGATCGCCGTCCGGTTTGACTTTTCCGAAAAAAGGGAAGGCAGATCGCCGTCCGGTTTGCCTTTTCCGAAAAAAGGGAAAGCTGATCGCCGTCCGGTTTGACTTTTCCGAAAAAAGGGAAAGCCGATCGCCGCCGGGTTGGACTCTTCATAGGTAATAAATAAGGGTTCTTACGTCGAACTCAGGTTACGGAGAACAAAAGGTCGAACGGAATTGGGTTTGACCTTTCTGAAACGTAAAAAGGACGGATCCTGCCTGGATTCGTCCTTTCTTTTGGTGATGGAGGGTGCAGTTTGCCGGATATTTCACATTTGGCCGTCAATCGGAAGCATCATACAAGGGGAGGCAATCCAAGTTCTTCGAGATACCGGTTATGCCGCTCTGCAGCCTCCGCGATTTTCTTTTCGATATGCGTCAAATCTTCGTGTACCGCCTTCAGGTCGATGATTTCTTCGGATTTGGCGATTGAAACATAACGCGAAATATTCAGATTATAACCGTTCCCGGCAATTTCATCCATCGAAACGCGCCGGGAGTACCGCTCTGCTTCGCTCCGGTACTGATAGGTTGAGACAATCCGTTCGATATGTTCCGGACACAGGCGGTTTTGCCGCTTACCTTTTTCAAACTCTTCGCTTGCGTTGATGAAAAGTACGTCATCATGCTTTTTGCACTTCTTCAGCACCAGGATGCAAACGGGAATGCCGGTCGAGAAAAACAGATTGGCCGGCAGGCTTATCACCGTATCCACGTTGCCGTCCCGCAGCAGTTTCGTGCGGATACGTTCCTCGACGCCTCCCCGGAACAGCACTCCGTGAGGCAAAATAATAGCCATCGTACCGTCTTCGCGCAGGAAGTGAAAACCGTGAAGCAGGAAAGCAAAATCGGCCGCCGACTTGGGGGCAAGCCCGTAGCTTTTGAAGCGAAAATCCTGTCCCAGTTCTTCGGTTGGCTCCCAGCGATAGCTGAACGGGGGATTGGCTACAATGGCGTCGAACTCTATCTTTTTTGCCGGATTCATTTCATTCAGTATATCCCAGTCGTTCTGCAGCGAATCGCCGTGATGTATTTCAAATTCGGAATCTTTCACGCCATGCAGCAGCATATTCATCCGGGCAAGATTGTAGGTGGTAATGTTTTTCTCCTGACCGTAGATCCTGCCTGTGCCGTGAACGCCCACCTGTTTGCGCACATTGAGCAGAAGGGAACCGGAACCGCAGGCAAAGTCCAGCACGCTGTCGATCTTTTTCTTCTTTCCGGTGGTCGGGTCCTGACTGTCGAGCGTGACAATTCCGGAAAGAATCGTAGAAATCTGCTGCGGCGTGTAGAACTCGCCGGCCTTTTTGCCCGAACCTGCGGCAAACTGGCTGATCAGGTATTCGTAGGCATCGCCCAGTATGTCGCTGTCTGTTGAAAATTCGGCAATGCCTTCGGCTATTCTGGTGATAATTGTACAGAGTTTGGCATTGCGTTCGGTATGATTCTTTCCGAGTTTATCGGAATCCAGATTAATTTCCGAGAACAAGCCCTGAAAGGTACTCTCAAAAGATTGATTTTCGATATACTCAAAACCCTTCCGGAGGGTTTCCAGCAAGTCTTTGCTTTGCGTACGTGCCAGTTCTACCATATTGCTCCACAGATATGGCGGTTCGATGACGTAATGGACTTTGCGGCGCATTTGCTTTTCAAAATCCGCAGTATCTCCTCTGTTGGCGTCATACCACAGGGCTAAGGGGGTACGCTTGTCGTCTTCCCCTACCTGGGGATAATCGGGTCCAAGTTCTTTTTTCACTGCCGTTTCGTAATTGCCGGACAGATAGCGCAGGAAGAGAAATGAAAGCATATAGTCGCGAAAGTCGTCTGCGTCCATTGCTCCCCGCAGCTTGTCGGCTATATCCCAAAGGGTTTTGCCTAACTGTTGATGTTCTTTTGCCGTCATGGTTTGCGGTGTTCTTTTTTTGTGTGTTCCACTCATATATCCCTATCGTCAGCCGCAGGGAACAGTTGCTGCATCAGCCCCTTCTTATGCGCTTTAAGCGCTTCGAGTTTTTGGCTTTGTGCACTTATAAGGTCGTCGAGCGACGAAAGACAATCGGCGATTTTTTGCTGCTCGGCTTTTTTGGATGGTATCAGTATTTTAAATTTTGAGATATTGTCTTTCGTAAAACCTTTAATAGCCATCCCTTGGCTAAATACAAGAAGATCTTTACTGTGGTATTTCAAATAATAGGCTATAAAAATCAGATTATCATTTTTCGTAGGGGTAAAGTTTGTAAAATCTTGGCTCGTACATATTGATTCCTTTGTTATTGCCAACTTACCCACACCTACACGCGAGACAAGTAAAATACTATTTGCAGGAACCATCTTCGTCGCAGAATTTTTTAAAGCTTCTGCTGTAATAAACCTGCTTACAGTTAATTGATAAATTGAGTCTTCATCAATATCTGAACTTGAAATCCACGGGATATTTCCTTTCCAAAAAGATTGGTTGTCTTTACTTGGGGTACCTCCTCCTGTAAATTCACCAACTTGTCCAAGTGTCTTTCCCCCCCACCCACTCTCCCGAAACTCCGGGAACCGCCACTTGGGAGTAGTTTCACCTTCGGCGGGGAACAGTTGTTGCATCAGTCCTTTCTTATGAGCTTTAAGCGCTTCGATTTTTTGGCTTTGTGCACTTATAAGGTCGTCGAGCGACGAAAGACAATCGGCGATTTTTTGCTGCTCGGCTTTTTCTTTAGGAATGAGCAGTCTTAAATTCAGGAATGCACCTTTTGAAATATTATATCTAGTAATTCCCTGAGCTAATGCGCTAATTGATTTTCGATAATTAGTGCTATGAAAGAGATAACAAGAGAATTTAGGTATAAGCATATCTAAATCATTGGGTCTAAAAGAAAAGCAAAAACTATTCAAATACGTTGGTTCAGGCGGGGAATCAATCAATACTGAAGCAAACCCAACTTCATTGGGTGTTTCAGATGATGTTGTAAATAGTATATCGCCCAGTTGTAATGTGTTTTGATTTTCATTGTCAGCAATCAATACTCGTCCACACTTAGTAAAATCAATCCAAGCACAATTAAAGACTTGCATATAGGTGACATACGGTTTTCCTGTTCCAAAATCGGAAGCAGATTTTCCACTCAAACCACTGATAGGCCGTCCTATTTTCTCTAATTTCATTTCTTCCCATTCCCCACTCCCCCGAAACTCCGGGAACCGCAATCTCGGCACATTCTTTTCACTCTTCATACGCTGACAATCCTGATATTTCACGTCCTTCGGCCAGTCTTTTCAGTAGCGGTATCAAGTCACCCATCAGCGCCACCTCTCTTTTTGCACGGGCTTTCCATGCAAGTCCCAGCGGCGCCATCAAGTCGCTCAGGAGTTCGCCGTCGAAAATCATGCGGTTCATGATGGCGTCTGTGAATGCTTGCAGAGCCGCGATGTCCAATCCGTGATTTACGGCTATTATGGCCAACTCTTTTGCCTGCTTCTCCGACTTAAATATTTGGTAGTTGTTCCTTATATCCTTTTCGGTCTTGCCGTTGATTTCATCTTCGTCCAAACTTTGGATGTATGACACAATATCGTCGCGTTCGTCCATCAGGTTGGAGCTTGAGGAAACAAGGCCGATCAACTGCTCTTTGGTTATTTTCATCTTCGACGGTTCGCCGGCATACCGGGCAATCAGCCCCATGATATAGTCGTAGTCTATCACGGCAGAAGCGAAAAGCGCCAGTTCCAAATCGAGCTGCTGCACCTCCGTGGCGGCATTGCTGCCGGCTCTGTCCTGCTGCGCCTTCAGGCGTTTGGCCGTTTCCAGATAAGCGCCCCTGAATGCCTGCAACTGTTCTTCGGGGATAAGCTGTCCGACGGTTTCCCGGTGTTCGTCGCTCAGGTCGGTATACTGGTTGAGCTGCGTTTTCAGGCGTTGCACCTCCTTGAACTGCCGGATAAATCCTGCACGGGCTTCGTCGCCCATCAGGTTGGCCACCTCTTCGGGCGCACAGGCCAATCCATGCGACTGCATAAACGTATTCAATCCGTCTACGGCCTGCTTGAATTTATCCACCACCACCGGCGCGGGGTCTACCAGCCATATTTCTTTGGATTTGCCGGCATCTTCGCCCGAAAAAAGCACAATGGCTCTGTCTACTTCGCTCTGCTGATTGCGGAAGTCGAGTATGCTGCCGAAAGGTTTGTTCTTGTTCAGTATGCGGTTTGTGCGCGAGAATGCCTGTATCAGTCCGTGATATTTGAGGTTTTTATCCACATAGAGCGTATTGAGGTATCTGGAATCGAAACCCGTAAGCAGCATATCTACCACGATCGTAATGTCAATCCTGTTTTTGCGCGGATAGTCGGCCTTGCTGTACTGATGGGATTTTATACGCTGCTGCACGTCCTGATAGTAGAGGTCGAACTCATGGATGCGGTGGGCGGTACCGTACTGTGCGTTGTAATCTTCAATAATCACATTCAGCGCTTCTTTTTTCTTATCGGGCTCCTGCTGATTGTCTTCCTTTTCCTGCGGCAAATCCTCCTGAATCTGCTGCACGTCCCTGTCTCCCTCGGCCGGCGGAGAAAACACACAGGCTATGTTCAGCGGTTCAAATCGTCCGTCTTCCGCCTGTCGCCCGGCCTGTATGGTCTTGAACAGTCCGTAATACTCGATGGCGTCATTAATCGAAGCGGTGGCCAGGAGCGCATTGAAGCGGCGGCAGTCTGTCGCGGCGTCGTGTTTGGACAGTATGGCCTCTACAATGGCTTGTTTGACTGCACTTCCGTCCTGCCCCGGTTTGATTTTGCCGCCGGATTTGAAATAGTCGATGTGGAAACGCAGCACGTTTTTATCTTCAATGGCATGGGTGATGGTGTAGGCGTGCAGCAGTTTCTTAAATATGTCTTCCGTGGTTTTATACGACGCCTGCTGCCCCTCGATGATCTGGTATGTGGCATTTTCTTCAAAGATAGGCGTCCCGGTAAAGCCGAAGAGTTGCGCATTGGGAAAAAATTCCCTGATGGCTTTATGGTTCTCGCCAAACTGGGAACGGTGACATTCGTCGAAGATAAAAACAATGCGCTTATTCCTTAGCGGTTCCAGCCTCGCTTTATACTTTTTCCTGTGCCTGGAATCAAGAGCCAGCCCCAGTTTTTGAATGGTTGTTACGATAACTTTATTGGCGTAATCGGCGGACAGCATCCGCTGTACAAGCGTTTCGGTACTGGTATTGCCTTCCACGCAGCCCTCCTGAAACTTATTGAACTCCTCGCGTGTCTGGCGGTCTAAATCTTTCCGGTCTACGACGAACAGACATTTCTCAATCTCAGGATTATCCTTGAGCAATGTGGACGCCTTAAACGACGTAAGGGTTTTTCCGCTGCCGGTGGTATGCCAGATGTAGCCGTTGCCCCTGTTCTGGCGGATACAGTCGACGATTGCCTTTACTGCATAAATCTGATACGGACGCATGACCATCAACTTCTGTTCACAGGCCACGAGTACCATGTAGCGGTTGATCATTTCGCCGAGTTTGCATTTGGCAAGAAACTTTTCGGAGAACTCATCCAGGTCATTGATTTTTTTATTGTTTTCGTCGGCAAACTGATACACCGGCAGATACTGTTCGTCGGCATTGAAACTGAAATGCCGGAGATTGTTGTTCGCAAAATAGCGGGTGTCTGTCCGGTTGCTGACGATAAAAAGCTGAATGAAACACAGCAGCGTGTTTGTGTAGCCGTTTCCGGGGTCTTTTTTGTAATCGACAATCTGCTGCATAGCCCGACTCGGACTGACGCCTGATGATTTGAGTTCTATCTGTACAACCGGGATACCGTTGATAAGCAGCATCACATCGTAGCGCCGGTGACTGTTGTCGGTATTGATTCGCAACTGGTTGATGACTTCGTATTCGTTCCTGCACCAGTCCCTTATATTTACAAGCGTATACGGCAGAATTTTGCCGTCTTCGCGCTGAAACGTATGCTGCTCGCGCAATCTTTCGGAGGAAACAAACACATCGGGACTGACCATCTCATTGCGCAGCCGGGCAAATTCCGCGTCCGTCAGACGGACATGGTTCAGCGCCTCGAATTTCTTCCTGAAATTGGATTCAAGCGCATCCCTGTCGCGAATATCCTCGCGATAGGTATATTTGAGGTCGGTCAGCTTTTGAATCAAACGTTCCTCTATTTGCTTTTCATTATTCATACATCATACGGTTAGTTGTATCGGTTTATCATTTTTTCTGTCGCAAATTTAACTTTTTTTCTCAACCCTCCAATTTCAAAGCGCCCCGTTTACCCCCGACGCTGTTTTTTCCTTCCCTAAACAGGATGGGTATCAGGCTGCAAACGCATAGAAAAATTAAGCAGCCCCTGCAGGCAGGGGTCCAATTGGATTTGACCTTCCCGCGGTGTACAAAATGTCGAATTGAATTGGATTTGCCCTTCCTGAAACGGAAGAAAGGGGTTTATTAAAAGTAGCTGATTTTTCTGTGGATGCCCGGCTACCGGAAGGAATGTAACAATTGGAGGGGGAACCGTTGCCGGTGAATGTTGTGGAGCATACGAGACTCGAACTCGTCACCTTTAGACTGCCAGTCTAACGCTCTAGCCAGATGAGCTAATGCCCCTTGTTGTTTTCGGGTGCAAATATACATGTTTTGTTGGGATATGAGCTATTTTTCGGGATAAATAATGGTGGCGTACCTGTCCCCCGTTGAATTTTTCCGTATTTTTGCTTGCGTGTCCTGCTGAGGGGAATAATAATTCTAAATCTTGATTTTTGCGGATGAATGAGCGTGTACAAGACAAATTGAAAATACTGGCGGAATCGGCCAAGTATGATGTTTCCTGTGCTTCGAGCGGTACGAGCCGGAAGAACCGGCCGGGCATGATCGGCAGCGCCGAAGGCTGGGGTATTTGCCACAGCTTCACGGAAGACGGACGCTGTGTGTCCCTGCTGAAAATCATGCTTACCAATCATTGCATCTACGACTGTGCGTACTGTATCAACCGGCGAAGCAACGATATACGGCGTGCCACGCTGACGGTGGAGGAACTGGTGGAACTTACGCTCGAATTTTACCGGCGAAACTATATCGAGGGGCTTTTCCTTAGTTCCGGTATAGTAAACAGTCCGGATTATACGATGGAACGGATGCTGCGCGCAGTGAAGGAACTGCGTACCGTGCACCGCTATAACGGCTATATCCACATGAAAAGCATACCGGGGGCTTCCCGTGAGCTGGTGGACGGGGCCGGGCTGTATGCCGACCGCCTCAGCGTGAATATAGAAATCCCCAGGGAACAGAACCTCCGGATGCTGGCGCCCGAAAAAAGCCACCAAAGCATATTCAAACCGATGTTCTATATCCAGCAGGGCATATCGGCAAGCGTAGACGAACGGAAGCGTTTCCGGAATGCTCCGCGGTTTGCTCCGGCGGGACAAAGCACGCAAATGATTGTCGGCGCTACCAACGAGAGCGACAGGGAGATTCTCCGCCTCTCGACTGCACTGTACCTGCGTCCCGGCATGAAACGGGTGTATTACTCCGGATACATCCCCGTGAATGTCTACGATACGCGTCTGCCGGCGTTGAAGCAGGCTCCGCTGGTGAGGGAAAACCGTTTATACCAGGCCGACTGGCTGATGCGCTTCTACGGTTTTAAAGATACGGAGATTGTGGATGACGCGTTTCCCAATCTGGATCTGGAGATTGACCCCAAACTGGCCTGGGCGTTGCGCCATCCCGAAATCTTTCCGGTAGACGTGAATAAGGCCGATCGGGATCTGATCGTGCGCGTGCCGGGGATTGGCGTCAAGTCGGCCATGCTGATTGCGGCCTCCCGGCAGCACGGGCGTATTACGGCCTCCACGCTGACGAAGATGGGCGTGGTGATGAAAAAAGCCCGCTACTTCATTACCTGCGGCGAACTGCCTGTTCTTACGGTCAATGAGGTGCATCCGGATTACGTCCGCAAAGCGCTCACGGAGAAAAAGAATTTGAAAAAAGAATCCGATACGCGCCAGTTGTCCATCCCTTTCCCCGAAGAATGACCGCGTTCCGCTACGACAAAACCTTCGAGGGCTTGCTCACTGCCTTGTTTGATGCATATAGCCTAAAGACATTTCCGGAGCGGCTCCTGTCCGAAAACGAGCTGCTCCCGATGTTTGCCGGCGAAGTGCATCATGTCATCGCGGACTCCCGCAAATCCGTCCGTGTATGGACGGCGCTGGAGAAGAAGCTTTCCCGCCCGGTTTGCGGTATGCTGATGTATGTATGGCTGTCGGAACTGCCCGGAAGCGACGAGCTTCTGTTCCGGTATATGCGCAAGGCTTTCGATGCACCGGTTTCTATCGCTACCTGCTTTTCGGACGCTGATGTCCTGGCTGTGAATAAAATCGCCGGGAAGGTGTCTAAGGAAAGAGAGCACCTGATACAGTTTGTCCGTTTTCAGAAATCCGCCGACGGTATATTTTTTGCTCCCGTAGCGCCTGTTTACAACGCGCTTCCGCTGACGCTTCCCTATTTCACCGACCGCTTTGCCGACCAAAAGTGGCTCCTGTACGACCTCAAGCGAGGGTATGGATATTATTATGACCTGAAAGCGGCTGCCGAGGTTACTCTCGACCACGACGAACATCTTCTTGACGGCAAACTCGACGAGGCTCTGATGGCGCAGGACGAAAAGATGTTCCAACAGATGTGGAAAGAATACACCCTCTCGCTCACCATAAAGGAACGACTCAACCCCAAGCTGCAATGCCGGCAGATGCCCCGGAGATTCTGGAAATTCATGCCGGAAAAGAACTGAACAATTCCCCGCTGATATGGCTAACGACTATTTCCGATTCCGGCAGTTTACGGTAAGACAGGACCGATGCGCCATGAAGGTGGGAACCGACGGTACGCTCCTGGGCGCCTGGGTAAGGGTGGCCGGCTGCCTGAATATACTGGATGCCGGGACGGGAGCCGGGCTGATTGCCCTGATGCTGGCGCAGCGCAACTGCGACGCGGCCATAGACGCCGTGGATATAGACGGGGACGCCTGCCGGCAGGCAGCGGAGAATGTGGCGGGTTCTCCTTTTGCCGGGCGTATCCGCGTTGTGCATGCCTCCTTTTCTGCTTATGCTTCGGAAACAGCCCGGAGGTACGATTTGGTGGTGTCCAATCCTCCCTATTTTGTCCGTTCGCTGAAGAATCCCGATCCGAAGAGGCGGATAGCCCGCCACACAGACAGCTTCCCGCTGGAAGAGCTGATAGGGAAAGGCCGGGAATTGCTGGCGCCCGGCGGACGCATCGCTCTTATTCTTCCTGCCGGACGGGAAGACGAGCTGCGGGGTCTGGCCTGCGAGAACGGACTGAACGTGGTCAGACTGACCGCTGTTGTTCCTGTACCGGGAGCCGCAGTGAAACGGATACTGGCGGAATTGTCTGTCTCGCCGGCCTCATCCTGCGGGAGGGATACGCTGCTGATTGAAAAAGCCCGCGGAGAATATTCGCGGGCTTATGCGGAACTGACCAAAGATTTTTATCTGAAACCGGTTTAAAATGAACCTGAGTTCGACGCAGGAACCCATAGCTTCGGGTTCTTACGTCGAACTCAGGCCAAATGAGGGCGTGTCAAAACAAAGATTTCGATTCTGTCATTTCCCGATTTAGGTTGGTATCACCTTTATTGATGCTATACCATTGCAGTCACTCCACATTTTTTTGTAGATTGGTCGCCCACGATTGTGGGCGACCAATATTTTTTTGTAGATCGTCTCCCCACGATCGTGAGTGACCAATATTTTTTTGTAGATCGTCTTCCTACGATCGTGGGGAACCAAATGTCATTTGTATATTGGTCGCCTACGATCGTGGGGAACCAAATGTCATTTGTATATTGGTCGCCCACGATCGTGGAGAACCAAATGTCATTTGTATATTGGTCGCCCACGATCGTGGGGAACCAAATGTCATTTATATATTGGTCGCCCACGATCGTGGGGAACCAAATGTCATTTGTATATTGGTCGCCCACGATCGTGAGGAACCAAATGTCATTTGTATATTGGTCGCTCACGATCGTGGGGAACCAATATTTTTTTGTAGATCGTTCGCCCACGATCGTAGGGAACCAATATTTTTTTGTAGATCGTTCGCCCACGATCACCAGTATCTCTCTGTTTCTCATTACTCCCTGCTCCGAAAAAAAAGAAGGAGGCAAAACCTTTCGGATTTGCCTCCTTCTTTTCAGACGGGAACGTCTGCCGGTCTTTTATCCCTGAACAGCGGCCTTCCGGCTCTTTCTTTTCTTCAACTGTTCGATCTCTCTCTGAAGGCTTGCAATCTCTTCTCCCTGGTTTTTGATGGTGGTGAGCAGCGAGTTCAGTTCTTCGTTTTCGATAGACGAGGGGTACTGGGCATTTACCCTGAAGATGAAGTCCGACAGGACGTTCATGTAGTTGTTGAAGGCTTCGTAGGGATTGTCGTAGGGGCTGAAGTTCTTCTCGCCGGGATGCTTGGTGTTCATGTAATAGAAATGGTCGCTGCTTTGCAGGTAGTTCCAGTCCTGCCTGATGCGGCGGTCTTCTATCAGGCGCACCCGTTCGCTTATCATGTTGATCTTGCCGAAGGCTTCCTGCTGAAGGACATTGCCCAGCCACGAGCTGCAGTCTTTTTCCTCGTCAACCCACGACATCGGATACGGTACGGAAATGGATCCGACCGGTTTCAGGAGGGCGAATACTTCAGACGGGAGGGCGAATCCGATGCCTTTTTCTTCGGCAAAGCGGGGCAGCGCCCTGAAAAACTCAAATATGCCGGATTCGGCCGGATGGAAAGAGCCCAGCACGTCGTAGTTCATAAACAGGTTGATGATTTGTTCTTCCGCCGGGGTGGAGGCTATCCACGACATGTATCTGTCGGCAGTCAGCGGGTATTCGCTCCAGTTGTAATTGCAGAAACGTATGGAGATGTCTTCGCTGAAGCGGTCGTTCTTCAGCAGGAGTTTCAACTGGGGTTGGGTGATGGACGTGTAGACGTAGTTGGGGCTTTTCCATCCCAGCACGTGCTTGGCTCCTTCCGTCAGCATGCCTTTATATCCCAGTGCATACACCACTTCGGATATTTCGTCCGAATAAATCAGTTCCGTATTGCGGAACACGCCGGGATAGACGCCGAAGAGGTTGTAGATTTTATTGCGGTGGAGCGCCACCTGTGCTTTGAACTCTTCCATGTCGCCCAGGGAGGAGAGCGAGTGGGCGTAGGTTTCGGTCAGAAACTCCACGTTGCCGGTCTTTGCCAGTTCGCGGAAACCGTCGATTACTTCGGGGGTATAGATTTCCATCTGCTCAAGGGCTGTCCCCGATATGGAGAAAGCCGCCTTAAAGCGTCCGCCTCCGGATTTAATCATTTCCATCAGCGTGCGGTTGGCGGGCACGTAGCATCGTTCGGCTATTTGCCGGATAATTTCCTCGTTCTGAAAATCATCATAGTAATAGTGGTCGTTTCCTATATCAAAGAAACGGTATCTTTTCAGACGGAACGGTTGATGAAGCTGAAAATAAAAACAGATTGTTTTCATGATCTTAAAATTTTATCGGTTAATTACCAGGTCGTATATCCGGCGCACTTTCTGTCCGGCATACTCCCACTTTATATTATCTACTTCTTTTTTTCCTTCTTCTTTCAGGAATTTGTGCATGGCGGGGTAGGTGATGATGGAATACATGGCATCGGCCATGGCTTCGATATCCCAATAGTCTACTTTTACGGCATAGTGCAGTATCTCGGCGCATCCGGACTGTTTGGAGATAATGGACGGAACGCCGCACTGCATGGCCTCGAGCGGCGAAATGCCGAAGGGTTCGGACACCGAAGGCATCACGTATACGTCGCTTGCCTTCAGTACTTCATAGACCTGCTTCCCTTTCATAAAACCGGTGAAGTGGAAACGGTCTGAAATGTCTCTTGAGGCAGCCAGCCGGATCATCTGATTCATCATATCGCCGCTTCCTGCCATGATAAACCGGACGTCGGACGATTTGGCCAGCACCTTGGCGGCTGCTTCCACAAAATATTCGGGGCCTTTCTGCATGGTGATGCGTCCCAGAAAGGTGATGACCTTGTCTTTCACCCCCTTTTTGTCCGGTATGGCCAGTATCTCCGGACTCAGGGGTTCCACCGCATTGTGTACGGTGGTTACCTTGAAGGGGCTTTGGTGGTATTTTTCAATCACGGTGCGGCGTGTAAGGTCGCTTACGGTGATGATATGGTCGGCATGGTCCATCCCGTTCTTTTCTATTCCGTACACTTCCGGGTTCACGTTTCCGCGGCTCCGGTCGTAATCGGTGGCATGTACGTGGATCACCAGGGGTTTCCCGCTCACCACCTTTGCATGGATTCCGGCCGGATAGGTCAGCCAGTCGTGCGCATGGATGATATCGAATGTTTCCGTGCGGGCAATCACGCCGGCCACGATGGAATAGTTGTTTATCTCCTCCAGCAGATTGTCCGGATAGCGTCCCGAGAACTCCATGCACCCCAGCTCGTTCACATGCCGGTAGCTGAAGTCGGCATAGATATGATTGCGGTAATCATAATATTTCTGCGGATCCATGTATTTCCCAATCCGTCGCTTCACATAGTCCGGCTGCACATCATGCCATACAACGGGTACATTGCAGGCTCCTATGATTTGCAGAAAGCTGCGGTCTTCGTCTCCCCAGGGTTTGGGAATTACGAACGTAACGTCCATATCCGGCTGCATGGCCATGCCGCGGGTCATGCCGTAACTGGCGGTACCCAGCCCCCCCAGGATATGCGGCGGAAATTCCCAGCCAAACATTAATGCTTTCATAATACGTACTGTTTTATTCGGCGTTATACTTCTTCAATAATTCTTCTACTCTCAGAATGGCCGCCACATTCATGGCGAACGAAATGGCTCCCCGTCCGGTAAACGGCGGATTGCCGTCGAACAGTTCGGGAATGGTGCCTATGCAATGCAGCTTCACCTCTTCTTCCATACTTATCAGCATCCGCTCTGCAAACGAGAGGCCGCTCCTTCCGAATATCCGGAGATACGATTCCAGATAGGCGCCCAGCAGCCAGGGCCAGGCGGTACCCTGGTGGTATGCCAAATCCCGCTGGGTTTGCGTACCGGTATAGCAGGGATTGTAGCCTTCGCTTTTCGGACTGAGCGAACGCAGTCCTTTGGGCGTCAGCAGTTCCTTCGTCACAATATCCAGTACGGCGCGTTTCTGCATCTTCGTCAGCGGAGAATAGGGCGCCGACACGGCAAAGATCATATTGGGGCGCACGCTCCAGTCTACCGTATTCCGTGAAACCGAATCAAACAGGTAGTTGTACCCGTTTATAAATGTTTCGGGAAACGATTTGTCGATAGCCTTGATAAAGGCTTCCGTCCTTTCCTCCGGCCGGTTTCCGTTCAGCTCCGTATGGAAGCAAAGCGCATTATACCATAAAGCGTTGAACTCTACGATATATCCGGATCTTGGCACCACGGGCTTCCCATTCACGGTAGAGTTCATCCAGGTAATGGCTTTTTCCCTCCCGTCGGCATACAACAGTCCGTTTTCCGCCGGTTTCATATCCGGATGTTTCCCGCAGGCGATGTAATCAATTATTTCGGACACGAAGCCGGCATAGAGTTCCCTGCAGCGCTCAATGCCCATACTCCGGGCGTATTGCTGAATAGCCCATATACACCACAGCAGCACGTCGGGGCGATCTATTTCCGTGATAACGGAGTCGGTTTGTCCCTTCTCCATGAAATTGCGTATGGCCGGCATAGCGGTGTGGAGAATTTTCTCAAATCGCACAGGGTCGCCGATGGAAAGCGTGCAGCCGGATACGGAGATGAACAAATCCCTTGCCCGTACCTTGAACCACGGATAGCCGGCCAGCAGGTAGGCGTCGGTCTCGTTCGGACGGAAATAAAACTGCTGCGCAGAATTTTTCAGGCAATTGTAAAAGCTGTTGCGCGGAGTACGGTAGGTCACTTCCTGTTTGTAGAGGGTTTGCAGTTGCGAAGTACCGGTCTCCAAGTCTCCCGCGCTGAAGATAACGGATTCGCCCTTCCTGATAGGCAGCTCAAAGTAGCCGGGCACGTACAGGTCTTCCTTGTACGGGAAGCCTCTTTCCTGCTCCTTGGGATATTCAATCCCGTTGTACCAGTAAGGCTCAAAAACGAATTTCACCTTTTTGCTGAACTGCATGTGCAGTTCGGGATAGCCGGGGTAAAGGCACATTTTCACGCCGTTGGGTATTTCCGTATATGACGGGTTGATGTGGCCGTTGGCCTGCGTCAGTTCTTTCACGTTCCGGAAGGCCAGGAAGGGACGGAAGCGCAACGTGGTGGCCGAATGGGCGTCTTCGAGGGTATACTTTATCAGGATACGGTTTTCGTACATGGAGAATACCTTCTCTTTCGACAGCACCACGCCGCCTACCCGGTACAGGGCGCGGGGCACCGTCTCGCAGCTATATTCCCGGATATATTTATGCCCCTTCGGACTGTAATTCTCTCCTTCGTATTTGTGCAAACCTATATTAAACTCGGCCCCGTGCTGGATGACCGTTTCGTCGAGCGAAGATAAAAGTACGTGATTGTCCTCATCCAGTTCCGGTACAGGCATTACCAGCAGTCCATGGTATTTCCGCGTATTACAGTCCACAACGGTAGTACAGTGATAGGCCCCTTTCCGGTTGGTTCGGAGTACTTCGCGGCTCAGTGACTCCTGAAGGTTTATCATTATTGTTTTATCAAATTCAAGATAACTCATATATATAAATGTTTAGCTTTTACAGTCCTTCGTGTGATAAAATAGTTACCAAATGTATCCATTTAATCCGGATAAACAAACAGGGCGAAATATTTTTTTTGTATTTTAATTAAAGGAACCTCTAAAAACCCAAAATCAAGGCTTGCGACAGAGGCAAAAGCGGAGTTTAGTTTCCGGCGCCGCAACACCTGCGGTTATTGCAAAAAAAAAGCTGCCTCGACTTTGTTTACCGGAGACAGCCTCTTCTATGCTTTACGCCTTTGTGCCGGCGTGATAATTACTCTAACCTCCTGTTCAGAGCAATGTGAACCAGATAGCCCAATATAATGACGATAAGGCCGGACAGGAGAATCGTGTTGTTTACACTGTGTAGAAAAGCAGGTACTGCAAGTATTGCAACACCTGCAAGAAGTACAACCACTCCCAAATATTTGAATAAATTACTCATGGTGATAGATATTAATTGTTTTTTATATCGCAAATACACTCTGTTGTTCAACCAGGGCTCGAACCTGGAATTTCAGGACCAGAATCTGACGTGTTACCATTACACCATTGAACAGTCTTAATTTCGTGGGGACAAAGATACAGGCTTTTTTCATTCATGCAAATTTTTTGTTTTTTAAAAAGCCTGTTTAAATTTTATTCAATAATAATCTTATGGATGCTATTTTGACCATTTCCTCCGCCGAATCAAATGTTGTTTCATAGTTTCGACACAGTCTCCTGTAATTGTCAGACTGGGAGAAAGTTCTCTCTGCAATCCATCGCTTATGTATAGGCCGAAAGCCCTGTTCCTTAAAATTGCTGACCACTACCTCTATAGCGTAGCCAAAGGTTTTCGTTACTGTTTCTATTATTCCCTCCACGATATCCGCCATCTGCCAATATCACCTTCATAGAAGAACACAGCTCCTTTAATATGCGCATCAACAGATAAGCTGCCTTACTGTCGTGAATATTGGCTACCGTTACCATGATGGCTATAAGAAAGCCGTTTTTGCCCACAACCACATGGCGTTTGATGCCTTTGACTTTCTTATGGTCATCAATACCATTCAATGAACAGTTGTTACCCCAACGAACACTTTGACTGTCCATTATGCCCACACCGGTCTGCCTGTTTTGCCCGCGTTTAATACGGACGGATTCGCGTAAGTAACTCAGCAATAAATCAAAATCCGTTTGCTCAGACCATTTACGATAGAATAATACACCCGTTGCCATTTGAGAAAGTTTGATGGCAACATCCGCCATTGACAACCCGTCTTCACGATATAAAACAAGGCGTTCCATATTTCCCGTAAATCATGTTTTCTCTTTCTCATTTGGATATGCAATACTTTCTTTATATATTGCCACTGGGTTTCCGTTAAGTCTGTTGGATACATTTCTTTTTTAGTTTGGTCACTTCAAAGAAAGTATCTATAAGGCAAATACGGAAGCCCTTTATGCTTTTATTTCATTAAAATTCAAACAAGCTCTTAAATGATTACTCAATGTTATACCTAAATTGATTTTTATAAGAAACAGCAGCTACCAGAAGCCTGTCAAAGCGTTGTTCCCCAAAGTATCTACGATTGAACTTATAACAAAATTCATTCAGGTGGTTTTATGAATAATCAGGTTTAATTTCATGGAATATATCCAACAGCATACGCTTGGCATTACTGATTGCTATGTGTACCCACGGCAACAATTTTGAGATTTCTTTTTCAGGTATTACTTGAGGACGGTACGCTCTTACCAAATCCTTGAAAATCGCGCAGGCCCATGACCCGATGCAGTTTGTACAGCATTGCCCATATCGGGTTGTATACTGTGACCTAACCGTCTCTGTAATTCGCTCGCCGAGAAACTTTTCTTTGTCGATGTGAACAGATGTACGGCTATAATCCAATAACGAAACGGTAACCTACTGCCATGCATCACCGTATTCGACTTGAAGCTCTGTCTGTACTTGCAGCCCTTACACTCATAAACTTCCTTGTCCGATTTCCAATAATGTGCCTTGCCCCGCATCCGGGACAGACTATACCCTGTTTGTCCCGATATTCCTTCCACCCGGCTTTACAACTCGTTTCATCCGGAAATAATGTTGTGAAATTCAATAAATTAATATCTTATTTTTATTTATTATAGGTGCAAAGGGAATGTTTTTAGGGGAATTATTAAGTATTAATTAAAAACTATATATTTGCACTGCAGTTTTTCATAATAGTATTAGATTTAAGGTTAGCAATTGATTGGGGGATGTCGTAAGACATCCTTTAATATTTTAGACCGGCATAATTGTCAAAATTTTATGAATATGTATTCTTTTTCGTCGCCAGAAAGCACTAATTCATTTCCCGTAATTTTTTTGATGGTAAATATGCGTATCCTGTCTTTCCAATCGGTTGCAGGTAGAAATGTTGCTATCGGACGCGGATAGGATATAAGTTCCAATTGCAATGTCCGCACTTCAATCTGGGTTTTGAAACCGTATTGATGTGTAAACGAGTCTTTTTCCGCAGAATAAATCTGATACATGAATATGGACTCGGACTGAAAATTATACCAAACGGAATCTGCCGTTGAAAAAACGCCAGCGTGTTTGACAGTTTTCAATTGCCATTTACCTTTCAACATGTCGCTTGCTTCGTTCCGGCATCCGCTTGCAAAAAGCCACAGAATACCTGTAAAAAGATATGCACATTTCTTGCTTATTCGCATAAACATCTATTTATATATTACAATTGTGAATATACCAACGGCAACAACAAGATACTCTTGTTATTTGTTGCCGTATGCGCATATTCGGGCAATTTCGAAATGCGTTTCCAGTCGGGATGATTTCCAAATTGTTTCCACGCTTCGTTGCGGGTTGGTTCGTCCCTATACCACGTCAAGTACATCAACGCCGGTTGGCACGGCCCTGCCAGAATGTCGCCATAAAGGACGGAATTGATGCCTGTTTGGTCGAAAATGGCAATTTCGTCCACATTGAACATTTTCACTTTGCGTCTGTTGGCTTCTTCATTTGGGCTTTGGTAAACTCTGAATTCGAATAGCGTCCGTTCTTCATTCGGTTTCCGGTGGACGGGGATTTTGTCGAAAGCCTCGCTCAGGATGGTTTCAAATCTGGAATAAACAGGTTGCGGAGCGGTGGCATCAAAAAACGCCTGCGCTAAACTTCTGAAAGTACGGTCGTCCCATATCGTTTTTTTCGCTTTAAAATAGGCGGCAATATTCGGGTAAATGAACAAAAGATATCGTTGTTGTTCTTCTTCCGGCTTGTAAGGTTTAAATGCCCCGACCGTTACGCCCAGACGATTGTATGCCGGAATTAAAGTTTCATTAAAAAATATATCCAACGTATCTCCGTTGCCGTTAAGCGTATAGATACGACATTCATAAATTTCTTTCTCGCCTGCACCCGTCAAATTCAGAGCGTTGATAACCGGAGTCGTTGTCAGTGTGGGAGTAGAGGCCAATACACCTGCCATTTTGATAAAGTTTCGCCTTTGCATAATAATTTTAATGTTACTGTAATATTTTGCTCAAAGATAGTGATTTTTGTTGACCTCCAGACAATATTGCTGAAAATTTACTTCCCTGCGTGCGAAATCCCGTAAGTGACTATATACTCAGGCGTAACGGTATACACTATTCTGTATGTGGCCGCCTCACTGGTAAACGTCTCTTTTACATCTATATAGCCCGTAGTTTCAGACAGTTCGAACGAGAGGATACGAATATCTTTTCTAAAATCGGCTGCACGTTGTCTTGTCATTTTAAATGTTGTTTCCTTTGCACTCCAGCATATCAGCAATACTTCGGTAGATGCGCTGTTCAGCCTGTCATATTCGTCTTCGTTCAAAAATCGCGACTTGATTCGTTGTACCCGTTCCGACCGATATTCGATATCAATGCCTACGGAATGGACGCAATCCAATATGACGGCAGCATATCCTTTTGTATGCGAAATGCTGATATTATATTCGGATTCAAGTAGATATGGTGCTCCATTGTCGTGATATGCGACCGAGGCTTCTTTACTGGTAAGTTCACGTAAAAGCAGTCTGACAGCCAGCCATTCGGCTTTACGGATCTCTGACCTGCACTTGTCCAAAAAAGGGCGATATAGTGCAGGAGATTCGAATAGCGTCAGCAACTGTTCCCAGCACTCCTCGATTTTCCAGACTCCCCAATGCGGAGAAGAGTATTTTTGCAGCAAAGGCATGACCTATTTCCATTGAAAAGACTGCATCAACTCGGCGATGTTGTCTCGCAGATATGAGTTAATGGGCGCCAGCGAATCGACATTCATCTTGCATCGATAGTAAAGTGCTCCGCGGAAAAAATGACGCACGCTGTCGGTCAACATAAACTGTATAGGAGAAGGCGTTTCACCTTCAATCATAAATAGTGTCCCATATATGTGTATGTCAGGGCTTTCATATGCCTGTTCTGTGATGGATGTTGCATTTTTTACGGTGCGTTTTACCAATTCGCGACATTCTTTTTCGACGGCAGGAAACGTGCGTGGCGTGATGAAATGGTGGGTACAATAGACTTTGGCGTGCAGTGTTTCGTACGACAAATTAAGCCATTCGGCCGGTTCTCCTGCCGGTGGCAATTCGATCGTCGCCAATTGAGACACATTGAACGAATACGGTAAATCTTTCAGGCCCAAATTCTCATAGCTTGCATCAGGAATATCTATACGAAAAAAACCGCGCGGCTTAGGGGTATATTTTGTGCAGGAAAATAGACATATACATAAAAGAATGATGGCAGAAGCGACGGATTTGGCCGCCGTTTTCTTCGGCAGTCGTTTGCCGGCGCTGAACTTCACTTTCAGGACGCGGCGTTCGTCTGCCTCCAATATCTGGAAGCGATAATTGTCGTACTGTATGATTTCGCGGCGACACGGAAGAGTACCCTTTATTTTTAGCAAAAGGCCGGCGAGCGTGTCGATTTCTTCCGTTAGTTTCCTAAAGTCGGCCGGGTCGGTATTTGTTTCGCGAAAGAAATCGTTCAGTTGAATTTTACCTTCAAAGATATAACTTCCGTCGGGCAAAAGTACAAAATACCTTTCGTCGTTGTCAAACTCGTCGGCAATTTCTCCTACGATTTCTTCGATAATATCTTCCAGCGTTACCAGACCTGATGTGCATCCGAACTCGTCTACAACAATGGCTATGTGCACTTTATTTGTTCTGAACTCTTCAAGCAGACTATCTATTCGTTTCGTTTCGGGCACGAAATATGCTGGACGTATCATGCGCTGCCATTGCGAGGTTTCGTTCGAGTGAACACTCATAATCATGTCCTTTACATACAGAATGCCTTTGATGTCGTCTTCTGTGTTTTCGTAAACGGGTATACGCGAAAAGCCGGTTTTGATAATGCTGTCCATGACTTCGTCGAAACTGCTCTTTATATCAATGGCTTTGATGTCCATGTGCGGCACCATGATTTCGTCTGCCGTTTTGTTGTAGAGGCGAATCATGTCTTTTTTTATTCCTTTCTCGTCGGGAGTATCCTTGTCTGTCGCAATGAGATCATCTTCATGTGATTCGGACATATCTTCGGCTTCGGCCAGCACTGAAATGGGTTTGGTGAGCGGCTTGCAAAGCCAGTATATGAATTGGAGGAATGGCGTGGCGCGAAGCAGAATACCCCATGCATTTTTACGTAACATGAGTCGTGGCATTATTCTGTTAAAAAGGAATATCAGGATTATTAATCCCGTGGCTACCATGAGATAAAAATAATCAAATCCCTGATAATATGTCAACGACAAACGGTATAACACAAGTACAACAATCACAATATGCAATGCCGAACGGAAAATGGAAAGCGCATGAATCAGTCGCCCCGGCATTTCCAGTACTTCACAGAGAAACTTGTTTTGCAACTTGTCTTCTTCTTTCTTAATACGGCCTGCGTTTCCTTGAGAAAGCCAAAACAATATCTCTTCATTTGCAGAAATATATCCGGAAATGAACAGCAAAAGAAAAACGATAATAAACAAAATAATCGAATCTATTACGTGAGTATACCAGACATACTGCAATAACAAATTCGACAAATAATCATCTGTATACAAGGCATATACGTTTAATTAACATACTCAAAACGGCAAGTCGTCCGTTTGTTCGGATACGGCCGGAGGTTCCGGAGACGATCCGGATTGCGATGCAGGCGTTGAAGAATCCGCGATACCTCCTTCTCCTGTTTCAGGTTTCCTGCCGCCCGAGAAAAATTCTATGCGATCGGCATAAATTTCTGTTATGTAGCGTTTTTGCCCATTCTGATCGTCGTAGCTGCGCGAACGTATTTTCCCTTCGATATAAACCGAAGAACCTTTCTTCACATACCTTTCTACGAATTGGACACGGTCACGCGTAACAACTACGTTGTGCCACTCCGTCCGTTCGGGCACCTCGGTGCCGTTTGCCAGCGTATAACCCCGTTCGTTTGTCGCCAACGAGAAATTAGCAACAGCATTTCCACTGTCGAAATATCTTATGGCAGGGTCTTTTCCAACATTACCTATTAAAATAACTTTGTTCAATGACATAATTGTTATGATTTAATTTATGACACAAATTTACCTGTTTTTTTTGATAATTACAGGCAAAACCAGACTTTTTTTTGATTTTAACATTTCTCGTCATGCCATATCTGATAAATATTTGTGTATCAGTCTTGGTATAGGATAGTTGATCAAATCTTGCAGTGGAATCCGGAGGTAGTTTTTCAAGACTTTGCTCTCCGTCCGTATTTCTACTTTGTAGAATGTAGCATACAATACCTGATGTGTCAGGATATGCTTGATGTCGCTTTTGTCCGATGTAAAAACAGCGTGGCTGTCCGGCGGAAAAAGTTTTTTAAACTCGTCCGTCTCTTTCAGCTTGGCGAAATCCGTCGAATGTGTAGTTTCTATTAGCGGAAACTCGAACAGTCCGTTCCAGATATCTTTTTCATTGCGGTGGTGTAGATACGTATATGCATTATTATATATAATGTAGAAGAACTGAAAATATCGGTCACGCGTTTTTGCCTTGCGAAGTTTGACGGGAAACTGTTGTGGTTTACCACCCGCATATCCCATGCATCGATCTTTCAGGGGACATCGGCCGCAATCGGGATTTTTCGGGATGCACTGTAATGCGCCAAATTCCATAACAGCCTGATTATGCAGTCCCGGCTGTTCGGGATTCATGATTCGGCGCGCCAATTCCGTGTACAATTTCTTTCCCTTGACCGTATCAGCGGGCGTATCGACGGCGAACAGTCGCCCTAATACGCGGAATACATTTCCGTCCACCACAGGGTAGGGCTGATTCCATGCAATGGACACGATGGCAACTGCCGTATAGTGGCCGATACCTTTCAGCGACAGGATGTCTTCGTATTTTTGCGGAAATTGGCCACTGAAGCGGGTCATGATTTCCTTTGCTGTCTCATGCAGATTGCGTGCGCGGGAGTAATAACCCAACCCTTGCCAGATTTTCAACACCTCTTCTTGACTCGCTTCTGCAAGAATATGGACTTTCGGAAAACGTTTTGTAAATTCAAGATAATATTCCTTACCCTGAATTACACGGGTTTGCTGCAGGATTATCTCCGAAATCCAGATGAGATAGGGATCCTTTGTCTCTCTCCATGGCAATTTTCGCAAATTTTTTTTATACCAAACAATAAAAACTGCATTTTCTTCAAACCATTTATATCTATCATTCATAGCCATTTAGCTTAAATTCGGCATATTTTTTTGCAAATATACATATACATTATGACAGGATAGAGATCTTTTTTCATCAAAAAAATAGTTTTATCCAAGTTTATCATATATATTTGCAGCCTAAAAAATTAGATTATTTATCAACCTTTATTTTGTATTAAAAAAAATGACGAAAGCAGACATTGTTAGTGAGATTGCAAAAAGTACAGGCATTGAAAAAGGTACTGTTTTAGCATGTGTTGAATCTTTGATGAACGTGATAAAGATTTCGTTATCAAACGATGAAAATGTGTATCTTAGAGGGTTTGGCAGTTTTATTGTGAAAACAAGAGCGCAAAAGACTGCCCGCAACATCTCCAAAAATACGACAATTATTATTCCGGAACACAAGATTCCGGCGTTTAAACCGGCAAAAGTCTTTTTGAACAACGTTGCCAAGAAAGATTAAGTTGTAATTTCAAGTAGAAAATTATGCCTAGCGGAAAAAAAAGAAAGAGACACAAAATGGCTACGCACAAGCGTAAGAAAAGACTTAAAAAGAATCGGCATAAGAAGAAGTAAGTCTTAGTGAATTGAAAGAACAAACTTAAAATATAATAAGTTTGTTCTTTTGATTAAAGGAGTAAAAAAATAGATAAGTTATTGGTAGGGTGATAAGTGAATTAATCGTAGATGTAAAACCGAAAGAAGTTTCGATTGCCATAGTAGAAGACAAAAGTTTGGTGGAGTTCCAGAAAGAATCCCGGCAAGATTCTTTTGCAGTAGGTAATATTTACCTCGGCCGCGTAAAGAAGTTGCTTCCGGGGTTAAATGCTGCTTTTGTAGATGTGGGTTGTAAAAAAGAAGCGTTTCTCCATTATCAGGATTTGGGTTCCAATTTCAGTACGATACAGAAATATCTGAAAATACTGAAAGACGATTCTAAAAAGCGGCTTCCGGTTTCGAAAATGCAACGATTGCCGGAAATAGAGAAAGACGGAAGTATCAGTAACGTTTTGACTGTCGGTCAGGAACTGCTTGTACAGATTGCTAAGGAACCGATTTCGACTAAAGGCCCGCGTCTGACGGCAGAACTGTCATTTGCGGGGCGTTTTCTGGTGCTGATTCCGTTTGCGGACGATATTTCCATTTCAACCAAAATCAAGTCGGGCGAAGAACGGGCACGTTTGCGCCAGTTGATGCAAAGTGTCAAGCCGAAAAATTTCAGCGTCATCGTACGTACTTCTGCCGAAGGGAAAAAGGTTGCCGAACTGGACGGTGAACTTAAAATGCTGGTCAAGCGCATGGAAGAGAATATCCCACGGGTGTCCAAAATGAAAGCACCTTCGATTGTGTTTGAAGAAGCTTCGAGAACGGTAGCTCTGCTACGCGACATATTCAATTCCTCCTTTCAGCATATATATGTTAATGAAAAAAGCATATACGATAGTGTGTACGAATATGTCAGCAGCATCGCTCCCGAACAGAAAGGGATAGTGAAACTGTATAACGAAGATACTCCTATCTTCGATAAGTTTGGCGTCACGAAGCAAATTAAGTCGCTTTTCGGGCGTACAATCACTCATCGTGGCGGTGCATACCTGATTATCGAACATACGGAAGCAATGCACGTCATCGACGTGAACAGCGGAAACCGTATGAAAAGCAGCACGGAACAGGAAAAAACGGCTTTTGAAGTAAATTGTACTGCGGCGGAAGAAATCGCCCGTCAGTTGCGCTTACGCGATATGGGCGGAATCATTGTCGTGGATTTCATTGATATGACGGAAGCATCCAATCGCCAGCAATTGTACGAAATCATGACAAAAGCGATGTCAAAAGACCGTGCTAAGCATAATATATTGCCCCTTAGCAAATTTTGCCTGATGCAGATTACGCGCCAGCGAGTACGCCCGATTTTGGAGGTACAGACTGCCGAAAGTTGTCCCTCATGCTTTGGCACAGGGGTTGTGAAATCGTCTATTTTATTTACCGACAGTCTGGAAGGCAAAATCGACTGTCTGGTGAACAAGCATAATGTGAAAAAATTCACACTACGTGTGCACCCTTATGTTGCCGCGTATATCAATAAAGGTCTTATTTCCATGGAAATGCGTTGGAAGATGCGATATTCCGCGAAGATAAAGGTGATTCCCGATCAGGGGTTGGCTTTCCTTGAATACAAATTCTATGATGCCGAAGGAAATGAATTGGACATGCAGGAAGAAAACGAAATACACCTCCCCGTGAAAAAGCAACATCGTTGAGGAGGTATTTTTTTCGTTTTATTCGATCGTTTTTCCGTTCTTTCTGGTTTTTTCTTTTTAACGGGGATATTCTCTTTTGATTTACAGGTATATTCCCATAAATTCATCCATTTCTTCCGCATGTGCTTCGAGGCTTTGCAGGAGTTTGAATTGTGCTTTGGAACGAACGAGATTGTGCTCGGGATAATGTATTTTGTAATAACTGTCTCCGTTGATATAGTCGGTCAGGAAACGGACGGTTTGCATGTAGGTCAACAAACGCCCACCATATGGCAATAGCTTAATTTCCAGAGGAGTGAGAAAGTATTTCGCCGTTTCCATGTAACCGCGTGTGTATGCTTTGAAAATATCCATGTCCACGTGGACGTTGTCAAGGTTTGTATCGTCTTCTGCACCGGTATTGGCGCCCGTACGGATGAAATCGCCGATGTCGGACAGGACAAAGCCCGGCATCACTGTGTCCAAATCAATAACGCATAATGCATTACCGTCATGTTCATCGAATAGGATATTGTTGACTTTCGTGTCGCAATGGTTTGTACGTTTTTTCAGTTTTCCTTCGCGATACAATTCTTCCTGAATGCACATTGATGCGGCGCGTTCTTCGATGGCTTCGATTAAATCGGTTATATTCGCCAAACGTTCTGCGAGATTAGCTTTTACAGCATCGCGAAATTGTTGCAGGCGAAATTCCATGTTGTGGAAGTTGGGGATGGTTTCACCTAACGCACCTTCGGGAATATCGGCAAGCATCAACTGAAAGTCTCCGAATGCCTTTCCTGCCTCGAAAGAGAGTTTTTCGTTTACTTCTTCATAACTTCGACTGCGCGGAATCATCAGGCATACACGCCAATAGTTCTCTCCGTCAAAGTAATACGAACGTCCGTCGATAGCAGGTATAAATATCAGCATCTTGCGATCAATATCCTGTGTGCCGCGTGCTTCCAGTTTCTTTCGGATGTGCGTCGTAACAGTCAGGATATTTTGCTGAAGCAGTTCAACATTCGTGAAAACGGCATGATTGATACGCTGGAGAATGTATTTTGCTTCGCCCTTATCGGTTGTCACTTTTAGCGTGTCGTTGATATGTCCGTTGCCGAACTTCTCAACTTTTATAGGCTTGTCAGCGAGATTGAACTTGCCGAGTACCGTGAGATAATTTTCGTTTTTCATTTGCATTACAAGTTTTTGTCTTTTACAAATCATTTATAAAAGAACGATTTACGAATACGGCCTTTTCCCGATTCCTCTACAACCTTTCGGAGATAAAAAAGGTCGCCCTGCTGCAGGCAACCTTCGTTTTTTTTGCAGAGGAAAGGAGTCATTTTCTGACTCTGTTTCCGTAGCGGCTCATGAACTTGTCCACGCGTCCAGCCGTATCGACCAGTTTGGCTTTGCCGGTGTAGAACGGGTGCGAGGTGTTGGATATTTCCAATTTTACCAGCGGATAGCTGACGCCGTCAATGTCAATAGTTTCTTTCGTCTTAATGGTAGAACGTGAAATAAACATGTCTTCATTCGACATGTCCTTGAACACTACCTGACGATAATTTTCCGGATGTATACCTTTTTTCATTTCTTTATATTTTGACTGTTTACGATTTCAAATTAAACATGTTTTTTTACGGGTTGCAAAGATACACTGAAACGCTGAAATATCAATGAAAAAATCGCTATTTTTTATCGGGTGCAACTTTATGTTTTTTTATTGAGCTATATCTTACACATAATAGTTATCTTTGTACAAGTTTTATAACACATAATAAACGTAAGTAAAAATGGTAAGTTACAAAGATTTGGAGTTGGTAAACACGCGAGAGATGTTTGCCCGGGCTATTAACGGCGGATATGCCGTTCCTGCTTTTAATTTCAACAACATGGAACAGTTGCAGGCTATTATTCAGGCTGCAGTAGAAACAAAATCACCTGTGATTTTACAAGTGTCCAGTGGTGCACGCAAGTATGCCAACCAAACTCTTCTGCGCTACATGGCGGAAGGGGCAGTCGAATACGCGAAGGAATTGGGCTGTCCGAATCCTCAAATTGTATTGCATTTGGATCATGGGAACTCGTTTGAACTTTGCAAGAGTTGCATTGACATGGGATTCTCGTCGGTAATGATTGACGGTTCTCACCTTCCGTACGACGAAAATGTAGCGCTGACAAAGCGAGTGGTTGAATACGCACATCAGTTTGATGTAACGGTCGAAGGAGAATTGGGTGTGTTGGCCGGTGTGGAAGACGAGGTCTCCGCAGAGCACCATACCTACACGCGTCCGGAAGAAGTAGTTGATTTTGTATCCAAAACCGGTTGCGATTCGCTGGCCATATCCATCGGGACATCTCATGGCGCAAACAAGTTCAAACCCGAACAGTGCACGCGCAATGCCGAAGGCGTGCCGGTACCTCCTCCGCTGGCTTTTGATATTCTGTACGCTGTGGAAAAAAAACTGCCCGGATTCCCGATTGTATTACATGGCGCTTCATCGGTGCCGCAGGAAGAAGTCGCGACCATCAACAAGTATGGCGGTCAATTGAAAGACGCTATCGGCATTCCCGAAGATCAGTTGCGCAAGGCTGCCAAATCGGCGGTATGCAAAATCAACATTGACTCGGACAGCCGTTTGGCAATGACTTCCGCCATCCGCAAGGTGTTTGCCGAATCTCCCGCCGAGTTCGACCCTCGCAAATATCTGGGGCCTGCTCGCGACAATGCAAAGAAAATCTATATACACAAGATAACAAATGTATTAGGTTCGAACAACAAGTTATAGGCCGAAATTGTAAATGTGAAGAAAACCATCGCGTCATGCAGATGGTTTTCTTGTGTTTTCAAATCACGTTATGAATATAATGTAAAGAGTTATGAAACAATTTTTCAAGATGCTGTTTGCATCGTTCATCGGTACTTTCATTGGTATTTTTTGCATCGTAATCGCGTTGACTGTTATACTGATTGTCTGTTTACATTCCGCATCCAAAACCACTTATATTCCGGAGCAGGATGAAAATATTCTGAAAATATCAATGAACGGAACGATTGACGATTATAGTGAAGAAAATCCGTTTACCGTCTTGTTGTGGGACGAGCCGGAACTTTCGTTAAGAAATATCCTGGTAGCCATAAATCGTGCGAAAACGAACAGCCACATTAAGGGCATCTATCTGGATATCGGTATGTTTTCGACAGGAACGGCAAGTTTGGATGCCATTCGCCGTGCGCTGAAAGATTTCAGGGAAAGCGGGAAATTTGTCGTTGCATATGCAGATAGTTATTCGCAGGGCGGTTACTATCTTGCCTCGGTTGCAGACCGGGTATACCTCAATCCGACAGGCGTGTTAATCTTGCGAGGGCTATCGTCCGAAACCATGTTTTACAAGGGATTGCTGCAAAAGGCGGGAATTGAAATGGAAGTGTTCAAAGTAGGAACATACAAAGGTGCGGTCGAACCGTTTACCTCCAACCATCTGAGCGATGCCAACCGCGAACAAATCACCTCGTATATGGGCGGAATATGGAAAAATGTGGTGAATGAGATTGCCGCCGACCGCAATCTTGCAGCCTCCGATATAAATCGTTTTGCAGACGAAGGACTGTTTTTTGCCGATCCGTCCGCCGCGGTGGAATACGGATTGATTGATTCTCTGGAATACCGCTTCGGCGTCGAAACACGCTTGAAAGAATTGTCGGGACAAACTTCGTCGAAATTGAAGTCGCTGAGTGTCTCCGAAATGATAAAGGTAAAAGCGCCCGAGCGCGAATACAGAAACAAGATTGCAATAGTTTATGCCGAGGGGGAGATCTTAAATTCGATAAGCGCTCCGTTGATTGTGCAAAAGAATATCACCGGGAATCTTGCAGACAAGTTGCGCGAACTCGAAAACGACGAGTTGGTAAGAGCCGTCGTCTTGCGCGTAAACTCGCCCGGTGGAGATGCGTTTGTGTCCGAACAAATCTGGCAACAAGTGGCAAAGTTGAATCGCAAGAAGCCGGTTGTCGTCTCAATGGGCAGTGTGGCGGCTTCGGGAGGATATTATATTTCCTGCGCCGCCCGTAAAATTGTGGCCGAATCGACTACACTGACCGGCTCGATAGGGATATTCGGAATATTCCCGAATATCAGCGGATTGTTGGGCAAACTGGATTTGACTGCCGACATAGTGAAAACAAACAAATATGCTGATATAGGAGAAATGTCCAGACCGATGACCCAGGAGGAGCGTGCCCTGATACAAGCCTATATCGAACGAGGGTATGACCTGTTTCTCTCACGTTGCGCCGAAGGACGCCACATGAGCAAAGACTCTATCGACGCCCTTGCACAGGGACGTGTATGGACGGGTGAGCAGGCTTTGGAGTTAGGGCTGGTCGACGAACTCGGCGGAACAGACCGCGCCGTCGAACTTGCCGTCGAACTTGCCAATATATACAATTACACATTAATAGAAGCGCCGCTTTCGGACAATTCCCTTAAGGACATACTGCAAAAACAATTGGGCGAAGCCAAAATCTCTATGGCTAAAGATGTGATAGGTAGCGAGGAATATGAATTTCTCGATTTGTTGCGACAAATAAAAACGACGTATGGCATCAAGGCGCGTATCCCCTATGACATGAAACCTTTATAACAAGAAGCGCAAGATGGTTTTTCGCTTTTTGTTATACCCTTTCGCATTGCTTTACGGCGCAGGTGTATGGGGGCGGAATTTATTGTTCGACTGCAAGATACTTTCGTCGGAGCGGTTTCCCGTGCCGGTGATATGCGTCGGAAACCTGGAGGCAGGCGGAACGGGTAAAACGCCCATGATTGAATATTTGATTCGCCTGCTGAAAGACAAGTACCGTATTGCGACGCTCAGCCGCGGATACAAACGTAAATCGAAAGGCTACGTGCTTGCAGACAAAGACAGTACGCCCGCGCTTATCGGCGATGAATCTTATCAGATTAAACGCAGGTATCCGGATGTGACGGTGGCGGTCGATAAAAACCGTTGCCGGGCGATTCATAACCTGCTGAAGCTGCCGGAAGATGTCCGTCCGCAGGTGATCCTGCTTGACGACGCGCTTCAGCATCTTTCCGTGCAGCCTTCGTTTTCCATCCTGATGACGAACTATAACCGGCTGTACTATAAGGATAAATTATTGCCGGTGGGGCGTTTGCGCGAATCGAAAAGAGGGGTAAGGCGCGCAAATATCGTTGTGGTCGGCAAATGCAGCCGATCTCTAACGCCGACGGATTGCCGTGTTATTGAGAAAGAAATGAAGTTGTCGGCGCATCAGGAGTTGTTTTTCTCAATCATTTCCTACCGGTCGCCGGAAGGCGTTTTCCCGGACAAGTGCAGCCCGTTGGCGCTCGAACATATCCGCAGAGACGACGAGATTTTGCTGCTGACCGGCATTGCCTGCCCCAAACCGCTGGTAGAGAAAATAAAAACGTATTCGGACAGGGTGAAGGCCGTTTCTTTTCCCGATCATCACGACTTTACGAAAAGAGACATACGGAAAATCCATGCCGAGCTGTTGCGTATGAAATCGGACAGGTCGCTGATGTTGTGTACGGAAAAAGATGCCGCTCGGTTACGTGCGAATCCCCATGTGCCGGATGAGTGGAAAACACGCTTGTATGCCGTTCCGATCAGGATGGAATTTATGTTCGACCGGGGAAAGCAATTGGACGGGCACATCCTGAGGCATATTCTTCCGGTCGGAAAAAGCTTACGCCAATAGTCATGCCACGGACGGAAATTGCAACCTTGGGCGAATTCGGCCTTATCCGTCATCTGACGGATAAAATCGCGCTTGTCAACCCCGGCAGCCTGAAAGGGGTGGGCGACGATGCGGCGGTGTTGGATTATAAAGATAAACAGACGCTTGTTTCTTCCGATCTGTTATTGGAAGGCATTCATTTCGACTTGACTTACGTGCCGTTGAAGCATTTGGGTTATAAGGCTGCCGTCGTCAATTTTTCGGATATTTACGCCATGAACGGGCAGCCGAAGCAGATTACCGTTTCGATCGGCGTGTCCAAACGGTTTTGTGTGGAAGATCTGGAGGCGTTTTATGCGGGACTGTTGCTGGCCTGCGAGGTGTATGGCGTCGATTTGGTAGGCGGCGACACCTCGTCGTCGCGCACGGGATTTACGATAAGTATTACTTGCATCGGCGAGGGCGAAAAAGATAAAATCACATACCGCAGCGGGGCAAGAGTAAATGATTTGATATGCGTATCGGGCGATTTGGGCGCAGCCTATATGGGATTGCAGCTGCTGGAGCGCGAAAAGGCCGTTTTCAGGGGTGAAAAAGATTTCACGCCCGATTTCTGCGGCGAAGAGTATCTGCTGGAGCGTCAGTTGAAGCCCGAAGCACGGAAAGACATCGTCGGAATGTTGGCCGACAGCGGGATTGTCCCGACGGCTATGATAGACGTCTCGGACGGGCTTTCGTCCGAATTGCTTCATATCGCACAGCAAAGTCGCGTGGGTTGCCGCATCTACGAAGACCGCATCCCGATAGATTACCAGACCGCCTTGATGGCGGAACAGTTTAACATGAACCTCGTCACGGCAGCGCTGAACGGCGGCGAAGACTATGAGTTGCTTTTCACCGTGCCGCTGACGTATCACGACACGGTAGACCGTATGGAAGGCATCAAGGTGATAGGCCACATTACCGAGCCTGCGGCAGGCAATTACCTCGTAGGGCGCGACGGCGGCGAAGTGGCTTTGCAGGCGCAGGGATGGAATCCGCTCACTTTTTAGAGAGACAGTCCCTTCAACATTTGCAGCACACCCTTGCTAACGCTTGCAGCACACCCCTGCTAACGCTTGCAGCACACCCCTGCTAACGCTTGCAGTCCACCCCTGCTAACGCTTGCAGCACACCCTTGCTAACGCTTGCAGTCCACCCCTGCTAACGCTTGCAGCACACCCCTGCTAACTCGGCAAGGGCTATCGCCTGTAAAATAGCATGTTGCAAATTGATTCGTCGCGCTTGCGGCGCCACACATACTGCTTATAATGCGAAGAGGATGCGCCCGTTTCGACACACCCTCTTTGCTTCTTCTTTTCGGGCTAAATCCCGTTCGCTTTGTTTACCATCCGGGAGGCTGTTTGAGATTCGGATTCAGCACGATTTGTCCCGTAGGAATCGGAGTGTAATAACATTTCGGTTCATCAAATTTGCGTGTTTGGTCGTCTTTGATACGAATAAAACCCGAAGCATCGCGATAAATCAGTCCAGTCGCATCGTCCAGGTCGTACCATACAACCGGGTCGTCGGTCTCAATATGTTTGGAAGCCGTTTCGGCTACGCCGTGGTCGAGTAGTCCGTCGCCGTTTGTATCGTAGGCGAAAGGCAGAGACGGTATATAGACGCCCTGTTGCGATATTTCGGCTTCGTACAGTTTACCTGCTTTCCAGCGGTAGAGGTCCTGTTGACGCAGACCTTCGCCGGCAAGTTCAACGCGACGTTCGCGACGAACGGCGAGAATATTGACGTCGGAGACGTCGGGATACAGCGACCTCAACGTAGCGTCAACTTCGTTGGCGGCATTGAACGCCGGCATATTGACGCGCGCACGCAACAGATTGATACTCCTGTTAATTGCCGCGGCGTCCAGCTGACCGAGTTCTGCCTTGGCTTCGGCATAATTGAGCAGCACCTCGCCATAACGGAACACAGGCAATGAAGTCATTTGCCAGGTGTTGTCGCCTGCCTTTAAAATCGCTGCGTATGGAGTGAAGTATTTACTCTGCCAGTAACCGCCCAAGCTGGGTGGAACTGTCTTAGGCGATGTAGCGTCTTCGTCGCCCAGACCGGGCCAGAAAAATGTTTCCGCCATACGCGGGTCTCTGTCCGTAAACACGTCCTTATATGCCTTTTTGTCGTAGTCTGCGACTGTCGAAAACGGTTTGCCGTCCTTAGTCAGAAAACTCTCCTGCAAACTGCGACTCAGCGAATATATCATTCTCGACGATTCCGTCAGGGAATTTGCACGGTTTTCGATCCTGAATGAAAACATCCCATGTTCTTTCCACTGTATGATTTCGCGATTACCGTCTAATTTAGCGCTCGAAAACAGCGCGCGGAAACCGGCACAGCCTGCGATGCCCTGAGCAAGTTCTTCGACGCCCGTACCCGTAATCTCGAAATTGCCGCTGTTCATGATTTCTTCGCTTGCCGACACTGAACGTTCCAGAAACCGGTTTGCCGTTCCGGTCAGTTCGAGTTCGGTGTGGTATTTGCGATACGTGCCTTCGTAGAGAGCAAATCGCGACAGTTCAGCCAGCGCCACGTACTTGTGCATACGTGTGCGATTGCCCATATCTGGCTTGATGTTGGCGACGGCAAACTCGAGGTCTTCCATGATTTTATCCACCACAAACGTACGCGGGTCTTGAGTCTTGTACAAATCCTCGTCCGTCGTTGTGAGTTCCTTATCGTACCAGGGTACATCCGAATAAATTTGCACCTTCCCGATATAGAAACGTGCACGCAAGTATCGCGCAATGCCGACGTAATGGTTGATATCGGCAGCCTCGCCGCTCACCTCATCCAGATTGCCTAACATCAGGTTTACATTGCGCAGAAACGACCAGTTCCAGCCGTCACCGCTGACATTGTCAGGCGTCACTCTGCCGTAAAGCAACCCTGTATAAGGCTGGTTGTCGATCGAGACAGTCACATTGTCCGAACTCATGTCTTCCCACCTTGGATTAACGCTATACAGTCCGTTGACATAGAGTTCCAGGTCGGAAACAGACTTGAAGAAAGTGGGAGGAGCAACACTCGTTTGCGGATAACGCTCCAAAAACTCGTCGTCGCAGGCAAAACATCCGCAAATCATCGCCGCTACGAGCATCATTCTTATATATACATTATTTCTTTTCATGTCTTTATTATTTAATTAATTATTAAAATCCAATATTCACTCCGAATGAAAACGTCCGTTGGAACGGATAATAGACATCGCCGCCGAATTTTTCTGGGTCGTTTCCTTTTACTTCAACATGATGGAAGGTCAACAGGTTTTCCCCGCTGAAATAGACCCTCAGATTTCGGATTTTCGCTTTCTTCAACAACTGCGAAGGGATTGTATATCCTAACGTCACATTTTTCAGACGCAGATACGAAGCATCCTGCAAGTATTTCGTCTGCTTTTTTGCTAACTCGCCGCCCCCGGCAATGTCGGATTTCGGACGCGGGAAGTAGCCGTCTGGATTTTCGGGCGTCCAGTGATCCGCATTTTTGGTATTCGGATTACCCCACATATAATTGTATATCCCAAAAAAATACAAACCGCCGGGATAGACTTAACGTTTGCCTATACCCTGAAAAAGCGCCCGCAGATCGAAACCTTTCCATTCGGCGCCGGCATCGATGGAATACGGCAGGCGTTCGCGATCGTTACCTATGATTTTCTGATCGCCCGGATCGTTGACCGTATTGCTTCCGCTCGTGACTTTGCCGTCGTTGTTCAGGTCGGCAAATTTCAAATCGCCCGCTTGAAACGAGTAGTTATTGTTCGAATTACCAAGAGCCGACTGGTCTGCCCAAGCGGCAGCCTCCGCGTCGCTCGCGAAATAGCCCAGAGTGGTGTATCCCCAGATATCGCCCAGACGCTGACCTTCGTAGTAATTGCCAAGGTTTTTGTCGGGATTGTCGAAACGGGTAATCCACGCCTGATTGTCGGCAAGCATCACACGGATATTGTACGACAGAGGCGAACCGCCGACTTCTACTGCGTCGCGCCATCCGACGCTCAATTCCCATCCTTTTGTTTTCAGGTCGGCGGCATTGGCGCGCGGCGAGCCGGTTCCATACACCGAGGGCAAAGCCTTACTCTGTGTAAGCATACCTTCCGTGTAACGGGTATAGACGTCAAATGCAAGGTCTAATCTGCTGTTCAGGAATGCAAGGTCGATACCTCCATTGACGGTGCGAACCTTTTCCCATGTCAGAGACTCGGGCGCCGCGCCGGGAGCTCCCACTCCCGCCTGGAACGAGCCGTCGATAACGTAGCTTGTCTGAGCAATATAAGCCATAGTTTCCATATAAGGATAATAGAGAGGAGGATCGCCAATTGTCTGATTACCCAGAGAACCGTACGAACCGCGCAGTTTCAGGTTGTCAAGCGACAGCGCTTCTTTAACTCCTTCCATAAACCTTTCGCGCGACAGAACCCATGCGGCGGAATATGAGGGGAAAAATCCGAAACGATTTCCTTTCGAGAAACGCGAACTGCCGTCGTAACGTCCGTTGACTTCAAAGATATATTTGTTATCAAAAATGTAGTTGACGCGTCCGAATACTCCGCGCAGTGCATAGTCTTCGGATTTTTGTTCGTATTTGCGATTATTCAGCGCCAACTGTACGTCCGGCAGCTCTACGGTAATCAGTTTTGTTCCCGAGACATTCAGATTGTTGTATATATAATATTCCTGATTGTATCCCAGCGTTGCCGATACTGCGTGTTTGTTTGCAAACGTCTTGTTGAAACTTGTGTACAGATTGTACACCGCCAGACGGTCGCGATTAGCTACCTGCACCGAAGTGGGATCACTCGGACGATACTGTTTACCGGGCTTGTTCTGATATGGAGTATCAATAGACAGTTTTTCCTCGTTTTCGAAGCCCACCCTGAACGTAACATCGCCGTTCACACTCCATACGTCTTTCAAAATGTCGAACTTGGTGTTGAACGACAGTTGAGTTTCGTCGCGTATAGTCTGTTTGAAACCTCCCGATATGGCGCTTCCAATGTTGTTGCCTCCATCCTGAGTGTAGGTGCCGTCGGGATTGTAAATAGGCTGAGTGGGATAGTTGCTGTGCAGACGGAAGAACCAAAATTCGTTTTCGCCTGCTCCCGTCGTTGTGTAATAATCCTGTCGGTTGAAAACGATGTTGGTGCCTAAATTCCAGCGGTCGGTCATGTTATACGTAGCGTTGCCGCGAAAGTTGAAACGTTTAAGGACATCGTTACCGTATCTGAGCATACCGTCTTCTCTGTAGAAACCGCCGCTCGCCGAGTACGCAAGTTTTTCGCCCTTCTGCGAAATGCGCACGTTGGCTGTTTGATTTGGCGACACATCTTTCAACATGACGTCGAACCAGTTGTAGATACCGTAATATTCCCATTCGCCGTCGTTAGCCAGTCGGGGGTTGACGCCTCCGTTTTCAGGTCCGGGACCAAGGATTTCGGGTAACGATGGGT
>JAISNP010000082.1 GCA_031276175.1 Tannerella sp.
AGACCAAAGCCCACAATCACCTATCACTACAACGGCGGTACGCCGCCGGCCTCGCCCAACCCGACGAATTATGTGGTAGGCGTGGGATGCACCGTGAACAACGAGCCGACAAGGCTGGGCTATCCGTTTGCCGGCTGGACGTGTCCCGAACTTGGAATCAGCAGCACGTCGCCGGCTCCGTTTATCGTACCGACAACGGCAACGGCCGATCTTAACTTGCAGGCAAATTGGTCGGCAGCTACTCCCTACAACATCACATACATTACTAACGGAGGAAGCACGCCGTTGAGTGCGTCCTCTTACACTGTAGCAACACCGGATATTACGCTGGACGCTCCAATCAAAGCGGGACATACGTTTATCGGCTGGACAGGCACGGATATAGCAGGCCCATTCCCGCAGCGTGATGTGATTATACCTCAAGGCTCGACGGGCGACCGCGCGTACAATGCCCACTGGTCATTCCAGTTTGCTGCGGACACGGTATACGCCTGCAATCCCCCCGTCGCACTGCAGAGCGGCCACGACGGACAAAGCTATCTATGGACGCTACCCGACGGAAGTACGCACACGGGCGCGGACATACAGGCTCACACTACGGGCAAGTATATTCTGGCTACGGACTACGGCGCGCTGTCCGTCATTACGAAAGACACGGTTTTCGTACTGTTTTCTTTCGACGGCGACTTGAAGATTAAACGTATTTCCGAAGCGGGCACAAAAATCAATTTGCCGCAAACCTTTACCGTGCCCCTGAATCCGGAAATCGTAGCCGTGGCGGACAATATCGACTGGGAATGGAGCTTCCCCGGCGGCTCGCCGCTGACGTCGACTGCCGACGACACAGTCTCGGTAGCATATGCCGCCACAGGCCCGAAGACGGTTTCAGTCAGGATAAGGATTGAGCGAAGCGGGCAAATCTGCGAACAGACGTATACGTACGATTTCGAGATACACGCAAGCGTGCGCGGCCTCTTCGTCGACTGTCACGTGGCAGGCGGAACGGAAGACGGCAGCTCGTGGCCCAACGCCTTCCGCACCATACAGGAAGCCCTTGCCGACGCCTCCGAAGGCGATTTCATTTGGGTAGCGCGCGGAGACTATCGAGCCGAAGCCGGACAATCGTTCGTACTGACGCGCGACAGCGTAGAGATATACGGAGGCTTCGCAGCCACGGAGACGTATCTGCACGAACGTAGCTACGCTTCCAACCCCACGACAGTACGCGGCAACGGCAGCAGCGTAATATACACGGAAGGAGTGAGCAGCGCCTCGCGCTGGGACGGCTTCATCGTCGAAGGCGGCGAGGCGGCGAAGGGCGGCGGCATAACGAATAAAAACTCGTCCGTCACCATCGCCAACACCATCATACGCGGCAACACGGCCGACCACGGAGGCGGCATCTTCAGCGACGGCGGCAGTCCGGTATTATATAATGTGGAAATCAGCGGCAACACGTCCGTCGACGGAGGCGGCATGTACAACCTCGCGTCTGCGCCGCAGCTGACCCACGTCACCATTGCCGGCAACTACGCTGCGTCGTCCGGCGGCGGCATCTGCAACCGCAACGGCAGCAATCCCGCACTGCGCAACACAATCGTATGGGGCAACCGGTCGACCGCCGGGCCGGGCGTCGGCAACGACGGCGCGTCCGTCCCGTATATCGCGTCCAGCCTCGTGGAAGGATCGCGCGCAGGCGGCGCCTGGAACGCGGCCGTCGGCACGGACGGAGGCAATAACCTCGACGCCTCGCCGGGATTCCGCAAGAAGGGATTCGACGACGACGGACACATGCAGCAGGGCGCGTACCGACTGTACAGCTTCTCGCCGGCAATAGACCGGGGCGCCAACAAGTATGCCTTCTACACGCCCATACGTTTGAACGTCCATTTGCAGACACAGCAAGACACGGCCACGGTATCCGCCATCACAGGCAATGATCTGGCAGGCTATGCGCGGATGGAAAACGACGTGGTCGACATGGGCGCATACGAATATTTCGCGGAATACGACACTGACGGCAAAGAGATAGTCCGTGAAGTAGCCATCCCGCGGGTAGAAGGAATCACCACAATGCCTCCCGCAGGACGCCATTTCATTCAAAGCCAGCGCGACTTCGTATTCACCATCATCCCCAACCCGGATTACAGTCTGGACAACCTCAGCGTAACGACGGGCATCCCGCTGCGCGACAGGGAAGGCATTGTTATGGAACGTAACGAAGACGGCAGCATCACGGTAATCATCCGCCAAGTCACCGAACCCATTTCGCTCACAATCCAGGGCGCAACGCCCACATCGGCGGACGCAGATGCGGAACACGACAGGGTATGGTCGCACGGCAAATACCTGTATGTGCGGGCAGACCACGATGCCGAATTGCAGATACGCACGCCGGCAGGCATACTCTACACCAACCGTAAGGTCGCAGCCGGCGACACGGCGATTATGCTGCCGCAGGGATTCTATATCGTCACGCTCGACGGGAAGATGTATAAGGTCGTAATTAAATAACCTGCGACGACGCGCCCGGACGCACGTTTCGCGATAATGAACAGCTGCACTTCGGTGCGGCTGTTTTTTTTTGTGCCGCGCGGTTTGTTTTGACGAGATTCTATCTCGTCATGTCTATCACCGGAGATTCCATTTCTTGTTATCGAAACATGCACGGAACAGGCAGGCATGTCTTGCGCAGATGGAATCTGCGGGATAGACACGTCGAGATGGAATCTCGACGTAACGCCAATTCAAAAACAGAGGTGCGCAACAGATAAAGAAAAACCTAATTTCCACCTAATTTCTCTTCACAAAACAACCTCAGTAGCAAAAGCGGCGTACCGTGCATAATCCTTTTCAAACCTCATTGCCTCATTGCCTGTTCATATAAATGAGGTAATGAGGCATTACGTATTCGTCATATTCCGGCTACTGAGGTTGTTTTGTGGATAAAGGTTAGGTGGAAATTAGGTTTAGGAAAAAGCGTATCTGTGATGCGTTTTGTTTTGACGGGATTCTATATCGTCATGTCTGTCACCGGAGATTCCATTTCTTGTGATCGAAACATTAACGGAACAGGCAGGCATGTCTTGCGCAGATGGAATCTGCGGGATAGACACGTCGAGATGGAATCTCGACGGCACGGAATCCGCGTTTGACGGCCTGTGAGCCGCTTTTGATGTTTTCGCTTGCGTATTTCATACACTCAAATTCGAATTTGATAAACTCAAATTCGAATTTCATTAATTCAAATTCGAATTTCATAAGCTCAAATTCGAATTTGACAAACTCAAATTCGAATTCCATTAATTCAAATTCGTATTTCATAAACTCAAACTCGAATTTCATTAATTCAAATTCGAATTTCATGCACTCAAATTCGAATTTCATAAACTCAAACGCGCATTTGATCAACTCAAATTCGAATTCGAGTTCATCAAATTCAAATTCGAAAGACCCGAACGCGTATTCGAAAACCGCAAACGCGCGCACGCACGACTCGCCCGCGCACAGTGCATCGTTTATCGTTCATCGTTTACAGTTGAACGCGCATCGTGCGTTACGGTTAGAACTTGTAACGTGCCGAAACGATGAGTTCACGTCCGCGAATACGAATCCATGAAGTGTAGCTTTGCACGTCGGTATATTCGGTGTAATTGTAGCTTTGTTTGTCGAACAAATTGGAGGCTGAGGCGGTGAATTGCCAACTGCCTGTTTTCCATCGGAGGGCAAGGTCGGCAAAGGCGGCGTTTGCGGAGCGGTGTGCATCGACGTCGTTGCGGTAATAATCTATGCGACCTGTGATGGCAACGGCGGATATGTCGGCAGTGAATTGCAGTTTGTGCACGGCGTGCCACAGCGCGGGCAGGCGGGTTTCGCGTCCGATGGAAGCGCTTCCGTATCGAAGGGTAGCGATGTAGGATATTTCCGTGCGGCGCGATGGCGTCCAGCTTATGACGGGTTCGTACTGCATATATACGGATCGGAACGGCATACGCACGCCACGGCTGAGCTGTTCGCCACGGCTTACGCCGATGCGGCTGTTCAGCGAGAGCTTCATGCCTGCGTCGTAGAGGCCTTTGGAAAGTGCGCTGCTCGCGTGCCATGCTGTGGCGTGGTTCGGCATTGCGTGGGCGACGATTGTCATTACTCCGTTGTCGAAGCGTTGTTCGGTGATGCGGTCGGCGCGTGTGCGGACGTGTACGAGGGATAGCGCGGCGAAAAATTCGCGTATCACGCGGGTGTATTCCATACGCGCGGAGTACGTTTGCTGTTGATTGACGGGCATTATGCCGTTGCCGTGCATCATGGTACGGTAGTCGATGCGGTACGGTTCGGCATAAAAGGTCGCCACGTCGCCGTATGTTTCCGCGTAGCGTCCCGAAACGGCAAACTGCCATGCGTAATTGAGTTTATATCGCATGGAAAGGGACGGACTGGCTGCCAGTCGGCTCCATCCGGCTTTCGGAAAAGCGGTGTATGCGAGCGGCACGGATAGCGCGGCGCGCCATTTCGGCGTATTCCATTGCCACGCGGGCGAGGCGAAGGTTGCCGTGCCGCTGCGGATGTTGTTGATGTGCGCGGCGATACCTGCGGTGTACTGATGGGTGATGCTTCCGGTTTTGCGGATGTATGAGACGGAGTTGTCGAGGGCTAAGGCGCGCAGTCGGAGGCTTTCGTTTGTCGCGTCGAAGATCAGCATGGACGGGCGATGGTTGTATTGCGCCGTCGAACGGAACTGCACGGTGTGTTTGTCGCCGCTGCGGATGGTTTTGAAGTCGTTGGCGAGGCTGGCGTCCGTCGTTTCGAGCTTTTGTACCGTCGGGTTGTTGCCCGTATAGTTTGCCACGCTTCGTTCGCGTATTCCGGCGGCCTCGAAGCGGTTTGTAATGTACTGTTCCGCCGTATTGTTTTCTATGTTGACGGACAGTTCGGCCTCTCCGGCGCTTCGTCTTGTGTGGCTTTGTTCGGCAATGCGCACCGTGTCGCCCGAATGGTAGTAATGCGTTTCGCTTCCGCGTTCCTGCTGCCTTATGTCGTGTGTGCCGGAGGCATTGATGCGCACCTGCGTATTTTCGCCGGACTTATACAGACGGTTGGCGGACATGGTATTTATGCGGTTGAACAGCATACGTTCTTCTTTGAGCGGCGCGGCAAACGAGGGCTGCGCGAGGAACGTGCCGATGTGCGTTTGCGTTATGTTTTCGGGGATGTTTGCGAAGAAAACCATCTGTTCGTCGCTTGCATCGCGCCCCGCGTTGTTGCCTTTGTAGCTGTATACGGACTGGCTTCGTCGACTGAGTTGCAAAGCGTGCGCCGACGCTTCCCATATCGGCGGATCGAGGCCTGCGCCGCCCGTCAGAGTAAGCATCCAGCGGTCGCGAAATTCAGGTTTGAGCTTAAGATCGAGTGCAATGTCTTCGGAAAGTATTTTCTTTTGCAAAGCGCGTACGGGCTGATGGTTTTCGAGTATGCGCACGGTTTCGACCGATTGTGCCCGAAGGTTGTCGGTGATGCGGTTGTACTGTCCGCCGACCAAATCCATGCCTTCGACGTAGAAACGGGAAATATCTTTTCCCAGATAGGATATTTTGCCGCGTTCGTCGACCGTTATGCCGGGCAATTTGCGGATTACGTCTTTCACGGACTCGTCGCCGTGTGCAATGAATTGCGCGACGTCGTAGCTGATGGTGTCCTGATTGCCCCATACGCGACCGGGACGTATTTCGACTTCTTTCAGCGCGAATGGCTGCTGCGTGAGGCGGAATCGAATCGCCGTGCCGGGTTGCGCCGCGCGCGTGCCGGTAGCGTATCCGAGCATCGAGACGCTTATTTGCAGCGAATCGGCAGGTTGTTTTGTCGAGAGGACGAATGTGCCGTTCGCGTCGGTCAGTGTGTAGGCAATCATGTGCCCGGCATTGCGGCTGAGGAGTTTCACGGTGGCCGCTTCGAGCGGTCGGTCGTGCTCGTCGGTCACGCTTCCGCGAAATGAAGATTGCGCCGTGGCGGCGAATAAGGTCGGAATCGTCATGACCAGAATCGCGCAGCGGCGCCGGACGGCGCCCGTCATCATTGTTCGGACAGTTCTATGGGGTTGTAGGGCGTGTTTTTGGGACTGATGGCTTCGCCCTCTTTGTTGCGTATCTGCACCTTGACGTTGGGCGCTGCGGAAGCGATGTATCCTGCCGGGTCTGCGGCATAGCGTTCGAACAATCTGTTCAGGTCTTTGCGGCTTATGGGTTCGTGTCCCGACGCGCCGAATGCGATCGAGTCGCCCGGTTTTCCCTGTATGAGGGCGACACATTCGAAGACGTATTCCCTCCGTGCGTCCTGCGCTTTCAGGATAAGGCCGGGCAGGCCTTGCAGTTTCCACGGTCCTTCGCTGCGTGGGATGTCTTCGGTAAACCAAGCCTCATAGTCGCGTCCCTTGAACCGGCATACGGCTTTGCGGCATGTGTAGCCGAGCAGGGTAGCGGTGTCGGGAAACAGTTCCCAGCGCGGTACGTCGTTGTTTTCCTCACATCGAAACCGGTTTATGGCCAGATGTTCCAGGGTAGTCGTCTTTCCGTTCGGGTAGTTTTTGTATATTTTGTAGTTGATGCGGCTCCGGTATTTGTTGATATGTTCTACAATCACGTCTACGGATGCGCCGCTTGCCTTGTCCGCCTCTATGACCGAGTCTGTCAGATATTTGGCATAGCTGTAGAATACGGAGCTTCGGGCGCCGGCTTTCAGCATCATCATTTCCTTTTCCGTCCGGTCGCGTTGCGCGGTGTCGGCTACGGATGTCATTTCGTACTGTGCGGTAAACAATACTTCGTCTATCGGTTCGGATTTGAGCGCCTCGTCCGGGTTTACGATATTTATCACTATCTGCGCGTGCGCCGAGGCCGCCAGCAGGCAAAAAGCGGCGATTGTTGCCGGGAATGTCATTTTCTTCATGTCGTTTTCTTGTTTAGCGTATGAATTACGGCGCAAAAATAATCGTCGCCGGCGGATGCGGCGGCACATTTTTATTACGAAAATATTATTGCGGCGAAAATAGTTTCGGCGCAGGCTTCGTCCGGCGTCGGATTGTGGTTATTTTTGCAGCGTTAAACCGTATAAATATGGAGAAACGAATCAGGACAGTTTGGTTATTATCTTTGGTGTCCGCCATTCTGGTAATAGGCGTGCAAGGGTACTGGCTGTATAATCAATACAGCTACGTAGCAGATACGTTTTCCGAAGAACTGGCGGAAACGATTCTGGCAGCGGGCGAAAAGGAGTTCGAGATACGCCGGACGCGCGTAAAGACAACATATAAATACATCATCAGTCAGCAAACCGAGTACGGGAATACCGACAGCGTGATGCGGCAGCCTGCGCAGCTGATTCGGTTTTCGCTGAACGTGCCCGACACGCTGTCTCCGGTCATTATGAAATTCGATTGGGACGCTTCCGTGTCCGGCGAAGCGTTGCAGGCGGGCGTAGATCGCGTCATTACGGAGCAAATAAACCCGTTTCGCCGTGAATTGGCGGATTCTATCCTTGCGGCGGACTTGCCGGGATTGCAGTACACGATTACGCCGTGGCGCCGTGGCGATTCGGCGCATTACGTGTCGCACTGGGCGCGCGAAGGGCGTTTGTTCCGTCCGCAAATAGCAGTCTACTATGCCTACAATCCGATAGAGAAAGAGGGAATAGTCATACGCGCCGCCGTGCCTGTCCGTCCGGTATTCCGGCGGATGGCCGTGCAGTGGGCGCTGGCCTTCGGATTGATTCTGCTGCTGACGGGCTGTTTCGTGTTTCAAATCATGACAATCCTGAAGCAAAAAAAGATAAGCGAGTTGCGCGCGCATTTCGTGAATACGATGATACATGAGCTGAAACGTCCCGTGCAGACGCTGAAAACGTTTGTTTCCTTCCTCGGCGACCGGGAAATGCGAAGCAGCGACGAAAATGCGACGGAGCAGGTGGTGCAGGACGCCATGTTTGAGCTTAATAACCTGTCTGCCTACCTGAATAAACTGAAAGATATGCTTCGCGCCGACAGCGAGGTTACGGCGCTGAACCGTATGCGCTTCGATTTGCCGGCGCTGATCGGCAAAGTAATCCGCCTTACCCCTGTGCCGGCCGGTAAAACGGTGCGATTCTCCGTAGCCTGCGAGATGGGAGAATCCGGCTTTGCCGATGCCGACCCCGTGCATGTCGCCAACGTCTTGAATAATCTGGTTGAGAATGCCGTCAAATACTCCGGAGAAAGTGTAGATATTAATGTAAAAGCCTCGCGGACGGTAAAAGGAATCCATCTGACCGTATCCGACAACGGCGCAGGCATCCCCGCCGCCGAACACGAAAAAGTATTCGCCAAGTTCTACCGCGGCGCCGGTCTGCCGGGAAAAGATATACCCGGAATGGGCTTGGGACTAAGCTACGTGAAGCTGATAGCCCAGGCGCACCACGGCGACGTAACCCTGAACAGCCGTCCGGGAAAAGGGACTTCCGTCACTTTATTCATACCGCAGTGAAACAGGAATTGAAAATACTGTTTGCCGACGACGACCTGAAATATTCGCTGGTATTGAAACGCTTTCTGGAGAAAGAAGGCTACGAAGTGATTTATACCGGCAACGGCGTGCAGGCATTGGAGCAGTACAACCGCGTGAAACCCGATCTGGTATTGCTGGACATTCACATGCCCGGCATGAACGGCTTCGAGGTGGCCGAAAAAATCAGGGAAAAAGACAGGCGCACGCTGATATTCTTCCTCACCGACCGTTCGGACAAGAGCGCCCGGCTGAAAGGATTCGGCCTTCAGGGGAATGATTTTCTGGCCAAGCCGTTCTATCCCGAAGAACTGATTGCGCGCATCGGAGAACGCCTCGGCACGACGGCAAACGTGGCCGGGGAAGAAACATATGCCTTCGGCGAAACGGTATTCAGCTATCACGCCAACGAATTGCGCACCGGCAACAGTAAGACGCTGCTTACGTCGCGTCAGGCCGACATACTGCGCATGTTTGCCTCAAATATCAACACGTCAGTCAGCCGCGAAGCCATTCTTGCCGGCGTGTGGGGCGATGCGTCTTATGCGAACTCTCTTGCGCTTAACGTTCAGATCACTTATCTCCGCAAGGCGTTGAAGAATGATGCCACCGTAGCAATCGTATCGCTTTCCAAAAAAGGATACATCCTGAAAGTGAACGGGAGCAGGGCGCAGTGACGGCTGCGGTTTGGGGCGGGCTACTTGTTTCTCGGATGGTGCATGATGATTTCGCGCCTTAGAAACTCACGGTCTATATGCGTGTACAGTTCGGTTGTCGTGATGCTTTCATGGCCGAGCATCATCTGTATGGCGCGCAGGTTGGCGCCTCCCTCCAGCAGATGGGTGGCGAAGGAGTGTCGGAACGTGTGCGGACTGATTACTTTGCGGATCCCTGCCTGCGCGGCCTGCGCCTTGACGATGTGGAAGATCATTACGCGCGTCAACGCTTTGCCGTTTTTGTTGAGGAAAAGCGTGTGCTCGAACCCTTTCTTGACGGGAAGCAGGTTTCTGTCGTACAGATAGTTTTTTATTTCGTGCAGCGCCTGTTCGGAAATCGGCACGAGCCGTTGCTTGTTGCCCTTGCCTTCGACGCGGATAAATGCTTCTTCAAAGTATACGTCCGAAAACTTCAGCCCCGTCAGTTCCGACACCCGCAGCCCGCAACTGTAAAGCGTTTCCAGCATGGCGCGGTTACGCTGTCCGAACGGCTTGGAAAGGTCTATGCCTGCAAGCATCCTGTCTATCTCGTCGACAGTCAGCACTTCGGGCAGCTTAATCCCTGTCTTGGGCGATTCGAGCAACTCGGTCGGGTCGGCGCGCAGGTAATCTTCCAGCGTCAGGAACCGGTAGAAAGACTTGATGCCCGATATGATTCGCGCCGACGAACGGGTGGAAATGCCCAGGTCGTACAGCTGAGCTACGAACTGCTGCAAGTCCTGATATTTGACTTCGAAGACGGAGATGCCTTCGCTTTCCAGAAAACGGAGCAGTTTGTTCAAATCGTCGATATATGCTTCTATCGTGTTCGGCGAAAGGTTTTTCTCCAGAAGCAGATGCGTCCTGTATTTGTCCGTAATAAGGGTTTCTTTCGTATCCATATCGTGTGCAGGTGTTGCAATGTCAAAAAAAACACTACTTTTGTAACTGCTTTCGGCAAAGGTATTTTATAATCGGAGGCAAAGATAATAATTAAAATGAGACGGGGGGATGAAGAAAATTCAAATTATAAACGGTCCGAACCTGAATCTTTTGGGTGTGCGCGAGCCGTCCGTATACGGGAATCATTCGTTCGAGACGTATCTCGACGAATTGAAAATGGCATATCCGCAGTGCGGGATTTTTTATTTCCAGAGCAATATTGAAGGCGAGATGATAAACAAAATCCATGAGACGGGATTTTGTTTCGACGGAATCATTCTCAATGCCGGCGCATATACGCATACTTCGATAGCCCTGCGCGATGCGATCGCGGCGGTGACGACGCCTGTGGTCGAGGTACATATTTCTAATGTACATTCACGCGAAACGTTTCGTCACCAATCGTTGCTGTCGGCTGCCTGCAAGGGCGTCATCCTCGGATTCGGGATGGATTCGTACCGCCTGGCGCTCGAATCGTTTATCCGGTCATAAATGGCGGCGACGACGGAAGATATGGAGGCGTATATCCTTGCACATATAGACGGTGAAGGCGCGCTGCAGGCGGCACTGAACAGGGATGCGCATGTCAGGCTGCTGCGTCCGAGAATGATAGCCGGACACTTGCAGGGGCGGCTGCTGAAGATGTTTTGCCGCATGATTCGTCCCCGGCGGGTGCTCGAAATCGGTACGTACACCTCGTATGCCACGCTTTGCATGGCCGAAGGGCTGGACGACGGCGCGCAGATTCATTCCGTCGAAATCAACGACGAGATGGAACCCTTCGTCCGGCCGTATCTCGAACAGTCGCCCCACAAAGAGAAGATACGCCTTCACTGGGGCGACGTGGCGGATGTCCTGCCCCGCCTGAACGAAATGTTCGACATGGTGTATATCGACGCGGACAAGCGGGATTATTGCGCTTACTATGCGCTTGTGTTCCCCTGCGTCGTGCAAGGTGGATATATTCTGGCCGACAATACGCTCTGGTCGGGCAAGGTGGCGGACAGAGACGTTCCGCCCTCCGACCGTCACACGCAGGGGATACGCGACTTCAACGAGATGATAAAAAACGATTCCCGCATCGAGAAAGTCATTATCCCCCTGCGCGACGGGCTGACGGTAATATATAAAAAATGATGAATTAAATTCCGTATAACATGTAATAACCTATGGAAAGAAAGAGACTGGAAAAAATAGAACGATTGTTGCAGAAAGAACTGGGCGACCTTTTTCTTCTGCAAACCAAGGGAACGCGCGGCACGCTGATTTCGGTCACATCCGTGCGCGTCAGTCCCGACCTGAGCGTGGCAAAAGCGTATCTCAGCATATTCCCCTCCGAAAAAGGGACGGAACTGCTGGATGCAATCGAATTTAACAAGAAGACCATCCGTTACGATTTGGGGCAGCGTGTGCGTCTGCAATTGCGCAAAATCCCCGAACTGATTTTCTATCCGGACGATTCGCTGGACTACGTAGAAAATATCGACCGTTTGTTGAACAAGTAAAGCCCGAAGGAATTGAATCTGCCCTTCTACATTGCCCGTCGTTATCTCTTCGCCAAAAAATCGCATAACGCCATCAATATCATTTCGGCAATATCCGTGTGCGGCGTGGCGATTGCGGCGGTGGCAATGGTGTGCGTATTGTCGGTTTTCAACGGATTCGGCACGCTGGTAGCATCCATGTTCGGGCATTTCGATCCGGAACTGAAAATCACGCCCGTGGCTGGGAAAGTGTTCGACCCGCATACGGCACGGATGCGCGAAATGCGCGGAATGCCCGAAATCGAACTGTGCACCGAAGTACTGGAAGACAACGTGCTGGTACGCTACGGCGACAGACAGGAAGTGGCCGTAGCCAAAGGCGTGGAACAGTCGTTCCGCCGATTGGTGGAAATCGACACGCTGTTGCTGGACGGGCGTTTCGTGTTGCAGGAAGGAGAGACGTCGTATGCCGTTCCGGGCATCGGTCTGGCGTATGCTCTGGGCGTGCAGGCCGGCTTTGCCGACCCGCTGGAAATCCTTGCCCCAAGGCGCGACGAACAGGTAAACACGGCAAATCCCATCTCGTCGTTCCGGGTTGAATATGCCTTTGTAGGCGGCGTGTTTTGCGTCAATCAGCCTTCGTACGACGAAAATTATATCATTCTCCCCGTGGAGACGGTGCGCGATTTGCTGCATTACGAAACGGAAGTCTCGGCGCTCGAATTGAAACTGTGGCCGGGAGCCGACCTTAAGACGGTACGGAAACGTATCCGTGCGCTGCTGGGCGAAGATTTCAGGGTGCAGGACCGCTACGAACAGCAGGAAGCATCATACAAGATGATGCAGGTCGAGAAATGGATAAGTTTCCTGATTCTGGCTTTCGTGCTGACGATTGCGCTGTTTAATGTGGTCGGTTCGCTGTATATGCTGATGATTGAAAAACAGGACGACGTGAAAATGCTGAGAAGCATGGGCGCAAACGAGCGGCTGATACGCCGGATTTTTCTGTTCGAGGGCGCAATGATTCCTGCCATCGGCGCACTTGCCGGCGTAGCGACCGGCGTACTGCTCTGCCTGATTCAGCAGCATTTCGGCATCGTGAAACTGGGCAATACGCTGGGCACGTTTGTGAGCGACGATTATCCCGTAAAAATTGAAATATTTGATATTATGTTTATTCTTGTGACCATATTCCTTGTCGGCATGACTGCCGCGTGGTATCCCGTCCGCCGTGTGGGACTGAAATGGCAGAAGGCCGTGCAGCCGGTCGTATGGCTGTTGCCCCTGCTTTTGTGCGGTTGCGGCGGCAAGCGATTGCAGACGCCGGACATAACCGTCACCATCGAGCCGCAGCGCTATTTTGCGGAAAAGATTGCAGGCGGATATTTTTCCGTGCATACGATTGTTCCTCCCGGACAAAGCCCGGAGACGTACGACCCCGCCCCGCACGAGATGGTACGCATCGCCCAAAGCAGGGCTTATCTGCAAATCGGACGTATCGGTTTCGAGCAGGCATGGGCAGGCTCTATCCGGGCGAACAATCCGCAGGTGACATTCTTCGACCTTTCCGAAGGCGTAGAATGGATTGAAAATGAAACCGGGGATGCACACGAGCACGAGCACGGGCATCATCACGGGCATCATCACGGGCATTTCGACCCGCATATATGGACTTCGACGGTGAATGCCGAAATTATCGCCCGCAACGTATTGCAGGCATTTATCCTGCTGGACGGGGCGCACGAAACCGCATACCGCGACAATTACAGGCTGCTGATTGACGACATCGACGCCACGGAACGGCTCTTGCACGAAATGCTGGATACGCTTTCCTGTAGAACTTTTGTCATTTATCATCCGGCGCTGACATATTTTGCCGACGAGTTCGGCCTCGTGCAACTGGCCATCGAAACAGACGGTAAAGAGCCGTCGGCGCTGTCGATGAAGACGCTGGTCGACCGTGCAAAAGCGGCAGGCGTCAAAGTCGTTTTCGTGCAGCAGGAGTTCGACCGCAAACATGCCGAACAGCTTGCCGCCGAAATCAATGCCCGCATAGTGGAGATTAATCCGCTGGATAAACACTGGCGCGAGCAGCTTGTTTTGATAGCCGAAGCCTTGTGTGCCGATAAAGCTTAGCGAGACATGAAAAAGTTGATCGAAATACGGTCCGTAACAGCTTCGTACGACGGGAAACCCGTTTTGCGTGACGTATCCGTGACGCTCTGGGAGCGCGATTTCCTCGGAATTACAGGCCCGAACGGGGGCGGGAAAACGACGCTGCTTAAAGTCGTCACAGGACTGCTCAAACCGTCGCACGGACAGGTGCTGTTCTACGAAGACGGCCGCCTTGTTCCGTCGTTGAAAATCGGCTATCTTCCGCAAGTCAGCCGGATAGACAGGCAGTTTCCCATTTCGGTGTACGACGTGGTGGCATCGGGACTGATGGCCGAAAAGCAGCCGATGCGCGGTTTTTCGGCCGGACAGCGTCGACGGATTACCGAAGTGATCGACCGGATGGAACTGGGCGGATTGTCGAAACGGCCGATAGGCGAACTCTCCGGCGGCGAGTTGCAACGTGTGCTGCTCGGTCGTGCCGTCGTTGCGTGCCCGAAAGCGCTGGTACTCGACGAACCGGATACGTATATGGACAGGTTTTTCGAATCGCGCCTGTACGAATTGCTGGCGGAAATAAACCGCGATACGGCGGTGATTCTCGTATCGCACGACGTGGGGACGATTCTGCCGCTGGTCAAAAACGTGGCATGTGTCAATAAAACGCTGCACTATCATGAAGGGAATCATCCGGAGGAAGCATGGCTCGACAATGCCTGCCACTGTCCCGTCGAACCGGTCGGACACGGCGATTTGCCGCAAAGAGTATTAAGAAAACATGACATCTCAATCATATGACAACGCAATCGGGAAAGAAAGTATTAATTACCGGCGCAAGCGGATTTATCGGCAGCCACATTGTGCACGAAGCGCTCAACCGCGGTTACGAAGTATGGGCAGGGGTACGCGCCACAAGTTCGCTCGCCCACCTGCCGCAGGACGCAATCCGCCGCATAGACCTGAAGTACGGCGACGCAGAAGCTTTGACCGGGCAACTGTCCCGGTTTGCACGCGAGCATGGCGCGTGGGATTATGTCGTGCATAATGCCGGCTTGACGAAAACGACGCATCCGGGCGATTTTTTCCGCGTAAATGCCGCCTATACCCTCCATCTGCTTGAAGCGCTGGCCGGGGCGGATTGCAGGCCGGCGAAGTTTTTGCTGATGAGCAGCCTTAGCTGTTACGGCGGCGGCGACCCGCAGACGCTCCGCCCCATCGGCATCGACGACCCGCAGAAGCCCGAAACCATTTACGGCAAAAGCAAACTGATGGCCGAACACTACGTGCGGGCGCAAACGGAGTTCCCGTATATCATACTGTGTCCTACGGGAGTTTACGGGCCGGGCGACAAAGATTATCTGATGGAAATCCGAAGCATACGTTCGGGATTCGACTTTGCCGTCGGGATGAAGCCGCAGCATATTACTTTTATATATGTAAAAGATTTGGCGTCGGTCGTTTTTGAAACGCTTGAAAACAAGGATGTCGTGAACAGCCGGTTTTTCGTGGCGGACGGCGATACGTATACCGATACGGAATTTGCACGGATGATACAGGATGTTTTGCGGAAAAAACACGTGTTCCGGCTCCGTATCCCGCGTTGGCTTGCGTGGTGGGCATGTCTTTGTTCCGAAGGAGCGGGACGGTTGACGGGAAAGGCTATGACTTTAAATACCGACAAGTACAAGATTCTTAAACAGCGCAACTGGATTTGCGACACGGAGCCGCTCCGCCGTGCGACGGGCTTTGTGCCGGCCTACAATCTTCGCCGCGGACTGGAAGAAACCGTCCGTTTCCTCGCAGAGCAGGAGAAAGCGGACTAATCGGCGACCGACATGCAACGCATCTTTCTTCTTGGATACATGGGGGCAGGCAAAACGACGACGGGAAGGGAATTTTCGGCGCAGACCGGGCTTTCGTTCATCGACCTGGATGTATTTATCGAAAACCGTTACCACAAAACGATCCGGCAGATTTTCGAAGAGCAGGGTGAAGCCGCCTTTCGCGAAACGGAGCGCAAAGCCCTCCGCGAAGTGGCCGGTATCGAAAACGCCGTCATCTCGACGGGAGGAGGCACGCCCTGTTTTTTCGACAACATGGCGTTCATGAACGCCGCAGGTACGACCGTTTACCTGAAAGTCTCCGTCGACGAACTGGCGCTCCGCCTCGAAGCGAGCAAAAACTCGCGCCCGATGTTGAAAAATCTTTCCGGAGAGGCATTGAAACAATTTATTTCGAACACGCTGTCCGAACGAAGCATTTTTTACGAACAGGCAAAAATCATCTTCGCGGCGGAGCGGATGATGAACGGAAACGACGTAGGCGACCTGTGCAGACAATTATACGCAAAGGTCGAAGATTTCGCCCGTCGGGAAACGGGAAAAAGGTGATTCCTATTCGGACAGGAATATCGTACGGTTTTCCTGTGCGCTGCGGCGTGCGGCGTCGAGAATTTCGACGACAACCAGATTGTTTTCGAGCGAAGCCAGGTCGGCAGGTTTTATTTCTATTATACCTTTAATCAGTGCGGCGAAGTAAGCAAACGGCTCGCGTTCGTTTTCGGGCAGGGGGTCGGGACGGAGTGCGACTTCAGGCTTTTCGCGCGTCGGGCGATACAGCAGGCTGTTGGCATCAGGCGCTTTGACATATCCTTTCGCCCCGTATATTTCCATATCCTTGCGATCGACAGGCCAGTTCCACGAACCTTGCACGATGGCCTGACAGTGGGGGTAGGTGAGGATGATGGTTGCCTGATCGTCCACTTCAGGATAAACGTCGGGTTTAAGCGTACTCAAGACGGCCGTTACCGATTGCGGCAATTCGTTTTCCATGAGCCACGTCATCAGGTTGGCGCCGTAGCAACCGAAGTCGACTACCGCCCCGCCGCCGTTGAGAATCGGGTCTGTGAGCCATGCGAGAAATTCTTCGCTGCATCCGATTTCGCGCGGCCCCTTGTGCCCGTCGCAAATCACGACTTTGCGTATTGCCCCGATTCCGGGCGAAGCCGCGACCGTACGGCGCGCAGCATGGTTGGACGGATACCACGACGTCTCGTAATTGGTAAGCACCGGCGTATTGTACCGGCGCGCAAGTCCGGCCATCTTCGCGGCATGTTCGGAATTTACGGCCAGAGGCTTTTCGACCATGACGGGAATGCCGCGGGGCGCACAAACCTCAACCGTGTGCAGATGCTCGTAGATAGAATTGAAAGCCACCACGCCTTGCGGGCGGGTTTCGTTGAGCATCGTCTCAAGATCGTCATAAACGATTGCAATATCGAATCCGTAACGTGCGGCAAGACGTTCCGCCAGCGCCCTGTTCGCTTCGGCAATACCGACAATCACCACGTCGGTACGCTTGCCGTATCCACGCAGCAAACTGTGGATATGATCGTGCGTAAGTCCGTCTACCCCTATACGCACAGGCGCTTCCGTTTGCGCCGTAAGCGGATGCAGACATGCAAAAAATAATGCAACAAGCAATAACAGATAATTTTTCATATTCAAGCAGCTTTAATAATTAAACGTGAGATTAAAATTGGGATATATGTTTTCGATTTCATACGTCAAACAAAGTCAGGCAAGTATTGCGTTCGGACTGTGTATGTTCGTATTCGTATTTTTATTGCAAAGATAAGATTTTATATTACACGAACTATTATTTCTTTTGGCGGTTCGAAAACTTTTATTTACCTTCGCAACGTTTTAAGTAATGACCCGAAATTTTGGAGTACTTACCCGGAAAATCGGAGTAATTACTCGGAAAATCGGAGTAATTACTCGAAAGTTTGGAGTACTTACTCGAAAAATCGGAGTAATTACCCGGAAAATCGGAGTAATTACTCGAAAGTTCGGAGTAATTACCCCAAAAATCGGAGTAATTACTCGAAAAACCGGAGTAATTACCCCAAAAATCGGAGTACTTACTCGAAAAACATGTTGAACGGTAAATGAATTTGGAGTTATAAATTTTAAAAATTGAATATTATGCCTGAAAGTATTTTTCCACGAACCATTACAGGGTTCACCGAGTACATCAAAATCGCCTACGCAAAGGCGCAGACAAATCTTTCTACCTACGGCATCAGCGCAGATAAGCTGACGCCGATCACTCCGCTTTACACCGCTTATATACAGGCGGAAAGCATAGCAGCCAACCCCGATACGGCAACTGTCGGCGCACGTCGCACACGCAACGACGCCCGCAACGCGCTTGAACCGGCATGGCGCAGATTCCTCAACGAGAACATCCGCTACAATTCGGCGGTTCCCGTGGCAGACCTCGAAGTGTTCGGCATCAAGGAACACGACAATACGCGCACTCCTGCAGGCATACCCGGCGCCATTCCTGCGCTATCCATTAGGCAGGCAGGCGTTCGCCGCTACGAAATAGATGCGCTGGACAGCGCCACAGGCAAAAAGAAAAAGCCGCAGTACGCTACCGGCAGTTACATTTACCTTGCCATTACCGAGCCGGGCGAAGAGCCGAAACACGACAGCGAATACCGCAAACTTGACTTTTCTTCTACCTGCCACCATGTAGTAGAATTTCCGCTTGAACAGATCGCTAAACAGGCAAACTTCTACGCCCGCTATTCCAACGCGCACGGCAAGGAAGGACCCGAAGGTCTTACCGAAGCGGTGATTATAGGATAGGCGCATTTGCGCATCGAGACACAAAAAAACGCTCCCAAAACAGGGAGCGTTTTTTTTGCAGGGTGAATGTGAAACAAAAATATCACAAATTAATTCGATTACTGTTCAGGAATATCGTTGCTTACCATTTTGCGCAGTTCTGCAATTCCTTTTTCGTTGATGTCAAAAGTCTGTTTTTCATTGTTTGGAAGATAAACTTCAATTTTGCTGTCATCCAAAAAGCGTAACAGTTCCTGATTGTAATTGTCGTTTTTCACTCTCCACGATTTTTTAATTTTATCGTACGAAAGTTCCGCATAAACGCTGTGATTATCGGTTTGTTCTATACGCAGCGAATTTCGTTTTCGCGTAACCGTATAATGAATACCGTTGTGTTCGATTTCTTTAATATCGCCGCTTTTGAGAGCGAATGCTTCTCCGTTTTCCCAAAATTCGACAGAATTAAGAACGAGAATATCTGCCAGATAGCAAACTTCGTAAATCGGGATGATGTGAAAAGCAAGAAATACTATTTCATTTGCAAATTTGCTTCCTACATCTTTGTTCCAGTCAAGAAGTTGATTAGTCAACTTAAATGAGCCTATACAAGAACTCATGATAAAGACAACAATACATGTTGCCGTAAAAATTTTTACTTTTTTCATAATTTATTTATATATTAAAATTAAAATTCCGTAAATTTTGCAGACGCAAAGGTACAAATATATCTTAATCATCAAGCATAAAAGCATGAAAAATCAGTTAAAAGTTGTCAGTTGACAGTTGATAGTTGAGAATGTAGGGGTGAAAAATTTTTCGCTCCATGACTTATATTTCGAATTTCTGCAGTCGTCTTACGTTTTCCATGCCTTTTACTGAGGATATTTTTTTTATCAGGTTTTCCAAATCTTCGATGCTGTGAACGTAAAGTTCAATTGTGCCTTCAAATATTCCGTCGTGGCTTTCTACATTCAGTTTGCGCATGTTTACGTTCATCTCGCCGGTAATGATTTTTATAATATCGTTCAAAATTCCTATTCTGTCTATGCCGCGCATAATGATAAATGCAAGAAAGGATTCGATTTTATGAGTAGTCCATTTTACTTTTATAATGTTATTGCCGCGTTGGGTTGCAAGTTTTTGGGCTTCGGGGCATTCCTGCCTGTGTACTACAACTTTTCCATCTTCGTTTTTGAAGCCGATAATATTGTCGCCCGGTATAGGGTTGCAGCAGTTTGCCGTTTCGTAGGTAAGTTTTTTTTCAACGGTTTCTTTCAGCAGGAATGGTTCTTTTGTGTCTGTTTCGGTTGGGTTGTTTTCTTTTAGGTTTTTTTTGTTGCCGGGAATTATTTTTTTTATTAGGCTGAATCCCCAGTATATTGCAGATTTTTGAGGTGGATTTTCTTTAAGGTGTTTTTCAAAATCATCAAGTTGAATAATTCCCGAACCTGCTTTGCTGTACAGTTCGCGTTTGGTTGCTACTCCGTAGGCTGCGCACAGTTTGGTGAATACTCTTGCCTGCGGTTCTATGTTGAACTGTGCAAGTTTTTGCATAACCATTTCTTTGCCGTGTTCTATATGTCCCTGTACTTCGGCTTTCAATGCGGTTTTGATTTGCACTTTGGTTCGCGGCAATTTGGCGTAGTCGAGCCATTCGCGTTTGGGTTTTGAATTTTCGGCGGTAAGCACTTCCACTTGGTCGCCGTAGTTTAGTGTGTAGCTCAGAGGCACAAGTCTGTGATTTACTTTTGCGCCTATTGCCTTGTCGCCTATTTGCGAATGAATGGAGTATGCAAAATCTATCACTGTTGCGCCTTTGGGCAGTCTTATGTCATCGCCTTTGGGAGTGAACAGAGTTATTTCGGATGAATACATGTTCAGTCTGAACTGGTCTAAATATTCTACCGTATTGATTTCTGGATTTATTAGTACGTCCCGTATTTTTGAAAGCCAGTTGTCGAGTTCTTCTTCAGGCGCTGTGTCGTCTTTGTAGCTCCAGTGTGCGGCAAATCCGCGTTCGGCTATTTCGTCCATTCGTTTTGTGCGAATTTGTACTTCCACCCATACTCCGAAAGCCATTACTGTGCAATGCAGCGCTTCGTAGCCATTTGTTTTCGGCGTTCTTAGCCAGTCGCGCAGACGTTCGGTTTTTGATTGATAAATTTCGGTAATTATAGAATAAATATGCCAACATTCTGTTCGTTCTGGCACAAGGTCGGTTGGCTCAAAAATTATGCGCACGGCAAACAAATCATATATTTCTTCAAAGTTCACCGATTGTGTGAGCATTTTGTTCCACACTGAATATACCGATTTTGTACGTGCGCTTGTATTGAATTTTATATTGCTTTCTTTAAGTTTTTTTTCGATAGGTTCTATAAATCTGTCGAAAAAATTTTGGCGACCTGCTTCCGTTGCTTTTATTTTTTCATCTATTTCCTTAAATTCTTTAGGCGATAAATATTGGAGGCTTAAATCTTCGAGTTCGGTTTTTATTTTGAAAAATCCGATTCTGTAGGCAATAGGCGCATAAAGTAGAAGTGTTTCGTTGGATATTTTCTGCTGTTTTTCGATTGGCATCGAGCCAAGCGTGCGCATATTGTGCAGGCGGTCGGCAATTTTTATCATTATCACGCGAATATCATCATTAATTGTCAGTAATATTCGTTTAAAGTTTTCTGCCTGTTCCGATTTTTCCTTGTCGGTAAAGGCTGCTATTTTGGTAAGCCCGTCCACAATGCCGGAAATTTTTTTGCCAAAAATGCTTTCTACCAAATCAATTGTAAAATTTTGATTGTCTTCAACCACATCGTGCATAAGAGCCGCGCATACCGATATGTAGCCAAGCCCTATTTCCTGCACTACGATTTTTGCAACCGCAATTGGATGCAATATATACGGAACTCCCGAGCGGCGTTTTATTCCTCTGTGCGCTTCATTGGCAATGTCAAAAGCTTTTTTGATAAGAACAATACCTTCTTCGTTTGTATTGTTGCGGCACAATTGTATGAGGTTTTCAAATTCGCTCTGTATAAGCATGTCCTCATATTTTTGAGTTTCTGTCATATATTTTTATTGATAAATCAGACTTACAGTACCTTTTTGCTCGAATATCTGATTTGAATTTTTAAAGATTATTTTCACATAATACAGGTAAGTATCTTCGGGAAGCATATTGCCTTTTGCCGATGCTCCTTTCCAAAAGTGTTTGTCAGATATGGGTGCGTTCATTGGTTTTGTTGTTTCAAATATTACGGTATTCCAGCGATTGAATATTATCATGTGATATTCATAATCGGTTTCATTGCCGCCAACAATTGGCGCAAACTGATTCCGCCTGCGACCGGTTTCCGTATTGCTTTTTAATGTGTTTGAAGGGTCTATTGCATTGGGAATTGTTACGGGTTTGTCAAGGCTTTTGCAATATTCGCGCGAAATACTTGTGAAATTCGTAATTCTGTCAATGGCAACTATTCTGTAGCAAAAATCGTAAATATTGTTGTTGAAATCATTCTGAACATCCATATCTGTAAATTGCGCAGCATCCAGCATCATCCAGAACTGCCCGTTTCTGTGCAAATAGTAAACCGAATCTCTGATAAAGTCATTCCACGATACGATAATGTTGGGATTTGCATATATTGCTACGGGAATTATGCTGTTGAGCGTATCGCTTACTGTGGCAGGCGTTTCAATGCAATGCGTAATATTGTTAAATGCCGTTACTCTGTAAAAGTATGTTTTGTTCACATCGCATGTATTATCATCGTAAACAGTTGTGTTTTTATCAGAAAATGTATATATTGCTCTGAAAACGCTGTCAAGGCTTGAGCAGCGTTCTACCTGAAATTTGGTCATTTGCGTAGAATTTTCAATTTCAAAATGAAGATGATTGTGCGTATCAAACGATACCAGCGAGTCAAGTTTTATATACAGCGGAGCGGCAGGAATATTGCTGCCTTCAATCATTCCTTCGCGTACATTTGAATAGCTTACATCTCCGTTTGGCAAATATGCTTTTATGCAAAATAAATAGTTTTGATTTACAATCATTGTAAAATCGACAGCCGTATCGCTTGCAACAGGGCTGAGGGCGACTGCATTCAGCAGGTTGAACGGCGAATACGGAGGGGCGGTATATCCTACAACCTGATATTTCACCGAATCGTTGAACCGTTTATCGTCTGCTCTTATTTCAAATCTGTCTCTGTACGAAGTTTTATAAGGCGTCCACGATACTCTCGCCGTAAATTTGCACGGGTCGTAATGCAATACTGGATTAAGAAAAACCGTATGATGATTTTCGGAATGTTCGTTGCCTGCATGTCCTGCTTTTGTAGTCATTCTGTAAATCTGAGAACGAAGATTTCCATTTGCATTTATTTCGGTATAGTTTGTTGTGGCTGCCGCAGTCAGTATTAAAAAATCAAATTGTTGAGTGGTATAATTGTATTTGTATATTTCGTACCCTGTTGTTGTGCAAGTATCTTCCGGATTTCCGTGCCATCTTACGGTTACGTTTCCGCCTGTATTGGGAACAACGGTTACACATTCAATTATTGGCGGCGGCGGCAGGCACTGCGATCTGGCGATTGTAGCCGATGCAATCATCATAATTGATATTAAAACAGTTTGCGTTATATTTTTCATTTCAGCATCCTCCTGCTATTATTGTTATTAATGTATTTGTATCAAAATATTTATTTGCCAGATTCAGTATTTTTTCGGGCGTTATTTTCAATGCTTCATCAAATATTTGTTCTATATGTTTCAAGTTTGTATTTATTTGTCGTACATCTATGTATATATCGGCGATTTTCCACGCTCCATCCATAGCGCGAAGTATATCGCCTGTGATATAATTTTTCACCAAAGATAATTCATCTTTTGTGATTTTTTGCTGTTGGAGACGTAAAATTTCGTTTTTTATTTCTTTCAATGTTGATTTTACATATTCATTACCAACCTCGGCTGAAATGGTTAAATAGCCGGAATCACGCATACACACGATGTTTGAGTATATTCCGTAAGTGTATCCTTTATCTTCGCGAATATTTTTCATAAGACGCGACCCGAAATATCCTCCGAGAATGGTGTTGAGAATAAACATGCCGCAGTAATCGTCATGGTTTTTGTTGAACAGTACTTTGCCGATGCGTATTGCCGACTGTATGCTGTCGGATTTGGAAATGTGAATTGTCTGTTCCTGCGAAGTAATAATTTCCTGCTTTTCGGTTTCGGCTTTTTGTGGATTTCCCCATGTTTCTTTTCCAAAAAAATCGGATATTATTTTTATCTCTTTGTCCAAAACTTTTCCCGATGCTACAATAAACGCATTACTGCTCGAATAATATTTATTATGAAATTCATTCAACAGTGAAGAATTTAATTTGTCATAGTCATCAGGTTTAGCAAAAGAGCCGTAATAATGATTGCCTCCAAACAGAGCGGATGCAAGCGTTTCGCGGGCAATTGTTGAAACCTTTTTGCGCTCGATAATCAATTGCTGTTTTTGATTTTGCCTGTAAATATTCAGTTCCTTTTCGGGAAATACCGGATATTTTATGATTTGTTCGGCTATTTCCATAATTTTTTCAAAATAACGAGAAAGCGAATAAAACGTAATACATGCCCAGTCTCTGTCAATATCGCAATCAACTGATGCGCCGTAAAAGTCAAGCCGCTCGGCTATTTCTTCAGATGTATATTTTTCTGTTCCTTCGGTCAGCATGTTCAACGTTGAGCCTGCAACCAGAAACTGCGGTTGATAACGTGTTCCTGCAGCAAATACAATGCTGAAGCGCAAAACATCGGCAGTTCCTGCATTTATTATTGAAAGCGGCAGTCCGTTTTGCAGGCGAATATCATTCACAGCAGGCAAATATATTTTATCAGGTAATTTAATTTCGGGAGCGGCAGTTCTGTCTAAATTTATAATGTTGTTCATCAATCTATATTTTTAAATCATTTTGATACCGTACTTTTATAATAAAGCACGGAACATCGTTCATCGCAAAATACATTTTTCGACACTCGCATAATATCATCGGCTGTAATTGCGCGATAATATTTCAGTTCGCCGTTAATCAAGTCAATATCTCCGAGCATTTCATAATAGCCGAGACACATCGCTTTGTTCATAATACTTGTTTCGGAATATATTTGCGATGATTCTATTTTATTTTTCACCTTTTCAAGTTCATATTCATTCACTTTTTCAGTGCGCATTTTTTCAAGTTCGCTGTCAATTGCGGCTTCTGCCTTTTTGATGTCGGCATTGGGCAGTAAACGCGCCGACACAATTAACAGTCCGGCGTCAATATCGCCCGAAATAAATGCATTTGCGCCTGCAAACAAATCTGTATTTTTAATCAGATTGTGATACAGTCTCGACGATTTTCCACTCGAAAGAATATCGGTAAGCAAATCGCAAACATAATAATCAGGATTTGAGCGATTGCACATTTTATATGCCTTATACAGATGCGTTAACGGAACATTGCGTTCAACCTCAAGCGTGCGTAATTTCATTTGTTGCGGTTCTGCGGGTAATTGTCGCTGCACATGCGGGCGGTCTGGAATTGAACCGAACCATTTTTCAACAAGTTCATATATTTTTTCGTGTTCGATGTCGGCAACTATGCTTATAATAGCATTGCCGGACGAATAATACAAATCAAAAAAGCGTTTTACATCGTCAAGCGTTGCATTTTTTATATGTTCAATGTTTTTGCCTATGGTTGCCCAGCGATACGGATGAATTTTATATGCCAGCGGTCGCAGCAACAGCCACACATCTCCGTAAGGCATATTCAAATACCGCTGATTAAATTCTTCGATAACAACGCTGCGCTGGGTGTCAATATTCTGCTGAGTAATATTTGGATACAACATTCTGTCTGATTCTGTCCAAAGCGCCGTTTCAATGTTTTCTTTGGGCAAACTGATATAATAATTTGTATAATCGTTGCATGTAAAAGCATTATTTTCACCGCCTGCAATTTGCAGTTCTCCATCAAATGATTTCACATTTTTCGACCCGCTAAACATTAAATGTTCAAACAAATGAGCGAATCCTGTCTTTTCGGGATTTTCGTCGCGTGCGCCTACTTTGTAAAGCACATTAACCACAGCAATAGGACTTGATTTGTCGCAATGAGTGATTAACGTCAGTCCGTTTTTCAGTATAAACTTTTTATATTCAATCATAAAACAAAGATATAAATTTTATTCGACAAAACTTATTTCCACATGATAAAAAAACGCCTGTCATGTCCTACTATAGGTTGACACAAAAAATCAGAAAAGATGACAGACAACAAACCAGCCAACAGGAGAAGTTATATTCGGTACAGTATTTGCTTTAAGGAAAAAGCAGTACAGGAAGTATCGTCGGGTTTGAGTATAGAAGAAGTGCGCCGAAGATACGGAATAAAAGGGACAAACACAGTCCAAAATTGGATAAAGAAGTTTGGGCGTATAGAATTGTTAAACGAAATAATATATGTAAAGATGAAAGGAGAGAAAGACGAAATTAAGCGTTTGCAGGAGGAGAACAGGCG
>JAISNP010000126.1 GCA_031276175.1 Tannerella sp.
ATAATTTTCCGGTTTTTATGCGACAAAGGTACAAAAACCGGTTGATACCGACAAACTTTTTCGTAATTATTTTATTGATATTCAGTTAAATGAAAGGTTAATAAGGACTGACTAATTAAACTCTACTTTGCTTTGCAATACAATTTCATCCAAAATCCGGCTCAAACATCCCTGTTTGACAGTTTCTTCAAATCGGGTTGTGAGAATTGGAATATTAATAACTTCTTCGATACAAGCCATATATTTTTCGACAATTGCCTTGATAGAATATCTTTTAGAGGCGTTGTCCCTTATTTTTTGCAGTATGTCCTTAATCGGTTCTTCCGACTTGATTATAAATGAAATCGGATACTTCTGTATCTTATCAATATCAAGAAAATATTTTTTGAAATCAAGGGTTTCGGTAACTTGAAAAAATCTGCCCAAAGGTTTCATTACAAAGTCAATGCCGCCATCGTTAGCATTGGTTCGTCCTGTTTTATACAGTGTCAGATTTTCTTTGTTTAGTTTGTCTAATTCAAAACCCCAGTAAATTTGTTGGTCATGATAATAGTATTTTAGAATGGAATAACTTACAATTTCAAACAGTCGGGCATCCACATTCGGCGCAAGCAAGCCCACTATAAATTCTTCAACTTTGCGTGGAGTAGAGTATTGCCTATTTCTTGCAGTTCTTCGCATGATTTCACAAAACGCTGAAAGGCGTCCTGTTTTGTGTGAACATAGTCGTCGATAATAGCAATTACAGTTTTGGCGATGTTAAATGTCTTTTTGCCAATCGCGATTTTTAACAGGTTTTCGTTTATCCAGTAACGGTTGGTTTCCAAATTGCGCAAAATCGGAATATACTCCGAATTGGGAAAAAACTTTTGAAACTCCGAGTTTATCCGGTTATTCAAAGCGTGATTTTGTAACTTGCTGCCAAAAGGCAATTCTCTTTGTCGTCTTAAAAGATGGGTAAACAAAGCCCCTTCATATTCCGAATAATCGCCTTTTGCGTCATATTTTTTTGCAATATAATCTTCAATGACAACATAGATTGCATACAAATTGGCAAAACTGCCTCTTGCCTTTGAACCACGATTGGCGGAACGAGTTTTCTCGTTCAAATATTGAATGAGAAAACTTTTTTCAAAGATTTGCGTGGCGTTGTCTCCAAAATCGCGGGTTAGAATTTGTGCGATATTTTCAGTAAACAGATGTTTCATCCGGTTGATTTTCAAACAGATTAAGCAATGGCGCGGTTTGAACTTGCATTTTTTTAGTTTCAAACGCACGTATTTCTTTCTGCAATTTTTCTCCTTTATATTCGTCTGCCAACTGTAATCGACGAAGTCCTATTTTTACATAATCTTCCTGCAATTCGATACCGATGGATTTTCTACCTAACTGTTTAGCTACAAAACTTGTAGTAAAAGTGCCTGAAAAAGGGTCTAAAACAGTGTCGCCCACATTGGAACTCGCTTTTATGATGCGTTCCAGAAGCGCTATGGGCTTTTGAGTCGGATGATTTTCATACTCATCCATTCGGTAACGAACCCTTGCGAATTCCCAGACATTGCCCGGAACTTTTTCCGAACGGTAAACTTGTGGCGGATTTTTGCGATAATCTATCAATTTTCGCTTTGCTCCCGTTTTCGCTTCCACTAAAATATCTTGTGCGTTAAAAGTATAATTGTCGGGATTTCTCACGCAAAATAAAATCGGCTCATACATTGAACCGTAATAGTTTTTTGCCTGAACACCCGAACTGTCGTAATACCAAACCAGCCGGGAAAGGATTGTCATTTGTTTACGAATGAAAATATCAAAGTAAGGCATAAACTGGGTGGAAGTCATAATGTACATACTCCCGTTGGGTTTTAATTTTTTGATGCACATATCAATCCATTCATAACACCAACTCAGATATTCCTCGTCGGTTGCCCATTTATCTTTATGTCCATTGAAGTTTTTACCAATATTGTAAGGGGGGTCTATAAAAATCAAGTTAATAGAATTATCGGCAACTTCGTTTGACAGAGCCTCTAATGAGTCGCCATGTATTATCTTATGCGTTTGATAATCAAATTTCTCCATTGTAAATAATCGTTTTATATACGTTTGCAAAGTTACATCTTTTCCTTGATTGTTTTTACGTTTCTCCGCCGGCTTTCCGGCTTTGTAACAGGGAAGCGAAGTTACACTTATAAGTTAGCCCGTTTAGTGGTGAATATGTCTCGTGCAGGAACCTTAAAAGTGCAAATATCTCCGTCTCATCTATCCGGGTTGATTCTTCCCTTCAAATATTCCTCCCTGAACACCTTGCCGGGCAAGGAGAGGATGGCTGTATCCAGTTCCGGATACTTGTAGAGCTTGTCAAAAATCGTATCCAGCATCAGAAAATCCTGTTTCGAGAAAAGTTCGATAATCCCCAGTCTTCTTTTGCTTAGCGTCCCTTCCAGGATACTTACGGTATCGACGTGATAATGGCTCATCGGGATGTGCAGCAATAAACTGTCGTCGCTTTCATACCAGTCTCTTTGGCCGTTTTCTTCATATTTCATGATATAAATCTGACGGTATATCCGCTGTGTTTTATCGTTCTCCTTTTTATCATCCATGTACATCCTGAATGTGTCCCAGTAGATGCCGGGGAGTATCTGCCTGCATATTTTATCGTCACAGCTTAGTATAAACGGCATCGTGTCCGATTCCATAGGAGGGATTTCCGAGAATGTCACTGCCGTATCCCCCCGGATTTGAAAATGATAGATGGGTAAGAAAGCAGGGGAGCCGATTTTTTGCCACTGCCTGTATCTTTTTTTACTTCCCGGATAACCGTCAAAATAACAAAAACCGAGTGTTCCCGATTGCGTGCGAGGGATAAAATATGTATAATAGCTCCTTGTTAAGACGCCGGGATAACGCCACATATCCAAATCCTCAAAAAACATATATTCAACCGTATCGCCCGCCTCCCGACGATAAATCTCATGGTAGCAATATTCATCCGTAATGTCTATCATGGTTCCTTCGGCAGAAGGAAACCTGTTTTTAATGACGTATGGCTTATTGCCTCCGCAAGCCGTGAGCAGGAGGACAGTCAATGTGGATATAACAAATCGGCGGTTCATAAATTATCCGAATCTGTCGGGGCGGGATGTTTTCCCGCCGGCATGAAAATCGTATGACAACCGGAAAGTCGTGAACCTTCTTTCCCCCGCAGTAGTCTTGAAGGTTCTCGACTGTTTTTGCACCGGACACTCATTTCGCTTCGTTACTCTTCTTTGATGATTTCGAAACTCAGGTGTTCGATGTGTCCTTTCAGTTCGGTACTCGGAATGAAGACGATTTTTGCGTTCTTTACGTTGTTTGTCGTCAAATCTTCCGCCTTTTCGGCGCCTGTACTTTGAACCGAAATGTGAAACGACCCGAATCCTTCCAACCGAATGGTCTGATTCAATTTGAGGAATATCGGTAATACTTCGACAAGATTGGCCAGCACGTTTTCCACATCTCCTATCGAAAGCGACGAGCGATCGGCAATTTCACGCGCAATGTCCTGTAATGTGACCGTACCGCTGTGTACTTGCACTAAATACCACTTGGACTGTTTTCTGTCCTGAGGATTTTCTTTCTGAATTTTCTTTAATCTGATAGCCATAATTCTCTGTTTTTAAATGTTTGAATGATAAACCGTTATAAATGCCCTTGGAACTTCGTAACTTTCCACGTAGAAAGTTTTAATTTTCTACGGAGAAAGTTTCAACTTTCTGCGGGGAAAGTTTTCCCGTTCCTTAAGGGATGATGCAAATGTAGGGTTTTTTATTTAAAAACATTGCATATTGCATTTTAAATTTTCCTGTTTTCATTCGAAATTTATAACGCCGCCGAAGCGAGAGAATATGTAGCATGTAAAACGTTTTCACGCCTGTCGCCGGATAAGAGCACGATTGCGCGCAGGATTTGCAAATCTGTTAAAATGTGTCGGGTAATGAGATGTTACAAAATAAAGTACTATCTTCGTTGCCCGGAAGCAGACCATGAATTTATGCGACAATTGTCGCCATACTGCATGGCGTTGAATTTAAAAGAGACAATCATCAAAAACTAAATCAAGAAATTAAATTATCAGGATGAAAACAAACAGGTTTCAGGGCGAATGGCCGAAGATCGGCATACGTCCGACAATAGACGGAAGAATGGGCGGCGTGCGCGAGTCGCTCGAAGCGCAAACGATGAACATGGCTAAAAGCGTGGCCTCGTTGTTGAGTGAACACGTGAAGTATCCGGACGGGACGCCGGTGCAGTGTGTCATTGCCGATTCCACCATCGGGCGCGTGGCGGAAAGCGCGGCATGTGCGGAAATGTTTAAAAAGAAAGGCGTAGAGATAACCATCTCGGTGACGCCGTGCTGGTGCTACGGCAGCGAGACGATGGATATGGACGTCCACACCATCAAAGCCGTATGGGGATTTAACGGTACGGAACGTCCGGGCGCAGTATATCTGGCCGCCGTCCTGGCGGCACATGCACAGAAGGGGTTGCCCGCCTTCGGCATCTACGGACGCGACGTGCAGGACGCCGGAACGCGGGAAATTCCCCGCGATGTGGAAGATAAGCTGTTGCGCTTCTCGCGTGCGGCGCTGGCGGCCGCCGTCATGCGCGGCAAGTCATATCTCTCTATCGGCGCCGTTTGTATGGGCATTGCCGGTTCTATCGTGAATACGGATTTCTTTGAAGACTACCTCGGAATGCGTTGCGAAGGGGTGGACGAAATAGAGATTATCCGCCGCATGAATGAGGGCATTTACGACAAGGAAGAGTTTGAAAAAGCCCTTGCCTGGGCCAAGCGAAACTGTCGGGAGGGCGAAGATACCATCAACCGCAAAGACTTGGTGCGTACGCCCGAAGCGCGTGCAAAGGACTGGGAGTTTATCGTCAAGATGACGCTGATCGTGCGCGACCTGATGATCGGCAATCCGAAGTTGAAGGAACTGGGCTTCGGCGAAGAATCGCTGGGGCACAACGCCATAGCGGCCGGGTTCCAGGGGCAGCGGCAGTGGACGGATCATTTCCCGAACGGGGATTTTACGGAAGCTATCCTCAATTCGTCGTTCGACTGGAACGGCATCCGCGAAGCATTCGTGCTGGCTACCGAGAACGATGCGCTGAACGGCACGGCAATGCTCTTCGGGCATCTGCTGACCGGCACGGCGCAGGTGTTTGCCGACGTACGGACGTACTGGAGTCCCGAAGCCGTCAAGCGGGTGACGGGAAAAGAACTGACCGGACGGGCGGAAAACGGCATCATACATCTGATCAACTCCGGCGCAGCATCGCTGGACGGCTCGGGACGGCAGTCCGGCAAGGACGGCAGCCCGGTAATGAAACCGTTCCGGGAAATCACGGAGGCGGAAGCGCAGGCGTGCCTCGACGCCACAACGTGGATGCCGGCCAATCGCGAATATTTCCGCGGCGGCGGCTTTTCGTCGAAATTCCTTTCCAAAGGGGGCATGTCATGCACGATGGTGCGCCTCAACCTCGTAAAGGGATTGGGGCCTGTACTGCAGCTGGCCGAGGGATGGACGGTCGACGTAGATCCGGAGATATACCGGATAATCGACGAACGGACGGACAAGGGCTGGCCTACAACCTGGTTTGCGCCGCGTTTGGCGGATAAAAACGGCTTCCGCGACGTCTATTCGGTGATGAACAACTGGGGCGCCAACCACGGCTCGATTTGCTTCGGCCACGTGGGCGCCGACCTGATTACGCTGGCTTCGATATTGCGAATCCCCGTATGTATGCACAACGTGCCGGAGGAAGACATCTTCCGCCCGGCCGTATGGAACGCCTTCGGAACAGACCGCGAAGGCGCCGATTACAGAGCATGTCAAACGTATGGCCCTTTGTATAAAAAATAAGTGTAAACCCGTTGTGCAGGCGCGAGACGCCGTTCCCGCGCCTGCCGGCACTTGAAAAACATATGAACAACCATACATCGCTATTCAAAAAAGACGGGAAGAATTACCTTTTCCCGTTTATAATGATCACTTCGCTATTCGCATTGTGGGGATTTGCCAACGACATCACCAACCCGATGGTCGCTGCGTTCAAGAACATTCTGCTGATCTCCAATTTCGAAAGTTCGCTGGTACAGTTTGCCTTCTACGGCGGCTACTGCTTTATGGCAATTCCGGCCGCGCTTTTCATACGGAAGTTCAACTACAAGAAAGGCCTCCTCGTCGGCCTCGGCCTGTATTCCGCAGGCTGCCTCCTGTTTATTCCCGCAGGCAATGCGATGGCCTTTTGGGCGTTTCTCGTCGCGTATTTCGTGATGACGTGCGGACTTGCTTTCCTTGAGACGACGTCCAATCCCTACATCCTATCCCTTGGTCCCGACGGGAATGCCACGCGCCGCCTTAACTTTGCGCAGGCGTTCAATCCCATCGGTTCGTTGACGGGCATGTTGATCGCCAAAGAATTTATCCTTGCCCGCCTCAACCCGGCGACCGAAGCGGAACGGCTTGCGCTGAAAGATGCCGACCCGGCCGCCCTGATGCAGATACAACAGTCCGACCTCGACATCATCAGCGGGCCGTACCTGCTGTTGGGGATGGTCGTATTGTGCTTCTTCGTCCTGTTCCTCATCGCCCGGCTGCCGCGGATGATTTCGGCCGATTCGGGAGTGCATACGCTCGGTCAAACGATCGGAAATCTGCTGAAGAACAAACGTTATACTTTCTCGGTCGTGGCGCAGACCTTTTACGTGGGCGTGCAGATCATGGTCTGGACGTTCATTATACAGTATGCCGAGGCGGAACTCGGCATGTCGAAAGCCACGGCGCAGGGATACAACATGGTGGCGATGGGCATCTTCGTGTCGAGCCGATTCGTGTGTACATTCCTGTTGAAATATTTCAAACCGAGCGTGCTGCTGACAACGCTTGCCGTCGGCGGCGGAGTGTTTACGCTGGGCGCCATCTTTGTGCATGGCATTGTGGGGCTGTATTCGCTCGTGGCGATTTCGGCCTGCATGTCGCTGATGTTCCCCACCATATACGGCATTGCGCTGAAGGGCATGGGCGACGAGGCGAAGCTCGCATCGGCCGGCCTGATACTTGCCATCGGCGGCGGTTGCGTGATGCCTCCCCTTCAGGGATTGCTGATTGATCATGCCGACTGGTTCGGAGACGGGTTGTCGTCGGTACGTTTCTCATTCGTGTTGCCGTTGATATGTTTTATCGTGATTGCCGCCTTTGGCCGGTGGACGGGAAAGAGGAATTATGATTAAGGAAAACTTCGTCAAGCTGTATGAAACGAGTTTCAGGGAACATTGGGACTTGCTTTCGGTATCGGACTACGGGACGGATACGGCGTTTCGCTTCGGCGAGGTAGCTTGCGAGATTGCGCGGCTACATTTGCTCTTTGAGCGCTGCCGCGTCAACAGGGGAGATAAAATCGCACTGGCAGGAAAAGACTGCGCGCGGTGGTGCATTGCCTATATGGCAACGGTGACGTACGGCGCAGTCGTCGTCCCGATTCTTCAGGATTTCAATCCGAACGACATTCATCACATCATCAACCATTCCGATTCCGTCCTGCTGTTCGTTTCCGGGCGCATCTGGGATTCGCTGGAAGAGGAAAAGATTCCCGGCATACGCAAGGCTTTTTCGCTGACGGATTTCCGCTGCATCTACCATCGGGGCGAGGACGAAGCGTGGTCTCCCGACGCATTGGATGCGCTTTTTGCCCGGAGATACCCCGACGGCTTCACGAAGGAAGATATTCGTTATGCGGATGTCGGCAACGATGAAGTAGTGGAAATCAACTACACGTCGGGAACAACCGGGTTCAGCAAAGGCGTGATGCTGACGGGCAACAATCTTGCGGGAAACGTAACCTATGCGCAGACGCTGGGGCTGATGTTCCCCGGCGACGAGGAGCTTTGCTTCCTGCCGCTGGCACACGCCTACAGTTGCGCTTTCAACCTTCTTGTCCCCATGGCGACGGGGGCGCATGTGCATATACTCGGCAAACTGCCGTCGCCAAAGATTCTGGTCAAGGCCTTTGCGGAAGTGCGGCCGCACTTGATCATTACAGTCCCGCTGATTCTGGAAAAGATTTACAAGCACGTCATCCTGCCGCAGTTGAACAGGCTTTCGATGAAGCTGGCGCTGAGCATCCCGCTGCTGGACGAGTATATTTATTCGCAGATCAACAGGAGGCTGACCGACACGATGGGCGGGCGATTCTGCGAAGTCATCGTGGGAGGCGCGGCGATGAGCCGGGAAGTGACGGATTTCCTGTGCAAGATAAAATTCCCCGTAACGGTAGGGTACGGCATGACCGAGTGCGGGCCGCTGATCAGCTATTCGAATCACCGCGCGTTTGAGCCTGCCTCGTGCGGGCATGTCCTGAAAGGTATCATGGACGTGCGGATTGATTCGAAGGATCCTTACGGTGAAGTGGGGGAGATTCAGGTGTACGGCGAAAACGTGATGCGCGGATACTATAAAAACGACGAGGCGACGCGCGACGTGTTTACCGAAGACGGATGGCTGTGCACCGGCGACCTCGGCACGATCGACGCCGAAAAGCGCATCTATCTACGCGGACGCAGCAAGACGCTGATTCTCGGCTCGAACGGGCAGAACATCTATCCCGAAGCGCTGGAAGCCAAGCTGAACAACATGCCCTTCGTGATGGAAAGTCTCGTGAACATGAAGGACGACAAACTCGTGGCATGGGTCTATCCCGACTACGACGCGGTGGACAGTACTCTTATCAATCACAACGACCTGCCGGTGATTATGGAGCAAAACCGCGTCAACGTAAACAAACTGCTTGCGCCCTACGAGCACATCTCGAAAATCGAACTCTACCCGACCGAGTTTGAGAAAACGCCGAAGAAAAGCATCAAGCGCTATTTGTACCTCACGTTGTAGGGACGGCGCCTGCACAATGATGTGCAGGGATGCCTTTCCCCTTTATTTTATTCTATCTTTTATTTCGCAGCTGCCTGCACGGCGGCCATGACGCGAAGGAAGTTTCCGCCCCATATCTTGGCGAGGTCTTCTTCGGTGTAGCCTTTTTCGAGGAGCTTGACGGTGATTTGTATCAGGTCGTTGTCGGCCTGACAACCGAGGATGCCGCCGCCGCCGTCGAAGTCGGTGCCGATGCCTACGTGGTCGATGCCGGCTACTTTCACCATGTGGTCAATGTGTTCGATGGCATGGACGATGGATGCTTTGGCGCGTTCGGAGTGGATGTACATGTCGAGGAGGCAGACTTGCGCCACGCCGCCGTTTTGCGCAAGTGCGCGCAGTTGCTCGTCCGTCAGGTTGCGGTCGTGGTTGCACAGCGCCCGCGAGGAGGAGTGGGAGCATATGACGGGGGCGGTGGTGAGTTTCATCACGTCCCAAAAGGTGCTTTCGCCTGCGTGGGAGAGGTCTACCATGATGCCGAGGCGGTTCATTTCGCGCACGACGTCTTCGCCGAAGGGGCTGAGGCCGTCCCATTCCTTTTTGGTGCGCGTGGAGGTGTCGCAGATGTCGTTGTCATACGAGTGGCAGAGGGTCATGTAGAGCACGCCCATGCCTTTGTAGCGGGCGAGGTGGGCGAGGTTTTTGCCGATACCGTATCCGTTTTCGATGCCGATGAAGATGGCTTTTTTGCCTTCTTTCTTGATGCGGGCGAAGTCTTCCGGCGTGCGTGCGATGGCGCACAGGTCGCTGTGTTTCGCCGTTTCGGCGTGGATGTTTTCTATAATTCCCGTGACGCGCTCTACGGCTTTTTGAAGTGAGGCGTCGTCGCGTTCACCCTGCCCGATGTAGGCGGCGAGGAAGACGCCGTCGAGTTTTCCTTCTTCCATTTTGGGGAGGTTGACGCGGTTGCGCTCGCGGTCGGCAAAGCTGTATCCCGGTCTGCCGAACCAGAAGGGTGTGTCGGTGTGCGTGTCGACGGAGAGGATGCGTTCGTGTATCTCCTTTGCATGGCGGAAGACGGCGGCTTTGGCGGTCAGGAAGCGGAAGAGGCGGATCATGATCGTATCGTGTCCTGCGACCATTGCTTCCGGATGCCATTGTACGGCAAGGATGGGGTATTCGGGCCAGGCTTCGATGGCTTCTACGATGCTGTCGGGCGAGTATGCCGCGGGGCGGAATCCCGGCGCCACGTCTTTGACGGCCTGGTGGTGGAATGAGTTCACGCCGTGTTCGCCTGCCCCGATGATTCCGGCCAGTTGCGATTGCGGGGCGACGGAAATTTTGTGCGAAGCGTATATCCCCCGCATCTTTTGCACATGTTTGAGGGGTGTCCGGCCGTCGTACTGCGAGGGGATGTCCTGCCAGAGCGTTCCGCCGAAGGCTATGTTTATCAACTGTTCGCCCCGGCAGATGCCCAGTATGGGGATGTTGCGGTCGGAGGCGAGCTTAAGGAGCTTAAGGTCGAACACGTCGCGTTCGGGATCGACTTCGCCCAGTTGCAGGCGGGGAGATTCGTTGTACCATCGGGGGTCGACGTCTTCGCCGCCCGTCATCACCAGCCCGTCGAGGTGGGATACGATTTCGCGCAGGGCGCCGCCGTCCGTCATCACGGGGATCAGCATCGGCACGCCGCCGGCTTCCAGTATGGCACGGATGTAGTTGGTCTTTAACAGGGTCGACGTCTCGTTTTGACTCGTCGAGAGGCCGATGAGGGGACGACGGGCACGCAGGTCGACGTCGCAGGAATCGACCGTAGCCTTAAATTTTTCCAGTTCCGTCACAGGATCGTTTCCGAACCGGCCGGACGATTGCCGGTTTTGCGCCTGCGTGAACTGAAGCATAAAACAGGCACATACTAAATAAAGAATTGTTCTCATAAGTAATAATTACACATATAGTTTGTAAATACGGAAAACTTGCAGGCAAATTGCATTGTTTTTTGCCGTACTGCTTTCTTCGTGTGCAAATATATGGAATAAATCCGGCGCGGCAATACGTCGTGCGGTTTTTTTCGAACAAGCGCGGCAGTGTCTCATGGAAATAAATAAAACCGCATCGCACACAACGCCTGTTCGCGATTATGCCCCGTATTTGCGCCGATTCGATACCTCCATTAGTACGGCCGCCCGAACAGGCTTAGTTCGGTACCCCGAACAGGCTTAGTTCGGCCGCCCGCACAAGCTTAGCTCGGTATCCCGAGCAGGCTTAGCTCGGCACCCCGAGCAGGCTTAGCTCGGTCGCCCGAGCAAATCCGGCTCGCAATCGGCGCCGAAAACGCCTGCCGTCGTAGCGCCCTCCCGTCTCCGTATCGCGCCCTCCGCGTCTTTGCGGTGCAGGTCGCTTTTATGCGTCATCCCTGATTTTATCTCCGCTGCGCGAAATGGCGGGGGCATATCGGACGTGCCGGGTGTTGCCGCACGGGTCTGCCGCCGTCCCGAATCCGTGCTGCGGGGGAGCGGGAGGCGTCTTTATTTAAGTAAAAATAAATCGCTTACGTCGAAGCTGCGCATGGC
>JAISNP010000031.1 GCA_031276175.1 Tannerella sp.
GTGGAATGTTACTACTACGAATTTAAAATCGGCTACTTCGTGGCTCGCATCATCGACGGCATGTTCGTCATCCTCACCTTCCTCCTGATAACGCACAGCAGTACGCCCGAAGGCCGGAAGCTGTCGCAACTCACCGGACTGAAACGCGACGACATAAAGTTCCTCGCTATCGACGACCTCAAAACGCTTATCAACTCGGATATTATATACGACGATCGCATCTCCAGAATATTCACCGAAGCCGGCTGCGAATCTATCCTCGAAATGAACTCCGAAGTGAGTATGGGCGACTTCTACTGGCTGTGGGACGCATCAAAACAAAACTCCGAGCTGTCGAAACTTATCGCCGAATATATTCAGCTCGGCGACGAGGACGAAGATTATTTTGAGAATGAGTAAGGCGGGAAGGGTGGATTTGCAACGTGCGATTTCAGCGACGGTTTCGTCGGGCAGGTCATTCACAAAATCATGCCTTGCGAAATATAATGTCGTTTTATTTCGGAGATGCCTTACAAAATCAGCACAAAAGGCGTGTTTTCCGATTATTTTGCTTTATCTTTGCAGCCTGATAAGAAGGAAAGATTTTGAACCTGATTGTTGAACAAGGAAATACGGCGATAAAGATAGCAGTCTATCAGCGCGATAAGCTGATAACGGCTGCTGTGCACAAGACATTTGACGTGTCGGAGTTCGACTTGCTGTTTGAACGGTACCCTTTGGAAAACGGTATTTTTTCGACGGTAAGGGATCCTGATAAAATGTGGATAGATATTTTGTCGGGTAAACTGAAAAGGTTCCTTCTTTTTGACGACACGGTCAAATTGCCGTTAAAGATTGCCTACCGTACACCCGAAACGCTGGGTAAAGACAGGATTGCCGCCGTTGCAGGCGCGCATTACCTGCATCCTGACGGAGATGTGCTGGTGATTGATGCCGGTACGGCTATTACTTACGAGATACTGGAGGCATCGGGGCTTTACGTCGGCGGGAATATTTCGCCGGGATTGACGACCCGCTTCAGGGCGTTGCATCAATTTACGGATAAGCTCCCGCTCGTGGAAGAAACCGTACATGTGCCGCTGACGGGGACAAGTACGGAAACCGCGATTATAGCAGGTGTTGTGAACGGGATAATCTACGAAATGGACGGGTATATCAATGCGATACGGGAAAGGTATCCCGAAATTTTCGTTTTTTTAACCGGTGGGCATTCGTTTTATTTTGAAAAACGGCTGAAAAACACCATCTTTGCAGCAATTAATTTAGTATTGACCGGATTAAACAGGATTTTGGAATACAATGTTGAAAATTAACAGAATAGAAGTTGTTGCTTGTGTGTTTTCATTTATGAGCGTATTATCATTTGCACAGAATAGCGCCAATTCTCCTTATACACGATACGGTTACGGCGCGTTGGCAGACCGTTCGTTCGGCGCCGGACGTGCGATGGGAGGGATTGGTTACGGATTGCGTTCGTCGCAACAGATTAATCCGATGAATCCGGCGTCATACTCGGCGATGGATTCGTTGACATTTCTGCTGGATGCGGGCGTAATGTTTCAACTCTCGTGGTTCGACGACGGGCAGAACAAACAGCGCAACATGAACGGCAATTTCGAATACGTAGCCATGCAGTTCCCGTTGACGCGCAGGCTGGCGATGAGTGTCGGCCTCTTGCCGTATTCGCATGTAGGCTACGACTTCGGCGCATATGCGGAAGACGGTCCGGGCAGCATGGTAGAATATTCGGGCACGGGCGGCTTAACCGAAGTGTATGCGGGACTGTCCGCAGATATATGGAAAAAACGTCTGGCCTTCGGCGCAAATGTAAGCTATATGTTCGGGAAGATCGACCACCGGAGGCAAATTACGACAACTAATGTAATGTATACGATGAACAAGATAGACGTACATGATGTGAAGTTTGATTTCGGAATGCAGTATACGCATCCGTTGACCAAAACGGAGCGTATGACTTTCGGCGTAGCCTATTCTCCCGCAGTGAAAAAACTGAGTACTACGGCGTATGACGTGATTTCGTTTAATCAGTATTTTACTTCGGTCGTCAAGGCGGATACGTTCAGAAACACGGGATTTAGCCTTCCGGCTTCATACGGATTCGGCGTCACATATACGAAAGATTACAAGGCCGTTCTGGCTGCGGATGTATCCTGTCAGAACTGGTCCGGGGCGCAACTCTTCGGCAGCAGCGACGAATTTAAAAATCGCATCAAGGTGGCTTTGGGAGGCGAATATATCCCGAACAATTTTACACGGGTTTATTTGAATCGTCTCCGGTACCGGGCAGGATTGCATTACAGCAATTCCTACCTGAAAATCAAGGACAGCGGATATAATGAATTGGGTGTGAGTGTGGGCGCAGGATTCCCGATGCCGGACAATCGTTCGTTCCTCAACGCTTCTTTCGAATACGTCAAAGTCATGCCCGGCTCGAAAGCATTAATACACGAACAGTATTTTCGTTTCACGCTTAGTTATACGTTCAACGAATACTGGTTCTTCAAGCGGAAGATGGAATAACAATTTAGACTTCAGTATAACGAAAATATGAATTTAAAAAAATATGGAGATATGAGACTTAAAGAATTCTTGTTAGTTGCCGGTTTATGTGCAACGGTAATGAGTGCAAATGCACAAAAAGGAGTAGATAACGGAACCCGTTTCGGTTCGGGCGAGGATAGCATTCGCTGTTTGGAAAATGTCAGTCTGGCCACCTCTTATGCAAAAGTGGATAATTTTCAGGACGCATATCCTTTTTGGAAAATTGCATACGATGAGTGTCCGGCAGCAACCAAAGATTTGTACCTGTATGGAGTACGCATTATAAACTGGCAGATTTCCCAGGAAAAAGATCCGGGCAAAGTGTCGACCCTGATAAACGATTTAATAGCGGTATACGACAAGCGCATCAAATATTTCGGTGATGATCCGAGATATGGGAAAGACTGGATTATAGCCCGCAAGGCGCAGGACTATATGCGGTTGAAAGGAGAAAACATAGATATAGAGACGCTTTACGGCTGGCTGAGCGAGGCGGTGTCCGAATACAAGGAAAAAACAGACCCGCTGGCAGTGTCGCTCTACATGTTTGCCTCGTACAAGATGATGGAGAAAAACGAAAGTCACAAGGGCAAATATGTGGAAGACTTTCTGGCAAGTTCGAATATTATCGACAAGCAGATAGAGGCGGCCAAGGCAGCCAATGACAGTAAGGAATTAACAAATCTGGAAACGCAGAAAGCCGACATCGAAAAGAATTTTGCAGTCAGCGGTGCGGCCGACTGTACTACGCTGGAAAATATATATGCCGATAAAATCGAACAAAGCAAGGACAACATTAAGTTCCTGAAAGAAACGCTTGTTTTACTTAGAAGGGTAAGATGTCAGGAAAGCGAAACGTTCTTCAAAGCATCGGAATACGTTCACCGAATTGAGCCGACTGCAGAATCGGCGCTGGGCATGGGCAAGCAAGCCGTGAAGAAAGAAGATTATGAACTGGCAGAAAAATATTTTTTGGAAGCAGCCTCTCTGGCTACGGAAGATGCTATGAAAGGAGATATTTACTACACAATCGCACTAATCGCTTTTGAAGATAGGAACTATTCAAAATCACGGCAATACTGTCTGAAAGCAGTGGAATCCGACGCAACGAACTGCCAGCCTTATCTTCTGATTGGCAATATGTATGCGGCTACGGCATCCGGCATCTATGCCGACGACCCCGTTTTGCGCAAATGCGTGTATTATGCCGCCGTTGACAAATTCGAGAAAGCGCGTCAGATGAACGAATCCTGTGCAAGCGAAGCCAGCCGGTTGATAAACGTGTTTCGGGCATATTTCCCGAGTACGGAAGAAATCTTTATGCATCCTGACCTCGAAAAAGGGAAAGCAATCACCATAGGCGGCTGGATTGGCGAACGTACCATCATAAGATAAGATGCATGAACCCTTGTTGCGGGGGAATAAAGGCATGATAACACTCTTGGGGGCGGTTGTCATGCCTCTTTTCTTTTTCACTTCGTGCCATATCGAAAAAAAGGAGTTTGTCGACATCGTTTTCAATCCCGAAACAGATTATACGGTGAAGTCGACGGACGTTTCCACGTTTATTTCCGATTCGGGCGTAATAAAATACAGAGCCGAAGCGCAGGAATGGTTTATTTTCGACAAGGCGCAGGAACCTTACTGGTATTTCCCAAAAAAAGTGCATGTTGAAAAATTGGACACTTTCTTCTGCACCGAAGCCGGTTTCGACGCAGACACGGCGTATTATTACAGCAAAAAGAAACTCTGGAAATTCATTGGAAACGTAGACATAAAAAACACTACGGGCGAACGCTTCGAAACGTCACTGCTGTACTGGGATCAGAATACGGAAAAAGTGTATTCGGATGCATTCATCCGCATCACGAAAAACGATTTTGTGAATACGGGCATCGGCTTTGAATCGAATCAGACGCTAACAAGTTACAAAATATTCAATTCGGGGGCAATCATCCCCGTCCGGGAAGAAGTACGCGACACCACGGAAACAGGAAAAACGTCTTCTTTGTAAAAAAATAAAAGAATAGCTGTTATCATGCCTTTTTTTTATACCTTTGTGCGCTTAATTGAAAATTATAAAAATGATAAAATGATAAATAGAAAATGGCAACATTAGAAAAAATTCGAAATCACGCAGGATTACTGGTAATTGCCGTTGGGCTGGCATTATTTGCTTTTATAATCAACGACGCATTAAACTCCAGTTCGACTTACCTGATGCAATCGCGCGATGACGTGGCCACCGTAAACGGATCGTCGATTAAACAACAGGACTACAGTTTCCGTATTGAAGAGATGACGGAAGTGTATAAAATACAGTCTCAGAAAAATTCGGTCGACGAATACAAGGATCAAATCAGCCAGAACGTATATGATATGATGGTGCGCGAAGTCATCATAAATGACGAGTTCGGCGATTTGGGCATTTATGTGACGCCCGAAGAATTGTTCGACATGATTGGCGGCGAAAACGTTTCACCGATGGTACAACAATTTCCTTTGTTTATGGATCCTTCGACAGGCGTTTACAACAAAGCGTATGCATTGGACATCCTCAAGTCGTTCGACAATCTGGACAACTTTGCGCCGGCACAGCGCGTCGAAGTCGAAAAACTGCGCAATTTCTGGCTGTTCTGGGAACGCAACATGAAAACGCAACGCTTGCAGGAAAAATACACAAATTTGCTAAGCAAGGCGCTTGTAGTCAATCCGCTTGAAGCGAAGGATGCTTACGAGTCATCGCGCGAAAGTTCGGATATTGTTTTTGCTATGCAGGCGTATTCGACAATCCCCGATTCACTTATCAACGTAGATAACAGCGAAATAAAAAAACTTTATAGCGACCGTAAAGAACAATACAAACAGAAAGAAGGCCGGATTATTGATTACATTGCCGTAGAAGTTCGCCCAAGTGAAGCGGATTACGAAAATGCACGAAAAGAAATAGAAGATATCAAAAACGAATTCGTTTCGGCAGAAGATATGGAGACTTTTGCAGGTACGACATCGAATGTCAGTTATATGGATGCATTCATTTCCGCCGGTACGCTGGACGCGGAAATGAGAGCATTTGCCGAAACCGCGCAAATCGGCGACATTGACGGTCCCGTGTTTACAAACGACAGTTATAACCTCATGAAATTCATAGATAAAACCGTTGCTCCGGACTCAGTGAAAGTATCTCACATCTATTTGGTGTCTTTGACTTCGCCGACAGGCACGGACAGTACGGTGACTGCAAGGGCTGACAGTTTGGTGGACGTGTTGAAGAATGGAGGTGATTTTGCCGAATTGGCAGCACAATATTCGTTTGACGACCAAACGAAAACGAATGGAGGTGAGATAGGATGGCTCACGGAAGCAACTATCTTGCAGGGTGGAGGTGGAAAAGAACTGAAAGACGGTGTCTTCAGCGCACCCTTAAATCAGCCAACCATCCTGAAAACAAACAGAGGCATTCATATTCTGAGGATAACGGAAAAAACGGCAGATGTGCCCAAATACAAGATTGCCCGCGCACATCTTGAAGTGACACCGAGCAACAAGACATACAACGATATTTACAATCAACTCAGTCAATTTGTAGCCATAAACAATACGTCCGAGAAAATAAGCGCTTCGGCTGCCGAAGCAGGTTATAACTTGATTTCGGGCATCAGAATTACGGCTTCCGACCGTGTTCTGGGCGCTGTTCCCGATTCGCGCGTCATCATTCGCTGGGCGTTCGAAAGTACGAGGAAAAACGAAGTTTCAAATATTATTGACTGTAATAATCAGTTTGTTATAGCAGTGCGCAGAGAGGTTTTGCCCGAAGGCTACCAGTCCATCAATGCAGTAGCGCCTATACTGCGTTCGGAAATTGCTGCAAGGAAAAAGGGTGAGTTAATTGCAAAAAGTTTAAAGGAAAAGAATCTGCAAAGCCTGCAAGCTTATGCAGACGTGATGAATTCGCCGATTGACACGGTAAGGTATATTACAATGGAAACCTCGCGTATTACCAAAATAGGATTAGAGCCGGCCTTGAATGCCGAAATTACTTATTCGCAGCCCAATCGGATATGCGGCCCTGTAATCGGAAACAACGGTGTGTATGTTTTCACAGTCATCAACCGTACAACAGAAGGCGGAACTTACGATGAAAAAGAACAGATTGCTTCTATGGAAATGTCGAACAGCTACAAGAGCTATCAAGCGTTTCAACAGTTGGTGAATCAGGCTAAAATCGTAGACAACCGAATTCGGTTCGACTGAAACGCTTAATAATTAGTACTAATATAAAAAGCTGTTGTGCTGTGTGTACGACAGCTTTTATCGTTTAAAAAGAAATGAATGCCGACAATCGGAAAATACGTTTGCTGGGTATGACGCTTAACGAGTTGAAGGAAGTTGCCGCCGGCGCAGGGTTGCCGCCTTATGCCGCCCGCCAGATAGCCGACTGGCTGTACAAGAAAAAAGTGACTTCCGTTGACGAAATGACCAATATAGCAAAGGACAAACGTGTATTGCTGGACACGTCGTACGAAACGGGTGCATTGCAGCCCATCCGTAAAATGAAATCGGCGGACGGCACAATCAAATACTTGTTCCGCGTTTCGTCCGGCCGCTCGGTTGAAACAGTATACATTCCGGACAAAGGACGTGCCACGCTATGCGTTTCTTCGCAGGTCGGATGCCGAATGAACTGTTTTTTCTGCATGACGGGGAAACAAGGTTTCTCCGCCAACTTGACTGCGAACGAGATAATCAATCAAATCCGGTCCGTGCCGGAAGCGGAACAGTTGACCAACATTGTGTTTATGGGAATGGGCGAACCGTTTGACAATACGGACGAACTGTTCAAGGCGCTGGAAATCCTGACGTCCGATTACGGATACGGCTGGAGTCCGAAGCGAATTACGGTATCTACGGTCGGGATAATAAAGGGATTGCACCGTTATCTGAAAGAAAGCGCTTGCCATCTGGCAATAAGTTTACATTCGCCGTATCCCGACGAACGACAGTCGCTTATTCCTGTGGAGAAAGCGTATCCCGCTACGAAAATCGTACAATTACTGAAACAGTACGATTTTTCTCATCAGCGCCGCGTATCGTTCGAATACATTATGTTTGAAAACAAAAATGATTCGCCTAAACATGCGGAGGCCTTGGTGTGTTTGCTGAACGGACTGGAATGTCGCGTCAACCTGATACGCTTTCACGCAATACCCGGCATACCGTTAAAAAGCAGCAGTATACAAAAAATGGAACAGTTTCGTGACATATTAAATTTCAAGCATATAACATGTACGATTCGCGCCTCAAGAGGCGAAGATATTCTTGCCGCTTGCGGCATGTTGTCGACAACAGAAAAAAATACAAGCAAAAAACAGTCACTATTTCCATATAATGAAGTATATTTGTAACAAAATTTTAATGTTATGAAAACGTCGATTTTTACGTCCTTTATCGGACTTGTTTGGTTATTTTTACTGAGCGGATGCGAATTCTTTTCGTCGACAGGCTCGTCGAGAAAGATAGGAATAAATGCTGCCGGAATAGCTTATGAAATTGTAGTCGTGGCTAAACCTGATATTTGGAACGATTCGGTCGGAACGGTAATTAAAAACGAATTGATTATGGAAGTTCCGGGACTGCCGCAGTATGAACCTTCCATGCGAGTAATGCAGGTATCGCCTGAGGATTTTAACGGCATGTTGACTTATGTGCGAAACATTCTCATGGTGGATATAAGTGAATCGTTGTATACCAAAGTGTCTGTCAGAACCGAAAGCGACAGATGGGCAAACGGACAAGCCGTTGTTTATCTTTCGTCGCCCTCGGCAGATTCGCTGAGCGCGTATTTGCTGCAACATCGCGGGATGATGGTAAAATACTATACGCAAATGGAGATGGAACGGCTTGCCGAATACTACAAAAAGACGTACAGTTCGCTGATATATGGGAAGCTAAAGGAAAAATTTGACATTGGGCTGAATGTGCCGGAAGATTTTGCATCGTACAAAGACACGACGGATTTTTTCTGGGCGACCAACGATGCCCGTGTCGGGCAAACGTATATTGCCGTCTACACGTTCCCGTATACGGACAAGAATACGTTTACGGGAGATTATTTGATAGCCAAGCGCGATTCGATGATGCGTCGGCATGTGCCCGGTTCGTTCCCCGGCTCATACATGCGGACTACTGAATATGTGACCTACACGCCGGTTACACTGCAAGGGACGTATTGCGGCGTGTTGCGCGGTTTGTGGGATACGTATGGAGACAAGATGGGCGGGCCGTTTGTCAGTTATGCCCGTCTGGACGAAGTCCACAACCGTGTGATTGTCACGGAAGGTTTTGTTTATTCGCCCGATACGGATAAGCGAAATTACATCAGGAGGATAGAAGCAGCGCTGCATACGTTGCAGTTGCCCGGAAAATCGACCGTAACGTCTTCCGATGAGAATCAAACCGCATTACAACAGTAAGAAGCTCGTGAAATGGGGAAAAAAATCAAGATCGGGATTACGCACGGCGATATTAACGGAATCAGCTATGAGGTGATTCTGAAAACTTTTGCCGACGAACGAATAACCGAACTGTGTACGCCGGTTATTTACGGTTCGGTGAAAATTGCTACGTATCATCAGAAAACGATGGAACTGCCGACCGTCGGTTTCAAAATAATACGTACTCCCTCGGAGGCGTCGGACGGGAAAATAAATCTTATCAACTGCGTAGACGGAGAGTTGAAGGTAGAGTTTTCCAAATCTACGCCCGAATCGGGGAAAGCCTCGTTTCAGGCGCTGGAAAAAGCCGTTTCGGACATCAAAAACGGAATGATAGATGCGTTGTTGACGGCGCCCGTCAATAAACATGCCATTTGGAGCGACAATTTCCGCTTTCCGGGACATACGGAATATCTGGAAAGCCATTTCGGCAAAGGCAACAATGCCAAATCACTGATGATACTTGTGTACGATTCGCTACGCGTCGCACTGGCCACGGGACATATTCCTCTTGCCGACGTGGCATCGCATCTTACGAAGCAAGTGATTGCGGAAAAACTGCTTATCTTTAACGCCTCCCTGAAACAGGATTTCGGTATCGTCGGACCGCGAATCGCCATATTGTCGCTGAATCCTCATGCCGGAGACAGCGGATTGCTGGGCAGGGAAGAAAGCGAGGTGATTACACCGGCAATTCGCGAAGCGGAGGAGCAAGGCATGATGGTTTTCGGGCCTTTTGCAGCGGATGGATTTTTCGGTTCGGAGGCGTATCGCAAGTTCGACGGTGTGCTTGCCATGTATCACGACCAGGGACTGACGCCTTTCAAGACGCTTGCGATGGAAAACGGCGTGAATTTTACGGCAGGACTGCCCGTGATACGGACTTCGCCTGCACACGGCACGGCTTACGACATTGCCGGCCGGAACAAGGCTTCGGAAACGTCTTTCCGCCGGGCGCTTTACGCACTGCTGGATATTCACCGCAACAGGACGGGATACAAACTCGTGACGGCCAATCCGCTGCAAAAGTATTACGTGGATAAAGGCAACGATAACGTGAAGCTCGACCTGACGAAAGATGATGATTTGAATGATTAATGTTGAAACAAAGCGATTATGTTTAAAGATAAAACTATTGTTTATACGTCGGGAACGTTCGACATGTTCCACTACAATCATTTACGGATGATTAATTATGCCCGTAGTCTGGCGGACATTTTGATTGTGGGGGTGAGTACCGATGAACTGGTTTCGTCCTACAAGACGACTCCTCCGATTATTCCCTTCAATGAACGCCTTCAGATTATCGAAGCGCTGAAAACGCCCGACATCGTGATACCTCAGCATACGCTGGATCATACGGCGATTGTGAGGAAGTTGAACATTGACGCTTTTGTGGTGGGCGACGACTGGGATGGGAAGTATGATTACCTGAAAGATATGGACGTGCAGGTATTTTATTTCCCGTACGGTACGGGCGTCTCGTCGTCGTCGTTAAGAAAAACGATACACGATTCGTATGACAAGTATTTGCAGAAGGAAAGGCAGGCTAAGCCGGAATCCGTGAAAGCGGATGCGGATTCGTTGCCGACTGCCGCCGCCGGGATAAGGGAGAAGTAACGGTTTGCGTGTATGGCCAAATATGCTTTCATTACGGGTGGAACAAAAGGGATAGGCCTGGCGGTGGCCACATGTCTGGCACAATCAGGCTATCATTTGCTGCTAACATACGGGAAAGACGAAGATGCGGCGCAGGCTGCCTCGGCGTGCCTGCAGGCCAGGTATGGTGTGGATGTACATACGCTCCGGGCGGATATTTCGGAACGCGGCGCGGTGGAAGATATTGTCCGCTACGTGTCGACACGTCGCGTCGGGATTGACGCCGTGGTGTTCAACGCGGGACTGACGTGTCGCGAACCATTCGAAAGCATGGAGGCGGCGGAGTGGGAACGTGTCTTCTTTGGCAACGTGCATTTTCCGGTATTCCTGTTGCAGAGGCTTGTAAAATACATAAATGCGGGAGGGAGCGTCGTGTTCACAGGTTCGCTGATGGGTATCGAGCCACATGCAATGTCGCTCTCATACGGCGTGACGAAGGCTGCGGTTCATGCGCTGACGAAAAACCTGGTCAAGTTTATGGCTCCGTACGGGATACGTGTCAATGCCGTGGCGCCGGGATTTGTCGATACGGACTGGCAGAAAAGCAAGCCCGAAGCCGTTCGCCGCAGCATCGAAAGCAAAATCGCACTGGGACGGTTTTGCAGTCCCGAAGAAGTAGCCGGGGTATACAGGATGCTGATTGAAAATAGTTACCTCAACGGCGAAGTGGTAGTAGCAGACGGAGGTTATTCATATAAATAGTAATCGAATGGACAGGGAATTTGAAGCATCATTGAAATCCGTAGAGACGGAAAACGTCGCCGACCTGTATTTTTACCGTCCCGTCGGCTTCAGGATAGCGCGAATCTTGCAGCATACGGGGATTACGCCCAACATGATTACGGTACTTTCCATTTTTGTCGGCGCAGGTTCGGGCGTGATGTTCGCTTTCAACGACCTGACGTTTGCCTTGACGGGGATTGTTTTACTGATTTTTGCCAACGTGCTGGATTGCGTGGACGGTCAGTTGGCGCGTATCACGGGCATCAAGTCCGAAATCGGACGCATTCTCGACGGAATAGCGGGAGACATCTGGTTTTTGTCGATTTACGTTTGCCTCGCATGGCGGCTTACGCAAATGCACCACACGGCGTGGTTTTTTCTCCCCGCGCTCATATCCGGCCTTTCGCACATGCTGCAGGCCAATATCACGGACTATTACAAGACGGTGCACCTGTTTTTCATCAGCCGTGAAAAAGGATTTGAGTTTCACAACCTCGAACAACTCAGGCACAGGCAGAAAACCGTCGGTGACGGATTACGGAAGTTCTTTTTCTCCGTCTACGAAAAATATACGGGATTGCAGGAGCACGCGACGCCTGCCCTGCAGCAACTGCTTCAAGACATCAGGGGGAAATATGGCGACGATGTGCCCGAAAACATACGACTGGAATTCAGACGCAAAAGCCGGAAGTTGATGAAGCGTTGCATCGACTTCCTGACGTTCAACGGCCGCACCGTCGTCCTGTTTGCCCTCGTCCCGACAAGCCACGTCTGGCTATATTTCGTGTACGAAACGGTCATACTTAACCTCGTTTTATACATCGCCGTCCGCAGGCACGAACGGATGTGTGCAAAAATCGACGAAAGCCTGCGACGGCAGGCCGCATGAAGACAGCAGTCAGGCAAACGCAAATGAAAGAAACAGTAATCGATCTGCACGACCTCCGGAAACAAATCCCGTTTTTTAGGAGCAAACCGGGTACATTCCTGGCGCGAAAAATACTGAAATGGCTTGCCGTCGATAAGGTGAACCGGATTCATGCCCGCCACTGCCATCTGCGGGGAGCGGCGTTTACTTCGGCAATACTGTCCGACCCGCTGATGCACGTGAAATACAGAATACACCACGAAGAACGTCTGGACACCCTGCCCGAAGGCGCGTTCATCACCGTCTCGAACCATCCGATCGGCTCGCTGGACGGGATTATACTGATAGACATCTTTGCATCGCGGCGTCCCGATTTCAAGGTGATGGTGAACGGGGTGCTGACAAAAATCGGCGCCATGACGGACAACTTCATTTCGGTCACGCCCAGAACGGACGACAGCAACTCGCCGAATCAGGTGAATGTAAACGGCGTACGCCTGTCGATGAAGCGCCTGAAAGACGGCCATCCGATGGGGTTTTTCCCCGCAGGCGCCATGTCGTTCGTCAACCGGCGGATGCAAATACGCGACCTGCCTTGGGCGCACACCGTCATCCGCCTGATAAGAAAGGCAAAAGTCCCCGTTTACCCGGTCTGTTTCGACTGCCGCAACTCGTTCTTCTTCTACCTTCTGGGTAAAATAAACTGGAAGATACGCATTCTGCGCGTCGCATACGAAGCGTTCAACAAGCGTGGAAAGACGCTCGACGTACACATCGGCGAGCCGGTCTCCGTACAAACCATTCAACAGTTTGCGGACGACACGGCGCTGGCCGCCTTCCTGTACGACAAGACTTACGGCATAAAGGGATAATTTTTCTCGGTCGGATTATATGTTTTGCGGCCGGGGGGCATAGCATCGCACACTCCTTTCCGGCGGCTTGCTGCGGTATGTATCCGGGAATGGCGGATTATTTCAGAAAAACGCTTTCGACGGCCAGCAACCGTTTCGTCAGCATGCCGGACTCGTTTTTGCGGATGCGGAGCGTCATTTCGCAATCCGCCTCAAACGTCCGGGAAACGATTGCCGGCTGCATCTCTTTCACCACGCGCATGACGCTGTTCAGGTACGGATATTCAAACCCGATGGTAATGCGCTCGTCAATTGTACGCACCTCAATCCGTACGGCGGCAATGGCTTCGGCCGCAGCCATGCGATACGCTGCCGTCAATCCGCCCGTCCCCAACTCGATGCCGCCGAAATAGCGCACAACGACGATCAGTATGTCCGTCAGTTCGTTTGAATTGATTTGTCCGAGAATCGGCTTCCCTGCTGTCGACGACGGTTCGCCGTCGTCATTTGCGCGAAACACGGTTCGCTCTGCCCCAAGCATGTATGCCCAGCAGACGTGGCGCGCATCGTAGTACTGCCTGCGGTATCGGTCGATCCATTCCTTCGCTTCCTCAGCCGTGCGCACGGGGATGGCGAAAGAAATAAAACGGCTCCGCTTCTCTGTATAATGACCCTCCGCCACAGTGAGGATTGTCCTGTAAGTATCGTCCGCCATGACATGTATCAGTCGGGGATATGTGTCTTCTGCTCGGCGAAAAACGCTTGGAAGTCTTTCATTATCTCCTCAATCTCTTCAATAAAATACGGGTCTTTCACCTTTTCCCTCACCGCCTCGTAATACGCCTTAATGGCCGGCAAGGCGCATACGTCCTGTCCGCGCAGCAAAAAATACGGCTCGTCTTTCTCCACGCACTGCTTGATCATTTGTATCGGATTTTTCATGTATTCCTGTTTTTTTTAAAGAAGCGGATAAAAAATAAAGGTGTAATCATAAATTACACCCTTATCCAAAAACCAAAAAATTATGAAACACTTTTATTGTTCTTCAGCCGGAGGAACGGTCGTCGCCGACTCGTCGGGTTGCGACGTTCCGAAAGGCAAAGCGGTATTGGGTACGGGAGACTCGTTTACCTGCTGTTGAATTTCGGATTGCGGCTGGCCGGACGTATTGGCGTCATGCGGGATAATCGCCGTAATCACAATACAGAACACGCCGACAATCCCTGCCAGCGCCCATGTAGCTTTCTCCAGAAAATCAGTCGTCTTGCGCACGCCCATAATCTGATTAGACGACGAAAAACCCGATGCCAGTCCGCCCCCCTTGGAGTTTTGTATCAATACGATCAGTATCAGAAATATTGATGCAATCAAAATCAAAATAGACAAAAACACGTACATTTACTTATTGTTTTTAGTATGAATAATTAATTTTTCAAGAAATCGAATTTGGTCTGCAAAGTAAATGTTTTTACCCGGATAATTCAAACTTAATTTCTTAATAATTTCCAATGCTTTCCCGTAACGCTTCTGCCGAATATATATTTGTGCCAGAGTTTCAGTGAAATATGTGCTGTCCGAAGGCGTTGTTTTCTCCTGTTCCGGAAAGTCGTCGTTTGCGTTTTGCGCCTCGTTTCCGCCCGTTGCGGCTTCTTTTTCCGCATGTGCGTTTTTGCTTTCGCCTTCATTTCCGGTAAAAGAAGTGATCGGCTCCCGATAAGGCGTCCGGTTGTATTGCGGCGGATCAGGCGTTTTCTCGCCCGCCAGCAGTATGGAGGCATAATCGGTTGCCGGCGCAGACTCGTATTCCAGCTTGTCCGTACCGGTATCATTCCCCGTCGAGAGGAGGAAGTCTTCAATCAGATGGAATTTATCGTCTTTTTTCTCCGCCTTCGCCGGCACGGAGGCATACCGTTCGCCTTCGAGCAGCAAGAAGAGTTTCATACGATCGGGCACGTGGATGGCTGTTTTTTTCAGTTCTACTTCCAGCCGGATATCGTCCAGTACGGCAAGATTTTTGAGATAGAGCATACGGGCGACCTGAAAGCAGGGGAAATCGGCAACGATTTGTTTCAGTTCAGGCAACGTCCCGGTCGAAAGTTTCGACGGGTCGGCCATCAGTGCATAAAATTCCGTACACGTCATGTTTCTACCAGTTTGCTACCGTAGCATTGTATATTTGTTCTACGATTTCTTTTATAATCTCTTCCGAGAGCTGATCCTGCACCTGCTGAATCTGGTTCTCGTTGGAAAATTCGCGGTATGCCGAAAACGACTGTTCAAAATCTTCGTCGGGGTTGACGGAGTTCGAGTAACGTACCCTGACCGTGATGGTGAGCCGCGTCATGGAGGCATACATGCCGTCTTTCACGGCCTGTGAGGCAAAATCGTATCCCGTAATTTCGCCTTCCAGATCCAGTGTGCCGTTTTCGCGAAGCAGTTGCAGGCGGGTCTGACGGACGTATTTGTCCCTCAACTGGTCGGTGAACTTATCTGCCAGAGGGGCATATACCAGCGGCGACATGTTGGGGAAATCTTTTATCGAGATGGACTTTACCGTCGTATAGTCAATCGAAGCGCCGTTGAACTTGTACGAAATGGAGCAGGCAGTCCACACGGCGGACAGGAAAACGGCCGCACATACTTTTTTAAGCATATTCCTTTTTTTCTTACTTATTCCAGATGGTATTCTTTGATTTTACGGTAGAGCGTCCGTTCGGATATTTTCAGGTCGACGGCTGCGTTTCTGCGGCGGCCGCCGTGCCTTTCCAGCGCCTTGCGGATCATTTCTTTTTCCACGTCTTCGAGCGCGAATGATTCTTCCACCGTTTCCACTTCCTGTATGGACGGCATGTCGTGAATCGGATGTACGTACTGTTCCTTGTCTTCGACGGGCACGGGCATGGATACGTTGCCGCCCATGATGTCGTGTACCAGTTTCTTCAGTTCGGCGACGTCTTTTTTCATATCGAAAAGTACTTGATAAAGGATTTCCCGTTCGTTGTGAAAAATTTTCTGCTCGTCGTTTTCCCTGTTCATCAGTGCCGGCAGTTTTTCCATGGTCAGGTTGGGCAGATGCAGGCGCAACTGGTCGGCCGTAACCGTCCGGTCGTCTTCGATCACGGAAATCCGCTCGGTCACGTTCTTTAGTTCGCGTACATTGCCCGGCCACCGGTAGCTTTGCAGCAGTTGTTTCGCCTCGTCATCCAGCTGTATCGGCGGCATATGGTATTTTTCGGCACAGTCGCCCGCAAATTTTCTGAACAGCAGCAGCGTATCTTCGGGACGTTCGCGCAGGGGCGGTATCCGGATGGGGAACGTGCTGAGACGGTAGTACAAATCTTCGCGAAACTTGTGCAGGGCAATGGCCTGTACTATATTTACATTGGTGGCGGCTACGATACGCACGTTTATCTTCTGCACTTTCGACGAGCCTACCTTGATAAATTCGCCGCTCTCAAGTACGCGAAGCAGCCGTGCCTGCGTCGGCATCGGCAATTCGCCCACTTCGTCGAGGAATATCGTGCCGCCGTCGGCAAATTCAAAATAACCTTTACGGTCGGCCAGCGCTCCTGTAAACGAGCCTTTCTCGTGTCCGAACAGTTCCGAATCAATCGTCCCTTCGGGAATGGCACCGCAGTTGACGGCAATATACTGCCCGTGCTTGCGCAAACTGTTTTGATGGATAATCTGCGGAAAGAATTCCTTTCCTGTGCCGCTCTCGCCGGTAATCAGTACCGACATCTCCGTCGGGGCTACCTGAAGCGCCAGGTCTATGGCCCTGTGCAGTCCTTCCGCATTGCCGATGATGCCGAAACGTTGCTTAACCTGCTGTATGTTTTTTGATACCATATCCTTGTCTGTAATTTTTTCAGTTGACATGACAAAATTACAAATTGTCGGGATATTGTCAAAGCAACGGGCTGATTATTTTGTATTCTTTACCGCACAAATAATTTCCGGACAACGGCACGTCTTGCGTATCACAGGGCAGACCGGATGCCGCAGGGCGCCTGCGTGCGGAAATTATTATCTCATGTTATGCACAATAAAAAACGCATACCTTCCTTGGCGGGATGAAAAAAGAAAAGGAATTAATTTATTTTTCTGTCCTAAAATACGCTTGGAAAGCGCTGAAGGCTATCAAATAGTATGAACTTGCGTAACATGAGTATTTTAATTCGTGTTACGTAGAAAAAGATTATCTTTGCCGCGATATTAAACATTACAGCTATGAAGATGAAATTTTTTTGTATAACAGTTTTGTCCGTCCTGCTGGGAAGCGGTTTTGCCTCGTGCAGCAAGGACAACGAGAGTGAAGATTTTTCCCGCACGGTTGCCGGGACGTATAAGGGGGTATTGCACATCGCCGATATGCCGGACGTGGAAAACGTAACCATCGGGATTACGCGGGAAAACGTCAACAAGGTGACTTTGAAAATGAAAGAAATCGTGTTGGGTCTTCCCATCGACATTTCCTGCGAATCGATTGTGTTAAGTAACAGTCAGGACATTTCGGGTGTTACCACATACCACATGCCGACGGAAGTCGGTACCGTTTCGGGCGTTACCACATACGAGATGTCGCCGGGAACTACCGTGCCCGTCCCCGTGACGATCAAAGGGACGATTAAGAGCGGCGCTGCCGACCTGACTATTCAGGTGGCCATACCGAATGCGCCTGTGGTAGTTGTGTTTGACGGAAAGAAGCAATAGCAGTGAAAGCCGCCGGATGGTTCGCCGCAGTTGCAACGGCGTTGAGCATTACGTCCTGCATCAAAGATGAAGCTCCCAATCCGGAGGCCGACATTCTTTCTCTTGCCTTTCCGGAAAACAGCCTGAGAACAAAAGACGTGGAGATATACAACGATTACGTGGTGGCTTATCCCAGACCGCACGTCAATCTGCGCGATTCCGACATAGTACATATCGAACTCTCGGCGGGCGCAACCTGTCGGCGGGTAGCCAATCCGGCGGCGAACGATACATTGTTTTATATAGACGTCACTTCGGAAAGCAGGCAATACACGAAGCGGTATTCCGTCACGGAGGTAGTAAATTTCCCGTCACACTTCGGATTCGAGACGTGGCACAGGCCTACGGCAGGTTATCTCTACGAAAACCCGAAAGACGGCGCCCTCCAGTGGTATTCGAGCAACAACGGCGTGGCCATTGCGTGGAACAGTCCGGGAAAACCGGCACAGGATTATCCTGTCCGCAGGGGCACATTGTCCGGCAGCATGGCCGTGGAGTTGAGGACGATGGAAGGCCCCGGCAATATTGCAGGCGTGATGTACATTCCCTGCATTGCCGGTTCCGTTTTTCTCGGAGGGTTTAATGCCTTGACAGGATTGACGAATCCTTTACGGTCGACGCTTTTCGGCGTGCCTTTCAACAGCGGGAAACCGCTTAAACTTACCGGGCATTACCTTTACACGGAAGGCACGGGCGATTATATTCTTCCGGACGGCAGCCGCGACAAAACAAAAACAGACCGGTGCGACATCTACGCCGTGCTGTTCAAAACGAACGGGCAGGTGCAGTTCCTGTACGGCGACAACATCGACAGCTCGCCCCAAATCATAGCCAGAGCAAAAATCAGGGACGAAGACATCCGCACGAACGAATTGACTTTCTTTGAACTGGATTTTGACTATGATTCCTTCCCGATACCCTTCTCGTGGGACGAACTGAAAAGCAACGTCTACAAGATAACGATTGTCTGCACCTCCGGCCGCAGAGGACAATTTTACGAAGGACGTCCCGGAAATACGCTGACGGTGGACAACCTGAACCTGATTTACGACGTATCCGGCATTTAACTGGAATGAAGAAAGCGCTTAAATACGGTATCATTATCGGGCTGATCGGATTGTTTTGCTGTCCGTCGTCGACTCTTCGGGCGCAGGAAAAGTTTCCTCGCTGGGAATTTAAAATCTATGGCGGTTTCAATATCGGCGGGACGTCCCCATTGCCGTTGCCCGCAGAAATACGCGCGATAGATGCATTTACTCCGATACTGCTTGCTCCCCATGTGTCGCTGGAGGCGATTCGCCGCCTGAACCGGAAGTGGGGCATTTCCGTACAGCTGGCGCTCGACCACAAAGGATTCGAAGTAACCGACCGGGTGAAAAGTCTGCATACGGAAATCGAAATGAACAATGAAGTATACGAAGGCAATTTTACGGGGAAGAATACGACCCGGATACATAATGCGTACATTACGCTGCCCGTAGCGGCGACTTACCGCATCGCCGAGCGGTGGGAACTTCAGGCAGGCGCCTATCTGGCTTATCTGCAAGGCGGCAATTTCAAGGGAACGGCTTCCGACGGATATATCCGTCAGGGAAGCCCGACCGGAGAGAAGACGGTTGTGGACAAGGCGATGTTCGACTTTTCGGAAAAACAGAGAGTTTTCGACTACGGACTGCTACTTGCGGGAGAATGGGAGTTTTATCCGCGTTTCGGATGCAGGGGACAGATTGCATGGGGACTGTGCCCGCTGTTTCCACGAGATTTTACCGGAGTGCCGGTTAGCATGTACAATATCTACGGCGGACTCGGCATTACCTACCGGCTGAATTGAAACAGGCGGTTGCCGCACACCAAAATAAAAAACCGGAACTGTCGCAGTCCCGGTTTTTCCATATATAAAACCAAGCATTAAAAAAAGAATTACTTGATGTCCGCGTCGTATTTTTCCGTTCCGACGTGTACTTTTTCCGCGCTCGCAGGCTTGAACGCAACTTTCTTTATCAGTTCGCCTTCGAACGTGTTGACTTTGACGGTCAGTTCCACTTCTTCCTCCCCGTGAATGTCCGAGAGGTCGAATGCCACAATCCCTTTCCGGGCATATACGGTGGCGTCGCCGTATGCGTTGTGGCGAAACTCGAAATAGTAGGGCGTATCGGCGCGGTCTGTTTTTACCAGATTAATGTAGTGCGAAACGCCCATGCCTCCGTTGTAGAATCCGAATTCTACGTTCAAATATCCGTCTCCGATCCACATGTTCAGTATCTTGACCGGGTCGTTGCCGTATTCTTCGTCGTTCTTTTCGCCCAGGTCTTTGGCGGCGGCTTTTGTCAGCACGTTTTGGATGTCGAGGATTTTTACGGCGTGGTCGTAACCCTGAAATTTGTCCGACAGGATGGTGTAGACTGCGATGGCGCGCCGTTTATGCTTCGGATTGTACCAAGGGACGTCCGTAGCGGCAGGCCAGAGCGTTGTGCCGTTGTCCAGTGTCAGCGAATACATGCCGTTGTCGTTTAGCGGGTTTACGGTTGCAATGGAATACCATGCCTTATTCATCGAATATTCGTCGCCGTCGTCGCAGGCATTTAAGCATAAAAATAAAACTGTGAATACTGCATACAAAGCAGATTTGAATGATTTTACCTTTCTCATATCAGTCATAAATTTTGTTTGTTCCGCATTTAAGATGCAAAGCCGACGAAAAACGTTGCATCCGAATTTAGCTAATGAATGTGATTAAAACGAAAGCGGCATATCGGGCATTGATATTATTTGCCCAATTGACGGCAGCACGCTTTTCGGATAAGCACAAAATGGAAATTGTACTACATTTGCATCTCTAAAAAAACGCGGTTTTATGTACTGTCATTTCCATACGTTGCGTAACGGTCTTCGTTTGATTCATTTGCCGTCGGATTCTCCGGTGGCATACTGTGGTTTTGCCGTCCGTGCCGGCGCCAGAGACGAGCTGCCCGGCGAGGCAGGGCTGGCGCATTTTGTGGAACACCTGCTGTTCAAGGGTACGCGCAAGCGTCGCACGTGGCATATTCTGAACCGGATGGAAGCCGTAGGCGGAGAGTTGAACGCTTATACTTCGAAGGAGGAGACGTTCGTATATTCCGTTTTTCTTGCGGATGATTTCGAGCGTGCTGTGGAGTTGATGTCCGACTTGGTAATCAATTCGCAGTTTCCCGGACGGGAAATGGAAAAGGAGCGGACGGTGGTTCTGGACGAAATCCGCTCGTACATGGATAATCCGTCGGAACTGATTGCCGATGAATTTGAGGACATGATTTTTGCCGGCCATCCGCTGGGTCATTCTATCCTTGGCGACAGGAAATCGCTGCTTTCGTTTTGCCGCGAGTCGTGTTTTTCGTTCGTGAAGCGTTATTATACTGCGCCGGAGATGGTTTTCTTTTCGATGGGGCGCATGGATTTCAGGCGCGTCGTGCGTTTGTCGGAGAAGTATCTTTCGGATGTGCCGGTAGATGCCGCCGTCCGTTGCGAAACGCAGCCGCCATCCGCTCCGCCCGTGCAGGCGGTGAAAAAGAAGAGGACGCATCAGACGCACGTCATGACGGGAGGACGGGCATACGGGATTTTCGACGGCAGGCAGACGACGCTCATGCTGCTGAACGATATAGTGGGCGGCCCGGGCATGAACAGCCGTCTGAACGTCTCGCTGCGCGAAAGAAACGGACTGGTGTACCACGTCGAGTCCTGCGTGTCGGCCTATACGGATACGGGGGTTTTCGCCATATACTTCGGGTCGGATCCGAAGCAGCGGGAAAAGGCGCTTGAACTGATTGAGAAAGAACTGCGCGGGCTGCGCGAAAACAAGTTGAGCGACGCGCGCCTGTCGGCGGCAAAGAAGCAGGCGACAGGGCAGGTCGGCGTGGCGGTCGACAACAGGGAAAACCTGTTTCTGGGCATGGGGAAATCGTTCCTGCACCGTAATTGCTACGATGCGCCGGAGGAAGTGTTTCGCAAAATCAATGCCGTCACGGCTACTCAGTTATGCGACGCGGCGAATGAGATTTTTGCTCCCGAACGGATGTTTCTCCTCATTTACGAATAGATGGCGTCGGGGATGGAGATCAATAAAAAAAACGGTTAAACAATTGACCGTATTACACGTTTACACTAATTTTGTCTTTGTAAAAGAATTACCGTATGGATAAAAAACGCAGATTCATGTTCGTCGTGCAGGGAGAGGGCCGGGGGCACCTCACCCAAGCCATTTCGCTGGCAGAGATATTGCGCCGTCACGGGCACGAAGTGGTGGCCACGCTGGTGGGGAAAAGTTTTTCGAGAGAAGTGCCGACATTCTTTACCAAAAGAATGAATACGCCCGTAGTGGTGTACGAAGCGCCTTCGTTCGTTTTCAAGAAGAACAAAAAGCACATAGACGGCATGAAGACCTTGCTTTACAACATCAATCCCCAGAAACTGAAAAAGTACGGCGACAGTATCGAGCTTATCCACCGGCAGGTTATCGAGTACAGGCCGGACGTGGTCGTGAATTTTTACGAAGTGCTCCCCGGCTTTGCGCAACTGTATTTTCGCCACGACATTCCGTTCGTCGACATCGGCCATCAGTACATGATGCGCCATCCCGATTATCTTCAGGGCCGGGGCGACCCGCAGCACCTGATGCTTCTCAGGCTTCATTCCATCCTGACCAGCATGGGGGCGACGAAGATACTTGCGCTGTCGTTCTACTCCATGAAGAGCTATCCGCACGAACGCATCACGATTGTTCCGCCCCTGCTGCGGAGCGAAGTGCTGGAACTGAAGCCTGAAGAAGGCGACTACATACTCGGATACATGGTCAACCAGGGCTACGAAAACGAAGTGCGTGCATGGCACAGGAAGCATCCCGAAGTGAAACTGCATTTTTTCTGGGACAAGGAAGATGCGCCGGAAACGTTGCAGGTAGACGAGACCTTCACGCTGCACACGATTAACGACGCGCTGTTTCTAAAATATATGGCCGGATGCAAGGGATACATCACTACGGCAGGATTCGAATCGGTTTGCGAAGCGCTCTACCTGAACAAACCCGTCATGATGATTCCCGCACATATCGAGCAGGAAGTGAATGCGGCGGACGCGCAGTCTATCGACGGCGGAATAGTCGGCAACAAGTTCGACCTGAGCCGCCTGCTTGCCCATATGCGCGAGGAACGGAAGTTCGACGCCGACACTTTCCGCAAATGGGTGCGCTCGGCCGAAAAAATCTTTATCGAACAGCTCATGTTATAAGAGAATGATTACGTATCGAATATGGATTCTTGTTTCCCTTTTTATTTCCGGTCAATCTTCTGCGCAAAACGATACGGTAAAATATGCCGAAAAGCCCGCAACGGTTTCACCATGGGCGTTCGTCGTGCCCTCGGCGCTGATTTCGTACGGGATAGCCAGACAGTTTACGCCGGCGTTGCGTGATTTCGAGCGCAGCATCGACCGCAAAGTTTCGCAAAATATTCATCGCCGGTATACCTTCGACAATTACCTCCAGTATGCACCCCATGCCGGCATCTATCTGCCCGCCATGTGCGGAGTGAAGGCGAAGCACAATATGCGCGACAGGATGCTCGTACATGCTTCGTCGGTAATTATTTACACAAGCGTGGTGCAGGGCGCCAAAAGCCTTGCCGGCGTTACCCGCCCGGGCAGTTGGGACAGGCGCTCCTTTCCGTCGGGACATACGGCCACGGCGTTTGTCGGGGCGCATATCATGTACAGAGAATATAAAGACACCTCGCCGCAGACATGCTTTATCGGCTACGGCATGGCAGCCGCCACGGGCGCTATGCGCATGATCAATCGCAAGCACTGGCTCAGCGATGTACTTGCCGGCGCCGGCACGGGCATCGCCTGCGTCGAACTGTCGTACCTGATGCTGCCCGTGTGGCATCAACTTTTTAAAACGCACGCCGACGACCGCCTTGTCATCAGCCCGATGATTGGCGGCGACGCTTGGGGAGCCGGCATAATCGCTACCTTCTGATAACCGGCTGCACGCGCAGCGCGGGCGACGAACCGTGAGCGGCAAACGACAGAAGCGCCCGCGCACGGCGCCGCGTAAAGTATAAAAAAGACGGACGGAAGCCGGAAACCCGCGCCCCGTCCGTCCACCATTGCATTAACCTGTATATACTACGAAAGAAAGACGCTCACAACAGGCCCCCACGGCCCCCGTTCGCCCGTCGGATTGACCCATGCCCCGGCGGCATGAAGCTTTTTCCCTGCGGCGTCGAGCGGGAAGACAAGCCGGTGCGGCGTCCGCGTGATGGTGATAAGCGTTTCCGTCAAATCATCGACCGACTCCGGCGTTTCGGCGGCAAAACCGAGACGCACAATCGCCTCGTGCACGCCGCGCGGCTTGGCTATCGACAGCGGCGTATTCACATCATGATAACGCAAATCCGCCGTGCATTGTCCCAACACGTCAAGCGTAAGCGCCGGCCACGTCTCCGGCGGCGGATGCCTGTATTGACGCCTCGAATATGGCGGCGCTATCTGCAAAATATCATAATCCGAAGGCTTAAGCATCGGCAGCGACCTCAGATTCTGTACCAGCGGCTCTACGGCCTTCACAAACACTTTGCGCCTCTCCATCATCTCGGTATGCGCCGCCTTTGTCCTGCTTGCAGGATTGCCCCACACGCCGTGCGCCGCCTGAAGGTCGTTCAACTTTATCTCCACCTCTTTTTCCCACGATTCGCTCACGCCCCAGTTCGACATATTCAACTTCAGATACGTAAAAAACGAAACTGCCCATGCGAGCAGCGCGTCGATATTTCCATATAATACTTTCACAATGCTTGAACTTTAATTTTTAATAATATACGTTTCAATTTGCTGTCTGGTATGCTTTGACGATACACTCGAATTCGAATTTGAAGAACTCAAATTCGAATTTGAAAGACTCAAACTCGAATTTGATAAACTCAAACTCGAATTTGAAGAACTCAAACTCGAATTTGAAAGACTCAAACTCGAATTTGGAGAACTCAAATTCGAATTTGATAAACTCAAACTCGAATTTGGAAGACTCAAACTCGAATTTGAAAGACTCAAATTCGAATTTGAAGAACTCAAACTCGAATTTGGAAAGCTCAAATACGAATTTGAATCAGTCAAATACGAATTTGAAAACTCCAAATCCGCACGCGAAACATTCGTTTTATACATACAATAAGTGATTTATGCCTTTAAGGCGGCAAAGATAAGGATTACTTTCATCAACCGGGCAAAAATGGGAGCACAAAATCCGGCGGAAATGAAGAAAAGGCAGGCGGGGAGATATTTTACATTATTTTTGATTTCCGTCCTGGTTTTTCGTGCGCACGAGATGCCATCCCGTTCGGTCTATCGCTGCGGATGCTATCCGGATTTATCCCGTGAGAGATGGAATCTCGCGGACAGGGGGGCGGTATTATTGCAGCGGCGGATGTTTTGCTGTTTGATTTCACGGATAATTGTTTTACTTTTGCTGCGCTTAAAATAATAACTCATTTAAAACGGATTTACATCATGAAAACAATGAAACAATTGTGTGTTTACGCGCTCGCAGCAGTCGCGTTATTCGGTTTGCAGGCGCAGGCCGACATTAAATTACCCGCCGTTTTCGGCGACAACATGGTATTGCAGCAACAGTCGGAAGTGGCCGTCTGGGGATGGGCAAAGCCCGGCGCCGCAGTGCACGTGACCGGTTCGTGGGACGGGAAAAGCCATTCGGCGCAAAGCGGCCGCAACGGCTTCTGGAAAGTGAAGGTGCGGACGCCGGCAGCCGGCCACACGCCGTATACGCTCAAGATAAGCGACGGGAAGGCCGTTACGCTGCGCAACATCCTGATCGGCGAAGTATGGATATGTTCGGGGCAGTCCAACATGGAGATGCCGATGAAAGGCTGGGCAAATCAGCCCGTCGAAGGCGCGCCGGAAGCCATCGCCCATTCTGCCAATCGCAGCATCCGTTGCTTCACGCTGCAAAAGGCGTCCAAGGCAACTCCGCAGGACGATTGCACAGGCACGTGGGAAGTGGCCGGCCCGCAAACGACGCCCGATTTTACGGCTACGGGCTATTTCTTCGCCCGCTTCCTTAACGAGGCGCTGGACGTGCCCGTCGGATTGATTCATACAAGTTGGGGCGGCTCGCGTATCGAAGCGTGGATGACGCCCGCTGCGCTGAAAGATATTCCCGGAAAGCCCGTCCCGGCTACGGACGAAGACATTAAAAGCAGTAACGGCACGCCGACCGTGCTCTACAACGGCATGATTCACCCCATTGTCGGCTACGGCATCCGCGGGGCAATATGGTATCAGGGCGAATCGAATCGCGACGAGCCTGCGCTGTATGCCGGGATGTTCGACAAAATGGTGCGCGAGTGGCGCAACCTGTGGGACGCGGGCGACTTTCCGTTCTATTATTGCCAGATCGCGCCGTACCGGTACGGAGACCACCTCAACTCCGGCTATCTTCGCGAAGCGCAGGCCAAAGGGATGACGACGACGCCGAACACCGGCATGGCCGTGCTGACGGATGCCCAAAGCCTCGACTGCATCCATCCGCCCAAGAAAAAAGATGCGGGCGAACGAATGGCGCTGTGGGCGCTGGCGCGGACGTACGGATGGGAAAAGATGCAGTACCGCAGCCCGGAACTGAAATCGTTCGAGACGGAAGGCCGCGTGGCGATGCTCGACTTCGATTATGCGGGAAGCAGCGGACTGACATCCTGCGGACGGGAAATACTGAATTTCCGCGTGGCGGGCGAAGATAAACGCTTCTACCCGGCCAAGGCGGCGATAAACGGCAACAGGGTCTACGTCTTCTCGCCGTTTGTGGCGAAGCCCGTCGCGGTGCGCTACTGCTTCGACGATACGTCGGAAACCGAGATATTCACGCTGGACGGCAATCTGCCGCTTTCGTCGTTCCGCACGGACAGTTGGTGAGCCGGAATAATTTATGTGTGTAAAAAAGATACTGGCCGCAATCCGTTTCTGGACTGTAAATGCACGGTTGAAAGCGCTTCCTCAAAGTTTGCTGCCGGCCGTGCTGGCGTTTTGCATGGCCTCGCGTCGGGAAGGGTTTTCCGCCCTTCCGGGCGTGATGGCCATTCTCGGCGTGGCGGCCGGGCATTTGAGCATGAATCTGTTCGACGATTATTTCGACTACCGGGCCGAGGGGTCGGAGTTTCGCGAAGCGATGGTGCGGAAGGGTTTTCGTGCGCGGACAGGCAAATGCGCTTACCTTACTTCCGGCCGTACGGGCTTGAAGCAGTTGCTGGCGGCTTGCCTGATTTTCGGCGGCGTGGGCGTGGGCTTCGGGGCGGCGATATATCTTTTTCGCGGGACGATGGTGTTGTGGTTTGCCGTGGCGACGGCGGCGCTGGGCGTTTCTTATTCGGGACGTCCGCTGCGGCTGTCCTATCGCGGGTTGGGCGAGGCGCTCATCGGGCTGATGTTCGGCCCTCTGCTGATGGCAGGCGTGTACTTTTCCGCCTGCGGGCAGTGGGACTGGACGACGGCGTTTGTTTCCGTCCCCGTGGGGCTGCTGGTGGCCAATATCGTGTATACCCATGCCATTATGGATTATGAACCGGATCGTGAGGCCGGTAAAATGACGTTCGCCGTACTGCTGAAAAGCAAGAAACGGATGCTGGCAAGTTTGTTGATTCTGCTGGTTGCCGCCTTTTCGAGTATTTTGTACGGCGTGGCGCGCGGCTCCCTGCCTCTGCCGTATCTCCTGACGATGCTTGCCCTCCCGATGGCTGCCGCCCTGTTCTACCTGATGGTTGAATTTATCCGTCATCCGGAGAAGAAATTCTCTCCCCGCGTCTGGATGGGGCCGATGGGCGACTGGGAACGGATTCAGGCCTCCGGTCTGGACTGGTTTATGATTCGCTGGCTGCTTGCCCGCAATCTTCTATCCTTCTTTTGCCTGATTATAATTGTGGTCTGTTTTATTCCCTGACAATTTAAAATGTGATATGATACCTCCTTTACTCTATTTGCCCCTGTGGTTTCTCAAGGCCAGATGTTTGGGCAGCAAACGTCCGCTGCAAACCGTACTGTTCGTTTCCGACAAATGCAATCTGGCGTGCAGGCACTGTACGATATACCGGTCGGAAAATCCGCATGTCAAGACCTACGGACAGATAAAAGAAGAATTGGAATACTCCTACCGTCTGGGTTCGCGCTTTGTGGACTTCGAGGGCGGCGAGCCTACCATGTGGCGCGACGGCGTGCACGACTTGAACAGCCTGATCCGGCTGTCGAAAGCCGTCGGATTCTATTCGGCCACGATTACAACCAACGCCCGGATGCCGTTTGCCGGTTCCGAAGCCGATTCCATCTGGGTAAGCCTCGACGGGCTGGGACGCTTTCACGACGAGGTGCGGGGAAAAGGCTCATTCGACCGTCTGGTGAAACACATTGCCGAAGCCCGTCATCCGCGGCTAAGCGTAAACATGGTCATTAATGCCTGGAATTATACTTCGGTGGAAGAAACCATCGAGTTTGCCGAAAGCAATCCTCATATCCAATCCATTTCCCTCAATTTTCATACGCCCTACAAAGGCACCGAATATCTCTTTCTGGACTGGGACAAACGCGCGCGCGTCATTGACCTGATTATCGAGAAGAAGAAGGCCGGCTATCCGGTGATGAATTCCGTTTCGGGATTGAAACTGATGAAGCATAACCGGTTCAAAAAACAATGCTGGGTGTCCAACTTTATCATGTCCGACGGGACGCGCCTGCCGGAGTGTCAGGGAAAGACGGCCGGCGTATGCGACCGTTGCGGCCTGTCGATGTCCGGGGAGATGTGCTCGGTGTTCAATTTGAAACCGGACACGCTGTTTGCCGGAATGAAGCTGCGCGTATGAATTGCGCGTTATAGCCCTATGACCGTAACCGTTTTCCCGTCGGGGGTTTCTTCTTTCCTGAGGTACAGTTTGTCGTCCCACGTCATGTCCGTCCGGCGGTCGAAGACGGCCAGCCAGCCTTCGCTGCAACCGTAGACGTCCATGTAGCGGCGAGTCTGTTCAAGTCCTCTTTCCAGTGTTTTTTCGCCGCGCCACAGTTTGAGTTCGAGCGGATACTTACGGCCTTCGTACACGATGCACAGGTCGAGGCGGCCGGTACCTGCCGCCATTTCGCGCACAATCTGTCCGCCGCCGTTGATCACCCGCTGCAAAAACGCCATCAGGATAAGATGCGGGGCGGCTTCTTCGTAGTCGAACTTTGTAGTCCATATCTCGCTGTGCTCGCGCCAGAACTGCTGGAAGTCGCGCATCAGTGAATCCATGTCCATGCGACCGTCCCGGAGGTATCGGGGCATCCGGTATGCGTTTCCGTTTTGCCGGAGCGTCTGCTGGAGATCGTAGTTCAATGTGCGGGCAATGACTTCCGCGTAGATGGGATTGGATGGTTTCAGTCCTTCCCGCGTTTCGAAAATCAGTCCCAAGTCTCTTACGTAAAGATAGTCGTCGGAAAGCCGCCCGACGAAGTCTTCGCCCGTGATAATGGGTTCTATCACCCGGCGTACCCTTTCCTCTTTCAGCCGTTCGAGCAGGCTGTCGATGTGCGTGTCGCGACGCATGATAATTGTTTGAACGGCTTCGCTTGCAAGTTCTGCGGTAACAGGTTTTGTATAGTCCGATTGCAATATCTTTACAATCACTTCGCGGGCGATGGCATTGACGAGCCACGGCTGTCCCTGCGTTTGTTCCCATACCAGATTGACGGCGGCATCTTCGAATATCTGTCCCGTTTCGTCGGTGTGCTGCCGGTAAAGAGAGGCAATTTCGTCCTTCGTAAAATTTTTCAATGTCAGTGTTTCCGTGACGATATTGAACGGGCTTGCGCTGCCGAGCGACAGACTGTCGGGGCGGACTTTGGCTTTGTAGTCGCGGATGTTGCGCATCCCCGTCAGCGCCAGCGAATGGACGAAAGAAATGCTGCTGCGGTCATTGTATCCGTTGCGCAACTGACGCAGAAACAGGATCAGGGTACCTTCGCTCAGGCAGTCCGCCTCGTCGAAAAGGATTACAAGCGGTTTGTCCGTGATCATGCAGTAATCCGTCAGCGAATCTTTTAATACGTTGTTGAAGTCTTCGTAATCCGCCGTTGCGGCAAATTTTTCCACGTCGGGAAGCGTGGAATATTTCAGGGACGATTTCAAAGTCCGTATCACTGCGGGGATACCCTTTTCCGGGTCGGTTATGCCCTGCATACTTTCGAGCGAACAGTAAAGCGCATAATATTTTCCTCCGGCATTGAGCCGTTGCGCCAGATCTTTGAGATAAGTCGTCTTGCCGCTTTGACGTGCCGCGTGAATCACGAAATATTGTTTTTGGTCAATCAACTGCTCTACGCCCTGCAGGCGCGAAGCTGCTTCTATCATATAATGTTCCGCCCTGTTGCAGGGGCCTGACACGTTAAAGTATCGCATAGTCCGACATAATTTGAATGGATATTGCTGCAAAGATATGAAATTGTTTTCTCATGTTTTCTCAGGTCGGTCGGTATACGTCCTTACTCCATTGCAATTGTTTGTACCATTCGTTCAAAAGAGGCAGTTGCGACTGGACGGGGTAGAGGGAGAACCCGGAGAAACGGTTTACGCGAACGGTCGACCGGTTTCCCGAACAATAGGTATATTCGGTGGCAAACGCGGCGATAACGGTTTTATTCAGGCATACGTTGAAACGGGTATACTGTTCGCCGGTTGCCAGCCGGCCGATCACGTCGGCAAAATCATACAGCGCGGTCGGCGAACCGGCCCAGTATGACAGCAACTGCCAGTCGGGAAGAGGCGGCGTGTAGACCACGCTTATGTCTGTCCCGGAAATGATTTCTCCGGCGATGAGCGCCAGCGCTTCCAGTTCGCTCGTTTTGACGACGGAGATGTTGCCGTAGGGAGCGCCGGCGAAATCGTTTTTGTAGAAGAGGTAGAAACTTTCGGCCGCTTTTTCGAGATTCGCTTCTTCGGTAAAAAGGAAAGGGAGTACCGTTTTGTAGGGGATTCCGTAGCTCATGGTTTCGGAGGGCGAAGCCATGATGTAATCCGCCTTGTTTCGCAGTTCGTATACACATTCGACGGCGGCCATGCTGCACGCGTCGAATATCAGGAAGTCAAACCGTTTGTCGGGCAATCCTTCCGCCAGTTCGCGCAGTTCCATCCTCTTGCCGTTTTCCTCTCCGAAAGCGCGCAGCGTAATGACGTTGGCCGGCAACCACGATGTAGCATGACCGGACAAAATCATCCCGTAGCTCTTGTTCGGATACATTTCGACTACGTCGCGAATGACCCGTTGCATCGTTTCGGGAGAAACGGCGCTCATGTCTTCGTACGTGCGGATATGGTGGCGCGCAACGACTCGGCCTGCGCCTTCCTTTATTTCGAACAGTTCGGCCTCGCGCTGATTTTTGGAATAGAAAACCACCAGATTGCCGCCGTTCAGGTTGTCGGACGTGGCGGAATGTATCATGTCTGCGATATTATTGTCCATCATATTACCCAGATTGCTGGCGATCATGTAAACCAGTACGGTTCTGCCCGACGGTACGACGACTGTCCGTATCTCTTTGATGCACCCGTGCAACCCCGCCAGCAGCAGGATGAGGGGCAGGATGACAAGTTTTGTTTTCATCGGCAAAAAATAAATGAAAATTATAATCGAACGGCAAAGCTAAGCGAATAGATTAAGATTTACAAGTGCGGAAAGTTAAAAATCAAAATCACTTCCTTTTACGACCGACGACGTTTCGGTTATTGTCGACCGCAGCCCGTTTATTGTCGACAATCACTCAAATATTGTCGACAGAAACTCAATTGTTGTCGACGGAAACTCAATTGTTGTCGACAGAAACTCGATTGTTGTCGACGGAAACTCAATTGTTGTCGACAGAAACCCATTTGTTGTCGACAGAAACTCAATTGTTGTCGACAGAAACTCAATTGTTGTCGACAGAAACTCAATTGTTGTCGACGGAAACTCAATTGTTGTCGACGGAAACTCAATTGTTGTCGACAGAAACTCGATTGTTGTCGACAGAAACTCGATTGTTGTCGACAGAAACTCAATTGTTGTCGACAGAAACTCATTTGTTGTCGACCGTAATTCGGTTATTGCCGTAAATAAAAGACCTGTTTTCGTAAATGAGATTCATTCCGGGCTATTGTTTCCCAGTCCGCTTCACGGTTTTTACTTCATCTTTCGATAAACGTTTTTGTTGATTCAAAGCCCTGCCCGCCGGGTGCAAACATTTGGACATGCAAAGAAAACGCCTTATATTTGCGCATCATATTAAAGAAAGAGGAATGAATACACGTGGCTTCCAAATCTCCGTATCATGACCGTTTCGGAAAAATACTACGACGAGATTTTCGATTTCCGGGGGCAGTGGGACATGCCGTCGAAATGCGGTTTGCGAATCATACGCAAGGCAGGCAAGGCGTTTGTCATCGTCACCGAATTGTATCAGGACAACCCCGGCACTTCCGTCACATACGCAGGGCAGTCGCTTGCCTGCCAGATTTGCGAGGCCAAGGGGTTGAATCCGGCGGAAATTGTGTATCTGGAATGTAATCCCGACACAAACTCCAAATTGTCGTTTTACGACGAGGAGTATTTCGAGGTGCATTTCCGCCACGCTTTGCCGGCAGACTATCGCCTGCTGGACAAGACGGAAGTGAAGGAATTGTTCAACATCGTTTGAGGCATGAATATCCCCGAAATAGAATTTCGCCCGGAAGAAGAAATCAGGCGTTTTCAGGAAGAAAAGCTGAAAACGGCGCTGGCGTACCTCCACGCGCGTTCGCCGTTTTACCGGCAGATGTTTGCCGAAAACGGCATCGACGTCCGCGACATCCGCCGTCTCGAAGACCTGCGCCGCCTTCCCCTCACGGACAAGAAAGACCTGCAACGCCGGAACGAAATGTTCCTGTGCGTCCCGCGCGAAAAAGTCATCGACTACATTACTACGTCGGGCACGCTGGGCGACCCCGTCACTTTCGCCATGACCGACCTCGACCTCGACCGGCTGGCCTATAACGAAAAGATTTCGTTCATCTGCACCGGCACGCAGCCGGGTAACATCGTACAGCTGATGACGACCATCGACAAGCGTTTCATGGCCGGGCTGGCATATTTTCTCGGATTGCGCGCACTCGGCGCAGGCATCATCCGCGTCGGAAACGGCATCCCCGAACTCCAGTGGGACACGATACGGCGCATCAAGCCCGATACCCTTATGTGCGTGCCTTCGTTCATCCTGCACATCATCAAGTATGCGGAAGAACACGGCATCGACTATCGCAATTCCAGCATTCGGAAAATCGTCTGCATCGGCGAAAATCTCCGCGAACAGGATTTCTCGCTCAACCTGCTGGGGCAGCGCATCAGGGAGAAATGGGACGTTGAACTCTATTCTACTTACGCTTCGACCGAAATGGCGACCACCTTCGCCGAATGTCGGTACGGTTGCGGCGGGCATCATCATCCCGAACTGATCATCTGCGAACTGATCGACGAAGCCGGACAACCCGTTGCCGAAGGCGCGGCCGGCGAACTCGTCGTCACCACGCTGGGCGTCGAAGGTATGCCCCTGCTGCGGTTCAGGACGGGCGATATGGTGAGCTTCCATACCGCGCCGTGCCGTTGCGGGCGCACGTCGATGCGCGTCAGTCCCGTCGTGGGGCGTACCAACCACATGATAAAATACAAGGGCACGACGCTCTACCCGCCCGCCATGTTCGACGTGCTCGACAACACGCCTTACGTGGAAAATTATGCGATAATCGCAAGAGATGACGAAAACGGCAACGACGATGTGCTGGTACGTGTCGGACTGTACTGCCGGCCGGCCGGCGACACGGTAAAAGACCTGAAAGACCGGTTTCGCGCCAAAATACGCGTCGCGCCGGACATCGAGATATGCCGTGCCGACGAGATACGTAAAATCAACTTCCCCGGCATGAGCCGCAAACCCGTAAAATTTATTGATAACCGAGAAAAAACAGCCTGATGAAAAATACTGTTTTCGACGACTTGCGTCCCTATTACGACGAAGAAATAGCGCCGGCCATGCAGCGTATCGCCGGTCATGCGCATTTCCCGCTGCTTGCCGGATACGTTTTCCCCGGAAAAGACGTCGAAGAGGCAAGGCAGATGGTGAAACGGATCGACACCATCGACCGCTTCCAGCAGGAGGTGATGAAAGCCGTCAACGAAGAAGTCGTCCGGCGAAGCATCCGCCGCTTTTCGTTCGACGGCCTCGACACGCTGGACAACCGCAAGCGTTACCTCTTCGTCTCGAACCATCGCGACATCATGCTCGACGCCACCTTGTTTCAATACGCGCTCTACCTTGCCGGACACCGCACGTCGGAAATCACGTTCGGCAGCAACCTGATGACCTCGCAACTGGTGATAGACATCGGCAAGGCGAACAAAATGTTCAAGGTTGTACGCGGCGGAAACATCAGGGATTTCTATGCCAACCTGCTGCACCTGTCGGAATATATCCGCCACACCGTTTGTGAAAAACACGAATCCGTCTGGATTGCGCAACGCAACGGCCGTACCAAAGACGGTAACGACGCCACCGATCAGGCGCTCGTCAAAATGTTCCGCATGAGCGCGCCCGACGACCCCGTACGCGCACTGGCGGAACTGCATATCGTGCCCGTCTCCGTTTCCTACCAGTGGGAAACGTGCGACGTGCCGAAAGCCGTGGAACTGTATCGCTCGCGAACGGAAAAATACGTCAAGCAACCGGGCGAAGACATGGACAGCATCCTGACCGGCATCATGCAGCCGAAAGGCGACGTGCACATCGCCGTGGGAACACTCCTGACGGAAGACATCCTCACGTCGTTCGGCGACACGTCGGACAGCAAATTCAACAAACAGGCAGCATCGTGGATAAGCCGCCAAATCCTCTCGAACTACCGCCTGACGTGCAACAACTATATCGCCCACGATCTGCGCTCAAACGCCAACCGGTATACCGCATACTATACGCAGGAAGAAAAAGATAACTTCATCGCACACTGTTCCGAAACCGATGCAATACCCGTAGCGGACAAAAACGCACTTCGCGACATACTCCTCGGCATATATGCCAATCCGGTAGATGCAAAGCAAGCCCTTGCATGTACGCACACGGTATAATTTGCTGCCTGCAAAGAAATGCGGATCCCCGTGAAGGAAATCCGAAGCTCCGTGAAGAAAATACGGTTATAGTAAATGGTGCGGGAGGAAACGGCAACAATTAAAGCCCGTGCCTAATCCCTGTTCTGTCTTTTCCGCTCCGTTTCGTCCAGCATGATTTTCCGCATCCGCATGAACCGGGGAGTTACTTCGACGTATTCATCAATCCTGATGTATTCCAGCGCATCTTCGAGGCTGAAAATCACGGGCGGGGCGAGCGATACTTTCTCGTCCGACCCCGAGGCGCGCATGTTGGTCAGTTTTTTCGACTTCGTTACGTTCACAACCAGATCGCCTTCCTTGGTATGCTCGCCCACTACCTGTCCGGCATACACTTCTTCGCCCGGAGCTACAAAAAACCGTCCGCGCGACTGGAGGTTGTTCAGGGCGTAGGCAAACGCCGTGCCCGTTTCCATCGCAATGATGGAGCCGTTCTGCCTCCGTTCAATGGCGCCTTTCCACGGCTGGAACTCAAGGAACCGGTGCGCAATAATCGCTTCGCCGGCCGAGAGCGTCAGCAAAAGATTGTTCAATCCGATGATGCCGCGCGAGGGGATTGTAAATTCAAGAAAAATCCGTCCGTTTTTATTTTCCATCCGCAGGAGTTCGCCTTTGCGTTTGGTAGCCGCGTCGATGGCGCGACTGGCGCACGTTTCGGGCAGGTTGACGGTCAGCTGTTCGACCGGTTCGCATTTCTGCCCGTCAATTTCCTTGATTATCACCTGCGGCTGGCCTACCTGCATTTCGTATCCTTCGCGCCGCATCGTTTCAATCAGAACCGACAGGTGCAGCACGCCGCGACCGTAAACAAGCCACGAATCGGCCGTATCCGTTTCTTCCACGCGCAATGCCAGGTTTTTGTCCAGTTCGCGCGTCAGCCTCTCGTATATGTGCCGCGAAGTGACGTATTTCCCGTCTTTCCCGAAAAACGGCGAATTGTTGATGGTAAACAGCATGGACATGGTAGGCTCGTCGATGGCGATGGTCGGCAACGGTTCGGGCGTGCGCGCATCGGCAACGGTTTCGCCTATCTCGAACCCCTCGATGCCGATCAGGGCGCAGATGTCGCCCGACGATACGGCGGGCACTTTTGTCCGTCCCAGTCCTTCGAACACGTCAACCTCCTTGATTTTCGACCTCACCTGCGAACCGTCGCGTTTGCACAGCACGATCTCCTGCCCTTCGCGCAATTCGCCGCGATGCACGCGGCCTACGGCGATGCGTCCCACGTACTGCGAATAGTCGAGCGACGTGATCAGCATCTGCGAAGGGCCTTCGAGCATTTCCGGTTCGGGGATATGTGCTATGATTCCATCCAGCAGGGCGCAAATATCCGTCGCAGGCTTCCGCCAGTCTTCCGCCATCCAGCCCTGTTTGGCCGAACCGTAAAAAGTCGGGAAATCCAGTTGATATTCGGCTGCGTCGAGGCTGAACATCAGGTCGAACACCATTTCCTGCACTTCGGACGGGCGGCAATTCGGCTTGTCAACCTTGTTGATCACCACAACCGGTTTCAGCCCCAGCGCAATCGCTTTCTGAAGCACAAACCGCGTCTGCGGCATCGGCCCTTCGAAGGCATCTACCAGCAGCAGGCAGCCGTCGGCCATGTTTAACACCCGCTCCACCTCGCCGCCGAAATCGGCATGACCCGGCGTATCAATGATATTTATTTTGCAGTCTTTATATTGAATGGATACGTTTTTGGCTAAAATCGTGATTCCCCGCTCTCTCTCAAGGTCGTTACTGTCAAGAAACTGGTCGATGTCGGCATGGCCTTCGCGAAACAATTTTCCGGCAAGTAACATTTTATCCACCAAAGTTGTTTTCCCATGATCCACATGGGCTATAATAGCTACATTTCTTATCCTCCGCATAACAAAACAATCAGAATTAGGCGGCAAAAGTAATCATAAATTGTCAATCGCGCATAAAAATTCTGCAAACGGAATTGCAGGTTTAAAAAGAATACGTATCTTTGCTGCCGCTTAAATAAAATGGTATTAATTTATTACAAAGTAAAAACATGTATTTGGATTCAACAAAAAAAGAAGAGATTTTCTCAAAGTACGGGAAATCAAAGTCAAAGACCGACACAGGCTCTGCAGAAAGTCAGATTGCGCTGTTTACTTACCGCATCAGCCATTTGACCGGGCACCTGAAGTCGAATCAAAAAGACTACGGTACGGAACGTGCGCTGAAAATGCTTGTCGGTAAACGCCGTCGCCTGCTGGATTATCTGGTGAAAACCGACATCGAACGCTATCGCGCCATCATTAAGGAACTTGGCATAAGAAAGTAAGCATCTGCCGCAAGAAACGCATATAAAGGCAACTTCGTCGTGGAGTTGCCTTTGTTGTTTTTACTTTGTCCGTTCCACAATATAGTCGGCCAGACGCAGGAGGCTGTTTTTCGCACCGGAACCGGGAAGGGTCGAAATGATTTCGACGGCTTTCGATTTATATTCCGTCATGCGGCTTTCGGCATATTCGATACCTCCCCTGTCCTTTGCAAAACGGATAAGGGCGGCAATGTTTTCGGGAGTGAACCGTTTTTCGCGAAGCATTTGTATATAAGGCGCCTTCTCTTCGACGGCGGACGATTCCAGGGCATACAGAAGGGGTAGCGTGACTTTCCCGTCACGAATATCGTTTCCATTCGGCTTCCCGGTGTTTCCGTTGTCGAAGTAGTCAAAGATGTCGTCCTTTATCTGGAAACAAAGCCCCATCAGGTAGCCGAATGTACGGCATTTGACTTGCATTTCATAGGATGCGCCGGCCGTGACGGCGCCGATTTCCGTGCACGACGAAAGTAGCCCTGCCGTCTTTTTCTCCAGTACGGCGAAATATTCATTTTCCGACAGTATCATTTCTCCGGTGTTGTCCAATTGCTTGATTTCGCCTTCTACCATGTCGCGGCTAAGCTCGGCTATCATTTTCACAATCTGCTTGTCGACCGTTTCGAGCGCACGAATCATCATAACCGAAAGGATGAAATCGCCCACAAGCACTGCGACGGCATTTCCGTGCACGTTGTTGAGCGACGGCGTCCCGCGACGCTGGCGGGTATCGTCGACTACATCGTCGTGAATCAGGGATGCCGTATGCAGCAGTTCCAGCAGGACAGCCGATTGAACCGCGCAGGGAGATACTTTTCCGCAAGCGCTTGCAGAGAGCAAAAGCAGCAACGGACGGATATGCTTCCCGCTCGAACGACGTATCGCATCAATCGCAGCACAGATTGATTTCACTTCGCTGGAAAGCGCCTGTGCAAAAACTTTTTCGAACTCTTCAAATGCTTCCGATACAGGCTGTTTTATATAATCAATTTCTTTCATACATTAATTTACGATTTGCAAAAGTAAGAAAAAGTGTTGGAGTAGCGCGGATTATTCCGTACATTTACACAAAATAGTATGGCACAAACATAAAAATATAATATTTATCTCACATGAAATTACTGTTAATTGACGCTTATGCACTGATTTATCGTGCTTATTATGCGTTTATTCAAAATCCGCGCATGAATTCCAAGGGTATGAATACTTCGGCGATTTTCGGATTCGTCAACTCGCTGGAAGACGTGTTGAGACGGCTTGAGCCGACGCATATCGCCGTGGGATTCGATCCGCCGGGCTTTACATTCCGCCACGAGGCTTACGAGAAATACAAGGCGCAACGCGAAGAAACGCCCGAAGACATACGGCAGGCCGTGCCGTATATCCGCAAAATCATTACGGCCTACCGTATTCCCATTCTCGAAGTACTTCGCTACGAAGCCGACGACGTAATCGGTACGATTTCGAAGCAGGCCGAAAAAGAAGGCTTCGACGTGTACATGATGACGCCCGACAAAGATTACGGGCAGTTGGTTTCCGAACATATTTTCCAGTTCCGCCCGAAACACGGTGGCGACTACGAAACGCTCGGCGTGCCCGAAGTGCTGGAAAAATACAACCTGAAATCCGTAGCGCAGATCACGGACTTTTTGGGTTTAATGGGCGACAGTTCGGACAATATCCCCGGATGTCCGGGCGTCGGCAAAAAGACCGCACAAAAACTGCTTGCCGAATACGAATCCGTAGACAATCTGCTCGCCCATACCGACGAATTGAAAGGCGTACTCAAAACAAAAATCGAAAGCCACGCGGAGCAAATCCGTTTCTCTAAATTTCTTGCAACGATTGTGACCGACGCCCCCATCCGTTTCGACGCCTCGCTTTGCGTGCGCCGGGAATGGGACGGGCAGGCATTGGTGGATCTGTATACCGAATTGGAATTTAGAACATTCATCAATCGCATGGAAGGGAATGATGCAATGAGGAAAAGCAGTCCGCTGCAACTCTCGCTATTCGGGAGCAGCGACGAAAACAGCGACGAAGAGGCAGAAAATACGGCCACGGTGCAAAACTTTCGGAACATACTCAATACACCCCATAAATACACGCTTGCAGACACGGAAACCGCGCGGGAAGAACTGGGCAGACTGCTGTCTTCATACGATGAATTTGCTTTTGACACGGAAACGGACGGCCTCAATCCGCTAACCGCGCATTTGGTCGGTATGTCGTTTGCCGTAAAGGAAAGCGAAGCATGGTATATCCCCGTTCCCGACGCGACGGACGAAGCAATCCACATCCTGAAACCTTTTGTCGACGCGCTGCAAAATCCACATTCGACCAAAATAGGCCAAAACATCAAATTCGACATGCTCGTACTGTACAAATATGGCATCCGTATTGCAGGACGTCTGTTCGACACAATGATTGCGCATTATCTGCTGAATCCCGAATTGCGGCACGGAATGGATTATCTTGCCGAAACATATCTGCACTACACCCCCATACCGATAGAATCGCTGATAGGCCCGAAAGGAAAAAACCAGTTGTCGATGCGGACGGCGCCGCTGCACAAAGTATGCGAATATGCCGCCGAAGATGCGGATGTGACGCTGAGACTTAAACACGTTTTTGCCCCGAAACTTGGGGATGAAGGACTGGAATCGCTGTTCTACGACATTGAAATGCCGCTGGTCTACGTGCTGGCCGCGATGGAACTGTCCGGAGTGAGCATCGACAGGCAGGCATTGAAACAAAGTTCCGAAACGCTTACGAAAACGGCTTACGCGCTGGAAGAACAAATCTGCCGTCTGGCAGGGAAGCCTTTCAACGTCAACTCAACGAAACAGGTCGGCGAAATCCTGTTCGAGCGGCTAAAGATCGAAGAAAAAGCAAAGAAGACAAAAACAGGAAATTACAGAACAAGCGAAGATGTGCTGGAAAAACTGCGCAACAAGCATCCCATCGTGGAAAAATTGCTCGAATACAGAGGCGTCAAGAAATTACTGAGCACATACATCGACGCCCTTCCCGAACTGATTCTGCCCGAAACGGGAAAAATACACACGTCGTTCAACCAGACGGTGACCTCGACCGGACGGCTGAGTTCGACCAATCCCAATCTGCAAAACATTCCGATACGCGACGACGTAGGGCGCGAAATCCGCAAGGCGTTTATCCCCGAATGTGCCGACTGTGTGTTTTTTTCAGCGGACTATTCGCAAATTGAGTTGCGTATCATGGCGCATCTGAGCGGCGACGAAAACATGATAGAAGCTTTCCTCAGCGGGGCGGACATACACGCCTCTACTGCCGCCAGAATATACAAACTCCCTATGGATTCGGTTTCTACCGACATGCGCAGGAAAGCAAAAACGGCCAACTTCGGCATCATCTACGGTATATCCGTATTCGGCCTTGCCGACCGCCTGAATATCCCGCGCAGAGAGGCAAAAGATCTTATCGACAACTATTTTGCAACATACCCGCAGGTGCACGAATATATGGAAAAAAGCGTCCGCACGGCGAAAGAGCGCGGTTATGTGGAAACGATTTTCCACCGCAAGCGCTATCTGCCCGACATTTATTCGAACAATGCCATTGTACGCGGCTATGCCGAGCGAAATGCAATAAATGCCCCGATACAAGGCAGCGCAGCCGATATTATAAAGGTAGCGATGATCAATATTTTCCGTCGCTTTGAAGAAAAACAGCTGCGCAGCCGGATGATTCTGCAGGTGCACGACGAATTGAATTTCAATGTCCCGAAAAACGAACTGGAACAAGTCCGGCAGATCGTGCTGGAAGAAATGCAGCAGGCCGTCCCGTTGCGCGTACCGCTGATAGCCGATTGCGGAACAGGCGCAAACTGGCTGGAAGCGCATTGACAACGCTACGCAAACGCCTCGATGATCCCGTCGCAGGCATCCTCAAGCAAATCAAGCACACGGACGAAGCCCGACGCGCCGCCGTAATACGGATCGGGTATGTGGTCGACATGATGATGATTGCGGCAAAAAACGGACATGCCGCAGATTTTCCGGCGCAGATGTATTTCCGGAGCCATCTCCGTAAGAAAACGTATATTGGAATCGTCCATCCCGATAATCTTGTCGAAACGGTAAAAATCGCACCCGACGACAGACCTTGAGCGCGATGTAAGCTTATATCCCCGCGCAGCCGCATATCTGCACATTCGCGGGTCGGGCAATTCGCCTTCGTGATAACCCGATGTCCCCGCAGAATCAATCTCAAAACGCCCGTCAAGCCCGGCCTCGTGTACTTTCTTCCTCAGAATCCCTTCGGCCGCAGGCGAACGGCAGATATTCCCCAGACACACGAAAAGAATTTTCACCTCTTTCACTTCTTCCATATCTTGCTTTTTACAGGCAAAGATACGAAAATATATTCCGGGCGCCTTTCCGTCGCTTCGCGTAACGCTTCACTCCCCCGCCGCACCCGTCGTGCCGCAGGGGTAATATCGTTAATCCCGCGGTGTGCCGTTACAGGCATCCCGCTACTTCAACTGTTCCGCTTCGCCTGATTGTTTTTAAAGGCCGGATACGATGCCGGCCATCAGGGGTTGAAATTAAAATCAAATGTTCCATAGTAATGATAATTAATTGATTATTTAATATGACAATAAAAAGAGACGCTTTCGGGCGCCGGAATCCACGCGCGTGTTTATTTCAAACACGCGCGTGTTTGTTTTGAGCTCGCGCGTGTTTGTTTCAAAAACGTGCGAGGATTTTTTTTTCACGCGCATGTTTGTTTCAAACACGTGCGAGGATTTTTTTTCCACGCGCATGTTTGTTTCAAAAACGCGCGAGGATTTTTTTTCCACGCGCATGTTTGTTTCAAACACGTGCGTGAATTTTTTTTCCACGCACGTGTTTGTTTCAAGCTCGCGCGTGTTTATTTCAAACTCACGCGAGGATTTTTCGTCTTTCTCCGGAAACGGGCTGTTTCTTCCCCGCTCCGGGACGGCATATGCGGCGTATATCTTCATCTTTATGTTTGTTTAGGATTAAATATTCAGTAAAGGCAGATTTTATATTTACCTTTGCGACAATATACACACTTAATAATTTACAAAAATGAAAACAAAAAATTTTTTACTCGCGCTGAGCCTTGCGGTAGTGTTCGGATGCGGATGCGATTGCGATAATGATTCTTTTAAGTTAGTGGATAAAACCGTACCCATATATGCAAGCGAAAACGATCTGGTATTTTCTTATAATGCTGCCGATACCGTCATTACGGTGGGAGGACCGTTGGAATGGTATGTCGACGCCTTTGCGCTTGCGCCTCTTCACCACCGTCACGAGGTTACGCCGGAAGACGTGATATTGAAAAAGAACACCACGCACGGCGCAACGCTTTCGTATGAATGGATCGAGGCTACCAAAAAAGATAACACGCTGCGGTTGCATGTTGCGGAAAATACTTCCGATACGGTACGCCTGATGCGGATCACACTCGGCGGCGATGCAAAGACGAACGTAAGAGGTACGTTTGTGTATCTCTCCCAGAATCCGAAAGAAAAGGAATGAAAATAGGGCGCGGCCGCAAAAGAAGCCGGAAGGGGAGTTATCCTTTTCCGGCTTTTTTATGCCTGAAATCTTACGGAGACCGCCCGGTCGCCGGTCGGGGAATCATGAATTATCCTTTTTTTTGTTTTGCTACGTTCTATCCGTCTTTTGATGTATCTTTGCGGACGTTTTCACGGAAAGCAGGCCGTGTGGGCTGCCGGACATGGGAGTAGAGGACAATCAATACAGGAGAATTTATTTTAGCAGATGAATGTAATCGAAGATACGGGTTTTTCCCTTGAGTCTTTAAGAGGCATTATACAGGAAGGCGAGGAAATTGCGCTCTCCGACAAGGCAAAGCGGAATGTGGCGGAGTGTTTTGCATTTCTGAAAACATTTTCGGCCGAAAAAATCATTTACGGCATCAACACCGGTTTCGGCCCGATGGCGCAGTACCGCATCGACGCCGGTTCGCTGGCGCAATTGCAGTACAACATCATCCGCAGCCATGCGACCGGCGCGGGCGAGGCGCTGCCCGACGTGTATGTGCGTGCCGCCATGACGGCGCGGCTGGGCACGTTTTTGCAGGCGCGTTCGGGCGTACACGTCGAGCTGGTCGAACTGCTGGTCGAGTGTATCAACCGCGGCATCTATCCCGTCGTTCCCGAACACGGCAGCGTGGGCGCCAGCGGCGATCTCGTGCAGCTTGCGCATATCGCCCTTGCGCTGATCGGCGAAGGCGAGGTGCATCACCGGGGCGTCCGGCGTCCGGCAGGAGAAGTATTGAGCGAATACGGACTGAAGCCTTTGCGCATCCACATCCGCGAGGGGCTGTCCGTCACCAACGGCACGTCGGTGATGACCGGCATCGGAACGGTGAACCTTTTCCGTGCACGGCGGCTGCTCGACCGTGCGACGCTGGCTTCGGTGTGGATGAACGAGATAGCGGCTTCGTACGACGACCTCATGTCCGACGGGCTGAACCGCGCCCGGCGTCATGCGGGGCAAATCGAAATCGCCGCCCGTATGCGCCGGATAGCCCAAGGCAGCGCCCGGCTGCAAAAACGTGAAATCAAACTCTACGGCGGCGCACATGCCGGCGAAAAGGTTTTTACGGAAAAAATACAATCGTACTACTCGCTGCGCTGCGCCCCGCAGATACTCGGCCCCATACTGACGGCCGTCGGGCAGGCGGAAACGACGCTGACGGACGAGGTCAATTCGGCGTCCGACAATCCGATTGTCGACCCCGCAGGGCGCAGCGTCTACCACGGCGGCAATTTCCACGGCGACTGCGTGGCCTTCGAGATGGACAAGCTCAAGATAGCCGTCGCCAAGCTCACCATGCTGATGGAACGCCAGCTGAATTATCTCTGCCACGACCGCGTCAACGGCATCCTCCCGCCCTTCCTCAACCTCGGCAAGCTGGGACTTAACTACGGCTTGCAGGCGGCGCAGTTTACCGCCACCTCCACTACGGCCGAAAACCAGACGCTCTCGAACCCGATGTCCATACACAGCATCCCCTGCAACAACGACAATCAGGACATAGTCAGCATGGGCACAAACGCAGCGCTGATGACGGCCCGAGTAATCGAAAACGCCTTTCAGGTGGCGGCCATCCACTTCATGGCGCTCACCCAGGCGGTGGAATGCCTGAATATCGCCGCCGACCTCTCGCCCGAAACACGCCGGGTGTATGGAGACATACGCCGCCTGTTTCCCGCTACGGCGGACGATACGCCGAAATACAGAGAAATAGCGGCGGTAAAGAAGTATCTGACCGCTCGCGAAACACCATTGATATGAAGAAATACGCACTTGTTACCGGAGGATCGCGCGGCATCGGAAAAGCAATATGTCTCCGGCTGGCGGAAATGGGATGCCACATTCTGATCAATTACCGCTCCAATACGGAAGCGGCCGAAGAAACGCTTGCGCAAATCGAAAACCACGGCGGACAGGCATACCTGCTGCCCTTCGACGCATCGGACGGACAGGCGGCAGACATGGCCGTGACGGACTGGCAAACGGCGCATCCCGACGACTATATCTCCATACTGGTAAACAATGCCGGCATCCGGCAAGACAATATGATGGTCTTCATGCAGGACGCACAGTGGCACGAAGTGCTGGATACTACGCTGAACGGCTTCTTCTACATCACGCGGCGGCTGCTGAAAGACATGCTCACCCGCCGCTGGGGACGCATCATAAACATCGCCTCTCTTTCGGGCATCAAAGGCTTGCCCGGGCAAACCAACTATTCGGCGGCCAAGGCGTCGCTCATCGGCGCATCCAAAGCGCTCGCTCAGGAAGTGGCGACGCGAAAAGTGACCGTGAACGTCATTGCGCCCGGATTTATCGAAACGGACATGCTGAAAGGCCTCGACGAAGCCCGGCTGAAACCGATGATCCCGGCCGGACGTTTCGGCAAACCCGAAGAAGTGGCCGCGCTGGCCGGATTCCTTGCCTCGGAACAGGCGGCTTATATCACGGGCGAAGTCATATCAATCAACGGAGGATTATATACCTGAAAAAATATATGAAAAGAGTGGCAGTAACGGGACTGGGAATTTATTCCTGCATCGGGAAGAATCTGGAAGAAGTCGAAAAATCGCTGTACGCAGGCAAATCGGGCATCGGCATCGAAGCGATACGTAAAGATTACGGGTATCGTTCGCCGCTGACGGGTATCGTGGAACGTCCCGAACTGAAGGGAACGCTCGAACGCCGCCTGCGCGTCGGACTGGCCGAAGAGGCCGAATACGCTTACATGGCCACGGTGGAAGCCATGCGTACGGCAGGCATCGGAACGGACTATCTCGAACGGCACGAAGTCGGCATATTATACGGCAACGATTCCTCGTCGAAAGCCGTCATCGAAGCGCACAACACGGTAGCGGAAAAACGGGACACAATGCTGCTCGGCTCGGGCGCAGTCTTCCGTGCGATGAACTCTACCGTGACGATGAACCTTTCCACCATCTTCAAACTGCGCGGCATCAATATGACCATCAGCGCAGCTTGCGCCAGCGGGTCGCACGCCCTCGGACTGGGTTACATGTTCATCAAGCAGGGATTGCAGGACATGGTGCTGTGCGGCGGCGCGCAGGAAACCAATTTCTACTCAATGGGTACTTTCGACGCGCTGAGCGCCTTTTCCGTCCGCACGGACGAACCGGCGAAGGCGTCGCGACCGTTCGATGCCGCACGCGACGGACTGGTACCAAGCGGCGGAGCGGCCAGCCTCGTCCTCGAAGACTACGATCACGCCCTTGCACGCGGCGCCACCGTGTATGCCGAAATAGCGGGATACGGATTCTCGTCGAACGGCAAAAACATCTCCCAGCCGAGCGACGAAGGGTGCACCCTCGCCATGGCGCGCGCCTTGAATGACGCCGGCATCACGGCTGCCGACGTCGACTACGTCAACGCACATGCCACCTCTACGCCGCAAGGCGACATATACGAAGCCATCGCCATCGACCGCCTCTTCGGACAGACGCGCCCGCCGGTCAGCTCCACCAAGTCGATGACCGGACACGAATGCTGGATGGCCGGCGCAAGCGAAGTGCTCTATTCCATCCTGATGATGCGCCGCTCGTTTGTAGCCCCAAACATCAACTTCGAAACGCCCGACGAATATTCGGCTAAACTGAATATCGTCGCAAAAACGACGGAAAAACGCCTGAACACAGTCCTCTCCAACTCTTTCGGCTTCGGCGGAACAAACAGCGCGCTGGTGATACGGAAAATATAAATACCTCTACATTATATCATAACAATGAAAAGAACGGAAATCGAAGAAACAGTAAAGCATTTTCTGGTAGAAGAAATCGAAGTGGACGAAGAGGCCATCAAGCCCGAAGCGTTGCTGAAGGACGACCTGGGCATCGACAGCCTCGATTTTGTAGACATCGTCGTAATTGTCGAACGCAACTTCGGATTCAAAATCAAACCCGAAGAGCTGGCCGACGTACAAACGCTCGGCCAGTTCTGCGACTACATCGAATCGAAAACAGGCGAGAAGAATTGACCGGAAATGAATAAAAGCCGGGAGTGGAAAGGCAATACGGGCGGAAAAACGTGGGGGCAAAAGGCGCTGATCCTCTTTTTCAGACTGCTGGACGTCAGGCCGGGTTATTGCATCATGGCCTGCGTCGTGCCTTTCTACATGCTTTTCTCGCGCAGGGCCTGCAACGCCATATACCGCTTTTTTCGCAAACGATGCGGCTACTCAAAACTGCAAGCCCTTGTCGGCACGTATAAAAACCATTACGCTTTCGGGCAGGTCATCCTTGACCGTTTTGCCGTCTTTGCCGGAAAGAAACATTTCTTTGAAACGGAAATCATCGGCGACGAACACTTCCGGCGCCTGACGGCCGGCGACAAAGGCTTCATCATTGCCGGAGCGCACGTCGGAAATTTCGAAATCTGCGGATACCTGATGCATCAGAACAGGAAACAAATCCACGCGCTGGTCTACGCCGGCGAAACGAAAACCGTACGGGAAAATCGCGCCCGGATATTTCACACAAGCCACGTCCGCATGATCCCCGTCATGCACGACATGTCGCACCTCTTTGCCGTAAATGACGCCCTGCAGAAAGGCGAAATCGTCAGTATGCCGTGCGACCGCAATCTGGGTTCGGCAAAAACCGTAGCGTGCGACTTTATGGGCGGGAAAGCCCGCTTCCCCACAGGCGCGTTTGCGCTGGCCGTACACTTTAATGTAGAGGCGCTCTCGATCTTCGTCATCAAAAAATCGAACAGAAAATACACCGTCTACGTCGATCCGGTAGAAATAGAACCCTCTGCCGCAAACCTGTCGAAACGCGACAAAACGGAACTGTACGTCCAAGCCTTCGCAAAAAAACTGGCATCCGTCGTCGGCCGATACCCCGAACAGTGGTTTAACTACTACGATTTCTGGAAATAACCCGCTACCGACACAACCTCCCCAACAGGGACAGCCACTTCCAATACAAAAAACAACAGCTATGACCGAAAATATCGTCATCCCCCGCAATCTGCCGAAAGAAGAAGCATACAAGTCGCTTGCGCCGCAAATCGAAAGTGTAACAGGACACGAAACGGACAGGGTTGCCAACATGGCAAACGTTACCGCCGCACTGAAACAGACATTCGGATTCTTTTGGGTCGGATTTTACCTCGTCAAAAGCGACGAACTTGTGCTGGGTCCCTTCCAAGGCCCCGTCGCCTGCACACGGATAGCCTTCGGCAGAGGCGTTTGCGGCACGGCCTGGAAAGAACGCCGGACGGTGATTGTCCCCGACGTAGAACGGTTTCCCGGACATATCGCCTGCAACGCCGCTTCGAAATCGGAAATCGTAATCCCGCTTTTCGACGGAGAAAATATAGTCGGAGTGCTCGACGTAGACAGCGACCGCTTGAACGATTTCGACGAAACGGACGAAAAATATCTGGCCTGCATCGGACAGATGGCTGTGGGCAGACGATAAAAACGGAAGAAAAAACGCACGGCGAAAGAACTTTACCTCCTTAATCACTTCTCCATTGACACTTTCTCCGAAACTGTTTTGAATTGGCAAAAACGTTTGCAGGCAGAATGAATTATTGCCGGCAATAACCGAAATATTGTCGACGTTGTCGCAAAGAATGTCGACGTTGTCGCGAAGAATGTCGACGTTGTCACGAAGAATGTCGACGTTGTCGTGAAGAATGTCGACGTTGTCATGAAGAATGTCGACGTTGTCATGAAGAATGTCGACGTTGTCGCGAAGAATGTCGACGTTGTCATGAAGAATGTCGACGTTGTCGCGAAGAATGTCGACGTTGTTGCGAAGAATGTCGACGTTGTCGCGAAGAATGTCGACGTTGTCGTGAAGAATGTCGACGTTGTCGTGAAGAATGTCGACGTTGTCATGAAGAATGTCGACGTTGTCGCGAAGAATGTCGACGTTGTCGCAAAGAATGTCGACGTTGTCACGAAGAATGTCGACGTTGTCGCAAAGAATGTCGACGTTGTCGCGAAGAATGTCGACGTTGTCGCAAAGAATGTCGACGTTGTCGCAAAGAATGTCGACGTTGTCGTGAAGAATGTCGACGTTGTCGCCGATAATGTCGATGTTGTCGCCGATAATGTTGACGTTGTTCGTGTCGTTGTCGACAATGCACGTTTTTGTTAATTCAAAACGGTTTTTTTTGCCGGCA
>JAISNP010000049.1 GCA_031276175.1 Tannerella sp.
CACGCCCCCCGCCACACGTTCCCGCCACGACGCACTTCCGACCCGGAACGCCGGCAAAAGTTCCCGGAAGGCCGGCTAACTTCCCCGGAAGGCCGGCGAACTTCCCCGGAAGGCCGGCGAACTTCCCCGGAAGGCAGGCGAACTTCCCAGGAAGGCCGCCGAAATTTCCCGGCAGGGCCGCGCACTTCCCCGGCAGGCCGCCGAAATTCCCCGGAAGGCCGCGGAACTGCCCCGGAAGGCCGCCGAACTTCCGGGGAAGGCCGGCGAACTTCCCCGGAAGGCACCGGAACTTCCGGGGAATGCAACGGAACTTCCGGGGAATGCAACGGAACTTCCGGGGAAAGCAACGGAACTTCCGGGGAAGGCAACGGAACTTCCGGGGAAGGCAACGGAACTTCCGGGGAAGGCCGCCGAAGTTCCGGCGAGATTCCATCTCGTCCGGTCTATCACCGGAGATTCCATCTCAAGTTATTAAAATATAAACGGCACATGCGGACAAGTCCCGCACAGATAGAATCTGTGAAATAGACCCGCCGAGATGGAATCTCGTCGGAACGGCGAAAGTGCGGGGAAGGCTGTCGTTATTTCCGGTCGCGATCGTCGCCCGCGCGTTTCCTGTTTTTCCAAAGCGGGACGAAAACGATAATCCCCGAAGTAATGATGATGAAAATGGTGTAGAAATCAATCGTAGCGCTATACGTCAGCAGCATATAACACAATATGCTCCAAAGCAGGATGATGCAAACCGCCTGCGTGTTTGTGATTTTACGTCGCGCCATGCTGTGAGGATAAAAGATGCCCGGCGAAAAGCAGCAATGCCAGTAAGCCGAGGGTCAGTGCGATGATGATAAGTATCTGTCGGTCGAAAGCAAATTTGCGCAGGAAGGGAATAAGTTTGACCGTCGCCGGGTCGTCGCCTCCGTAGTCGGCCTGCAGGATTTCGTCGGGCAGGGGGTAGCCGTATGCTTTCATGATTTCGAGGGCGCGGGGGGCGTCGCTCTCTTGCAGTTCGACTTTGGCGCCGATGTCTACCCCGCCGCCAAAGACGTTACTGCTGATGCCGTTACGCACATAACATGCGATGCCTTCGCCCCGCAGCAGCGAGGCCAGTATCTCTGCCCTGTCCGTATATCTGAAATTGGCTATTTCGACGATGCGGTCCATTCGTCGCCGTGTTTATGCCTTCTCCCACTGGTCGCGCAGGAGTTTGACGGCAGCCGTGACGGTGGCGGCGCGGTCTTCGCTCCGGCAGCCGCATTCGAAGCTGACGTATTTATCGTAGCCGATGAGTTTCAATCCCTTGAAGCCGTCCGTGTAATTATCCGCCTCGCCGTCTTCACCCGGCATGGCGCGCCGTTTGCGGCTGGCGATGTGGACGTGTTGCAGGTATTCGCCTGCCGAGATGAAGGCGCCCATGTCGGACGTTTCTTCCCACGTCATATGCCAGAAATCGCCCAGGCACCTGACGCCCGCGTTGCGGATGTCGCGGCAAATGGAAGCGGCGTCGGCCACGAGGCGCAGGTAAAAGGCTTCGTCGCGGTTGAGCGGTTCGAGTATGATCGTCGTGCCGTGTTGAAGGGCAAACGTGCCGAGCGCGTCGAACTGTTCGCAGAGGAAATCGCGCGTAGCCTGCGTATGCGGCTTTGCCGGCGTCTGGCTGTTGAAAGCCGGTACGATGATGACGCCCGTCGAGCCGAGTTCGCCCGCAGCCGTGATGATCTCGTGCATCGTGTCGATACATTCCTGCCGCACTTTTTCGTCTTCCGAAAGGATAAACCCGGAGAATCCGGCGCAGATGGCGCTCACTTTGATGTTACGGCCGCTGAGCGCTTCTTTGATTTCGCCTGTCCGTCCGGCAAGTCCTCTTCCGCCGGGTTCGAAGCCGGTGACGCCCAGGTTTTCCATGAAGTCAAACTTTTCCTTCAGGGTTTCGCCCGGAGGCGTGCCTTCCTGGAAGGAGATATTCAGCTTCACATCCTTGCCTTTGCAGCAGGCGCTTTCGCCGTCCGTACCCGATTTTTCTCCCTTCGTCCCCCCGCAGGCGGACAGGGCGGCGCCGCCGACTGTTGCGGCGGCAGCCCTTAAAAAGTTTCGTCTGTCCAGTGCCATCGGTCAGCGCGTTTGGTTGCCCTGGGGTTTTCCGGGAATATGGATATAATCCGGCAATTTGTATTCTTTCCCTGCGCCGTATCCGCTGATGCTCATCTTCTTCACAAGGTCGATGTCTGTGGGATACAGGTCCAGCGGCGATGCCGTCATTTCGTCCCACGTCGTATACTTGCCCGTGTAAGCCGATTCGCGTCCCATGATGGCGGCCATGTTGGCCACGGCTGTTTCGGATGCCTGTTCGATCGGTTTGCCGCTGCGGATATGGTTAATCCAGTTGACGTGTTCCAGCGTGTAGGGGTCGATCTGCTTGAAGCTGGTTTTTTCGGCTTCGTAGTCGTATTTCCAGATTACTTTTCCGGCCAGGTCTTTGATCGTATGTCCGTCCTGAGTCGACCACGATCCTTTCGATCCCTGGATAAATTCGCCGACGATGCCTTCCGTTTCGTGTACCTGACGGCACATGCTGTGCAGGTGAATACCGTTTTCCATTTCAAAGTCGATGCTGAAATTGTCGAACTGGTCTCCCGTGACGCGACGCTGCCGCGAGCCGAAGCCCAAGGCCTTTACCGGTTTCAGTCCGGTGAACCATGTGAATACGTCCAGGTTGTGTACGTGCTGTTCCACGATGTGATCTCCCGACAGCCATGCCCAGTTTACCCAGTCGCGAATCATCCATTCGCAGTCCGACCATTCGGGCCGGCGTTCATTGAACCACAGCATTCCGCCGTTCCAGTAAACCGCACCGCCGGTGATTTCGCCGATGGCGCCGTTCATAATCTGCTTGTAAGATTCTACATAATCGCGCTTGTGGTGGCGTTGCGTACCGGTTACGACGCACAGGTTTTTGGCGGCGGCCTGCTTTGCCGTAGCTACGATGGTACGGTAGCCGACGGGGTCTACGCAAATCGGTTTTTCAAGGAAGGAATGTTTTCCCTTTTCGGTAGCGTACTGAAAAATCATCGGACGGAAATTGGGCGGTGTAGCCACGATTACCACATCCACGCCGCTGTCGATAACCTGCCTGTAAGCATCCAGCCCGGTGAAGCGCCTGTCTTCCGGGATGTCGACGTTCTTTTCGGTTTTCAGTTTGCCGGCCAGGTCGTCCACACGGTCTTTGAAGGCATCGCCCAGAGCCGTAATCGTCAAACCGTTTGCCGCGTTCAGGAAATTGATTGCCGCGCCCGAACCGCGTCCGCCGCAGCCGATAACGCCGGCTTTCAGTTCCTGACCGTCCGCTGCAAAATCTACCAAGTCGGGGACATAATACGTGCCCGGCGCCTTAAGAGGTACGTTGGCCGAAGCATTGCTGCCTCCGCCGCACGATGTGAATACTGCGGCGCTCCCTGTTCCCATGGCGCCCAATGCTCCGGCCATTGCCGTACTTTTCAGAAAAGTTCTTCTGTTGATACTTTCTTTCTTCATGATGATTGAGTTTAAAAAAATTGATACATGTTATTTTGATAGGATTGATTCGTTTGTTTCACAGACTACCCTGAATCCGATGCCGCGTATATCGGAGTACCACCAGATGCTTTTGGGCTGTTGCGGGTCGGTCTTCAGCCATGCCTCGTGGCGGCTGTAATCGCGTGCTGCGACGCGCACGTCGGCGGCGTCGGACGTATAGTTGCCTCCGCGCACTACCCATTCGTCGCCTTCGGCACACAGCGGGTTTGTCGCCTTTTCGCCGGTTTTGCCGTATGCCCCGGCGTCGTATTTATCCGCACAATATTCCATTACGTTTCCGAGCATGTTTTTCAGCCCGAAGGGATTTGCTTTCACCATGTCCGGTTCCTGCGTTTTGTTCAGGCTGTTTTTGGCATAAATCACGTAGGCGCCGATGCTGTCGGTCTTTGCTCCGAAAAACCTGCGCCAGAATCCCCTGTCGGAAAAGTCCTTCGGGTTTCCGGGGAAGAAGTAAGGCGTTTCCGTACCGCCGCGCGCGGCATATTCCCATTCGGCTTCGGTGGGGAGGCGGTACTTTTTGCCTGTTTTTTTCGAGAGCCACAGGCAGAATGTTTCGGCCGCATAGTGGGTCATTGTAATGGCGGGTCGTGCGCCGAAGCCCCAGCCCTGGTCGGGGAGGCCGAACGGCGGCGTGGGGCCGGAGACGGCATCTACTTTCGGATTGCTGTTGTTGGCATAGACTTGTTCGGGGGGGGTACGGCCTTCGCTCATCGTGGCGGCGTAGAAAGCCCAGAACTGTTCCCATGTCGTTTCCGTTTCGGCCATGAAGAACGGGCTGACGGTAACTTCGCGTACGGGCGATTCGTCGGCTTTGCGGAAAGATTCTTTTTCCGTGCTGCCCATGCGGAACGTGCCGCCGGGGATGGCTTTCATGTTGAGCGATACCGATGTGCCCGGAATCTGCTCGGTATAGTCGGCAAACGTCGTCACTTCGGTTGCTTTTTCGAAGATTATTCCCCGGTTTCCCGAATTTCCGCCCAGTCCGGGGATGCCTGTCATTTTGCCGTGTTTGTAGTTCGGGTTGTGATGCCCGGCGTCCAGGTGGCAACTGATACATTGCAGGTTCAGTTTCTTCTCGTTTTCTTCGTAATAGAGATGGGCGGTGATGGCGTCGTCCGTCACGCCTTCGGGGAAGAGGTTCGTGTGACATTCCTTGCAGGATTCGTTGGGGATGTATTTCACGGCGTGTTCCAGTTCCGACTTTGTTTCCCACTTGAAATCGGCGCTGTCTTTTGTCAGGAAGCCCCATACGTCCTTGATGCCGAGGCTTGCCTTTGCCATGTAATGGCTTACGGTTTGATTTTTCGGCGGCAGGTGGCAATCTATGCAATGGACTTTCACGCCGCTTGAATTGTTCACGTGCTTGGATAATTTCCAGCTGTTTTCTACATGCGGATGTACGTGGCACATCATGCAGGATTCGTCCGTGGAAAAGTATACCGTTACCTGATACAGGGAGGCGAAGGCAATCGCTCCCGTCAGGCATCCGGCAAAAAAGATGAACTTGTTCCGCTTTTTTTTGGATTCCTGCGTATGGGAATATGTTTGATGCCGCATGTAATACATGTCCGTTCTAAGATTCGATAATGAAAGTAGGTGTTTTTACTGTTTTTCCTGTGTTTGTCCGGGGCGGGGAATATTTCCGATACCGCGTTATCCGACGTGCCGGTCGATCCAGGGCTGCCATTTTATTTTGTCGTTCCATCCGGCACGTACCATTGTTTCGATGAACTGCATTCCGCGGAGGCCGTCGTATACGTTGGGGAAGTCCAGCATGTTTGCGGAGGGTTGTTCGCCGTTGCGTTCGGCCAGTACGGTGAGGGTGAAATTCCGGTAGATGTTGGCAAATGCTTCGATGAATCCTTCCGGATGTCCGGCGGGTGTACGGACGTTCCAGAGGGCTTCGGGGCCGAGGAAGGTGTTTCCGCCGATATGGATCAGTTCTTCCGGGCGGTCGAGCCATTTTAGTTTAAGCCTGTTGGGATCCATTTGATGCCACTCTGCGCCTCCTTTTTCGCCGTAGATGCGGATGCGGATGCTGTTGGCTTCGCCGACGGCGATTTGCGAGGCGGTCAGTACGCCTTTCAGGCCTCCGTCGTAATGGAGGAAGGCGGCGCCGTCGTCGTCTATCGGGCGTCCGGGGACGAACGTATGGAGTTCGGCGCAGAGTTCGGTGACTTTCTGTCCGGTGACGTATTCGCTCAGATGCCATGCGTGCGTGCCGATGTCGCCGATACAGCCGGCTTTGCCGGATTGCTTCGGGTCGGTACGCCATCCGGCGTTGTTGCCGCTCTGCAGTTCGATGCGCTCGGACAGCCATCCCTGCGGGTATTCGACGTAGAGGCGGCGCAGTTTGCCGAAGTCGCCCCGGGCTATGCGCGCTTTCATTTCTTTTACGGCGGGATAGCCGGTGTAGACGTGCGTCAAGGCCAGCGTCAGTCCGGTTTCTTCCACTTTTTTCCGTAACGCTTCGGCTTCGTCGAGCGAGAAGGTCATCGGTTTGTCGAGCACGACGTGTATTCCGCGTTCGAGCGCCATCATTGCCGGTTCAAAATGCAGGTGATTGGGGGTAACGATAGTGACGAAGTCCATCCGTTCCGCTTCGTCCAGTTGCATTTCGTGTGCGAACATTTCGTGGAAGGAGGAATAAATCCTGTCGTCGGGCAACAGGTATGCACGCCCCGAACTTTTCGAGATTTCCGGATTCGCGCTGAAACAGCCGCATACCAGTTCTACCTGATTTTCCATTAAGGCTGCCCGCAGGTGTATCGCCCCGATAAAACCAGTGCTCCCTCCGCCTATCATTCCCATTTTTAATTTTCTGCGTCCCATGATACAAAGTATTTTATATGTTTTATAATTTTTCGGGGCTAAAATTACTGTGTTTTTTCGAGAGGGCAAAAAAAAACGACATAAAACATTCAAAACTTGTAAACAGTGTTATCATTCGTGTAAGAATTTTTGCCCTTGCGCGAATCATAAGCACAGGCAAAGCGCCGCGCGGGGTATTTTTTGCTTCGCGGGGCTTCGAACCCGGTTTATTTAAGATACTCGTCCATCCACGCCGTGATTTCTTCAATCCGCCTGACGCGGTTTTTCGGTTTTCCCGAACGCGAGAGTTCGTGATTCTCGCCCTTGAACAGACACAGGCGGGCGGGGACTTCGAAGTATTTGAGCGCGTAAAACATCTGAATCCCCTCCGACTGCCAGCAGCGGTAGTCTTCGTCGGAATGGATAAAGAGGGTGGGCGTCTTCACCTTGTCGGCATATTTGAGCGGCGACTGCGTCCAGAGGCCGTCGAGATTTGTCCACACGTCGCCGCCGATCTGCGTGGCGGTAAAGGAAAAACCTATATCTGTTGTATTGCTGAACGAAATCCACGAGGCGATACTCCGCTGCGATGCGGCGGCTTTGAATCGATCCGTATGCCCGATTATCCAGTTCGTCATAAATCCGCCGTAGGATCCGCCGGTGACGCCCAGACGGTCGGGGTCGATGAAGTCGAACGTCGCAACGGCCGTGTCTACAAACCGCATCAGGTCGCGGTAGTCCACCGTGCCGTATCGTTTGCCGATGTCGGCAAAGGCATTGCCGCCTCCGTCGCTGCCCGTCGGGTTGGTAAAAATTACCGCATATCCCTGTGCAGCCCAGTACTGCATTTCGTGGAAAAGGCAGGCGCCGAAGGCCGTGCGCGGCCCGCCGTGGATGTCGAGAATGGTCGGGTACTTGCGGCCCTTTTCGTAACCGGCGGGGGGGATGGCATAGCCTGTAATATCGACCCCGTCGTCGTTCGTGAATGTAACCGGACGCGGGGTTACGATTTCGAACTCTTTCTCCAGACGGTCGTTTTCGCCCGTCAGCGCCGTAAACGCGCCCTTCCGGTCGAGGGAATATATCTCCGTCGCCTTGTTGCCGAGCATGGCTATTACAAGAAATCCGTCTTTCCACGGGACGTATTCGAGCACGATTTCCTTACCCTTGTTGACGAACGAGACGGCGCCGTCGCGATAGTCGACATGAATCAGCGGCGCATGGTCGCCTGCCGTCGTCAGGTAGTAGAAGCCCGTTTTGTCTGTTTTTATTCCCGAAGAGGCGTTTCCCATCTTCACGTCCGAACCTATGCTTACTCCCATTCCGTACGGGTCGCCGCCGTAGAGCGAATCCAGCTTACCGTTCTCCGTATTCAGGCGGTAGAAGGCTGCGCTGCTTATCTCCGTCAGCCTGCGGTTGGCGGTCAGGATAATTTCGCTGTCCGAAATGCCGGTAATGCTGCCGTAGGAGGCGGGCGCGTCGAAGGGCGAAATGTCTTCGGCTTTCAGCGTGGCCACGGAAAGTTTCATCAGCCTGTTGCCGCGCACTTGCTTCCCTTTGAAGGTGGAGGAGGTGTAGAACAGCGTCCGTTTGTCTTTACCGAGTTCCAGTCCGCCCACTGTTTCCCACGCTTCCGACAGCGCTTTCACTTCGCCGTCTTCATAATAATAAAGGTGATTACGCTTGCCGCTCACGTCGCCCCGGCCGTTCGACCAGAACGGTATCTCCTCGAACACACGGTACGAACTCTGCTCCTCCTTTGCCTTCAGCGCCTTTTCCATGTCGCCGCCGGCCTCTTCCAGCAGGCGGGCAAAGTGGTTGTCGTACTCTGCCGTGAAGAAAAAACGGCGCTCGTCTATGAACCGGATGTCTCCCACCGCATACGGCAGGCGCAGGAACTCTTCCGCCTCGCCCATACGTTCGCCCAATTTCACGAATACCGAAAGCGGTTCGCCCCGGCGGATTCGCTCCCTGTCTTTCGCTTCGCGTACTCTGCGGAACACGACGCTCCCGTCGTCCGTCACGAAATAGTTCCCCACGTCGTGCGTCGAAGTCAGCCGGCGCACCTTTCCGTCTTCCAGACGGTACAAGTCGCTTGTATAGCCGTTGTCTTCCATGCTCGCCTGGCGAATAATAAAATATACCGAACCGTGCTTTTCTTTCAGGTTCGAAATCATGCGTACTTCCTTGAAGAAGTCCGCGCCCACCGCTTTACGGTCTCCTTCCGCACGCACCGCACCGGCGGATACGCTAAGCAGAAGTACAATTGCAAGTAATGATTGCTTTTTCATATCTTTTTTCTATTAAATGCTGCAAATGTACGCTTTTTTTTCGTCGGCGCACACTCTTCGGGCAACAAAACGGGCAGGTATTTCCCGCACGGCAAAGAAATGCGATTATTTCCTGCACGCCGGGCGCTAATCTTCCGGCGGCAGATGCAGGTTGATGCCGTTTGTGCATCTCGTCGACTTCCTGTTTCTTTCGTGCAAATAGTATTGTCGGTTTTTGGCGACGTGCTGCTGTGAGGATTCTTTGTGCCACAAGTGATATACTATCCCGGAGAATTTCAGGGTCAGTCGTTTTATGCCGCAGTTTGTCAGTCGGCTTGCAAAGTCGTAGTCTTCGCCTCCCCAGCCTTCGAAGAACTCGTCGTAGCCGTTGACGCGGATGAAATCGTCGCGCCAGAACGACATGTTGCATCCCAGGGCGGTGAATTTGTTTTTCCGGTAGCGCGGCGCCAGCCAGCGGCTCAGGCACAGGCAGCGCAGTGCGTTGAGACGCCGCAGGATGCCCCGGCTGAAGAGGTTGAACGCAGGCAGTTTCCCGCTCCGGCAACACGTTTCGCTGCGCTTACGGGAGAGGAGCACGCGCCCGCCCTTCAGGAAATGGCCTCGACGGGCGAAATACAGATGGTCGGCCACGAAGTCGCGGTGCAGAATCACGTCGCCGTCTATTTCGATAATGTATTCGCAGCGGGCGGCGGCGACCGACCTGTTCCGGCTCATTGCCAGACGGAATCCCCTGTCTTCCTGCCATACGTGAATGAGCGGAACCGGAAATCCGCGCCGGAACGATTCGATCAGTTTGCCGGTCTCTTCCGTCGAGCCGTCGTCGCCGATGATTACTTCATCCGGCAAAACGCTTTGGCGGGCAATGCTCTGCAAACACAAGCCCAGTGCGTCCGGACGGTTGTACGTCGAAACGATGAGCGAGACTTCCGGTGCGGAAAGGCGGTTCGTCATAACGGATACGGTTTGATGGGGAGGCTTTGCGTCATCGCCGCCTCCGGTTGTTCATTCTTTCGGCCGATTTCTTTTTGTAATCTTCCAGTTGTTCGCTCGTCAGCACGGCCTCCAGCGCTTTTTCTTTTTCCGAGTTAAGCGCCGTCATTGCTTCGCGGATTTTCTCGCGGTCGCCTTCGAACGACTGGAAAAGGATTTGCTGCGCTTTGGTGAAAAGCAGATTAATCGAATCTACGGCGTGTTTTTGGGTATCGTCCAGTTTCAACTCTTCCGTCATCCACTCCGTTTGGCGTTGAGCTACTTCTTCGACAGTGAAACGACGGCCTTCGCCCTGCCGCCCCTGTGCATGGAGGGAGGTGCATACAAATAGACTTACAATGAGTACAAGATACGTTTTCATAGCATTTTTATTTTAATAATTGGTGTTCTCATATTCAAACGTTGCAAGCCGGTTTTTCGGTTCGCCCGCCGGCTTCGGGTACAAATATACGCTTTATTTGCGCGCCGGAAATGTTTCCGTACAAAAATGAGGGCGAAGTATTTTTTTCGATGTCGAAGCGGTTTTAAAGCGTAAATCCGGCAAGTTGTCGGGCGAAAAGAAAAGAGTATCCCGTACAACCTGCCGGATGCGCCGGTCAAACGCGCCGGACTATTTCCGCTCGTGTATTACGACGGCTTTCACCGGGTTCAGCCCGGCTTCCCAGCGATTCGTGCGTTTGCCCTGCAAATCGTAGGCGTAGAAATCCCCGTTATCGCTGTAGTTGCTTGAGGAGATGAAGAGGGTTTCCGTCTGCGGGTCGACGCTGATTTTGTAGGGCGAGGGCGGCTCGGAGCCGGGTTCGACAAAATGGTCGGAGAGCACGCGCTCCTGTTTGGTGTCGAAAGAAACGAATGTGTACACGGATTTCCCGGCGCTGTCATACCGCACCGAAAGGATGTAGAGGCGATCGCCGGCAAAAGCCAGTTCGCCGGCGGGCACGCCTTCGACGACGGTCACGCGGTCGTCGCCGTCTATCCGCTGAAGCACGGCCGGCACGTCGCCGTAGTTACCCATCGAAGCGACGTATACGTCTCCTTCGCCGTCGGCAACGATGCCGACGGGGTTCACGGCCACATCAATCCGCTTTGTTTCCTTGAACGCGGGGATGTCGACGACCGATACCGTCCGGTCGTATCCGGTAGCCGAGGCATAGTCCAGTCCGCCGGAGTTGGTTACGTAGAGGCGGTTGCGGGCTATCGCGATTTGTTCCGGGTTTCGCCCCACCGCCGTCGTGCCGTCCACCGTGAGCGTCGCCGTGTCTATCCGCGCCACAAAGCCGTTGTAGAGGGTGACGTATACCTTTCCGCCGTCCGAGGCAAAGCTGCGCGGGTCGCCGTCGAAGGCGATCTGCTTAAGCGACGTACCGTCCGGCGCAACCACTTCGACCGTCTTCGATCCGGATACGGCGATGTAGAGCTTGCTTCCGCAGGCAATCATGTCGTTCCCCGTATCGCCCAGCTTCCGCTGGTTTTGCGCGAAAAACAAGCCGTGTACCACCGCCGGGTTGTCGCCGTCGCCCATGATGCGCACGAAGTCCAGCGTCGTATTGTTTCCCCCGTAGTTTCCGCTGTTGAGGAAATACACGGCGCCTACGGCCGGCGGTTCCACAACCAGTTCGGGTTCGGGATCATTACCCTTGTCGCACGATGCGACAAAATACATGCACAAAATACTCGCCGATGCGAGAAAATAAAGTCTCAAAGTTTTCATTTCAATAAAAGTTTTTAATTAGTAATTCGAAAAAATGTCCGGGACGAAAAATTCCGTGGAATTTTCTTCCGTGGAGTGTCCGGGACGAAAAATTCCGTGGAATTTCTCTTTCGCGGAGTGTCTGTCGCCGTAGCGCCGGAAGTAATGTAAGTGCAGAGGACGCATCAGTAATCCACGGTTAAGCCTAATCTGAACGCGCGTCCGGGCATCGGGTAGTAGCGGATGACGTCATACGTTCTATTGCCGATATTTAGCGCTTCGCCCTGCAGGCGGATGCGGAACCGGCGGAGCCGAAGCGTCCGGTTCACCGAAAGCGTATGCTCCGCATATCCGCCCATCCGGTTGGCGGCGATGTTTTGCGGCAGGACGTAGCGTTCGCCCGTCAGCGTCAGTATGTAGCCGATGTTTATCCAGGGATTTTCGAAAGCGGCGGACGCCGTGCCCGAAAAACGCGGCGTGTAGGGTATCTGGTGGCGGTAGCTTTTGCTGCCGGGATTCGTCGCATCCGTGGCATGGCGGTAGCCGAAGGTGGCCGAGAGCATCAGGAGACATGCGCTGCCGAGGGGCGATTCCGTCGACAGGCTGATGTCCGCGCCTTTGATTTCGACCTTCCCCATGTTCATCATTTTGAAGACGTACATCGTCGGGATGGCTACGATTTTATCCGCTACGCGATTGTAATATACGTCCGCCGAAAACGCCGCATACCGCGCCACGGCGGGAATCCGCCCGCTCCACGTCAGCCCCACGTTGTACTGCGCCGCCCTTTCGGGCAGGAGATTCGTGTTGCCCATGCGGATGTAATACAGGTCGGTGAACGTCGGCACGCGGAAGATGTCCCTGTACGAAACCCTCAGCCGCAACGCATCGCCCGCAAAGGGACGGAAGGAGAGGGCGGCAGCCGGCGAGAGGCGGCGTTTGTCGCCGGGACGCGCCCCCTGCCCTGCGTCGTCTCTCATATACGTAGCCAGCAGGCTGGCCGTGGCCGTGAGCCGCGCGTTTTTAAACTGTGCGGCCACGACCGTAAGCGACGTCAGGCGCTGCGGCGACAAAAGGGCGACGACGTTGCTCTTGAGCGACGTGTGCGACAAATCGCTGCTCAGCGAGGCCGACCATGCCCCGGCGGGCGTAAACCACAATCCCGCCGAGCCGTAATATTCCTTCTGCACGTTCCGGTCGGCCGTAAGTCCTTCCGCATACTGCGGATCCATGTTGTGATACAAACTGTATGTGCGGTTGAATTTGGCCTGCAGCTGCACGGACAGCGTCCGGCTCAGGGGCGCCCTGCCGTGCGCCTGTACGAAAAAATTCCTGTCCCACAGGCGTTCCCTTGTGCGGTCGGCATACAGTACGACCGAGCCGGGCAGCCCCCGCTCGGAATCGTAATAATACGCCTTTGCCTGCCACGTCCCCCCGCGCGCAAGGCGGCCGTACACGTTGGCCTCCGTGCGGAGGGATTGAATGTCGCTGTTCTTACGCATCTCCTTCGTCACGATCCGGCCGTTTGTCAGCGTAAAAGGATAATTGCCCCCGGCGCTCAGCCATTCGGCATGAGAAGAGAGGGAGAAAAACTCTCCGAGCTTCCGCTCATAGCGCACGGAAGGATTAAACAGCCCGAACGACCCGCCCCTGACCTTTACGCGCAGACGGTGCGACCGGTCGGTAAACGCCGGCACGCCGGTGCGGATGTTCAGCGCCCCTGCCGAAGCATACATGCGGGCGGACTGGAAAATATCGTCTGTCTGCCCGGCAACGAGCGTGACGCTCTCCACATTGTCCAGCGAGAAGCAGCTGATGTCCACCTGTCCGCGCTGCGCGTCGGTAATCGCGATTCCGTCGTAATTGACCGCCGTATGCTGCGAGCCGAGACTGCGCACCGACACGGTTTTCAGTCCGCCGATGCCGCCGTAGTCCTGCACCGTCACGCCCGAAAAGCGGCCTACGGCTTCGGACAGTTCCTGCATCCCCAGGCGATCCATCTCCGCGCGATCTATCTGCTGTACGGGCACGCCGGCGCGCAACGCCGGAAAGCGTACCCGCTCCACCACCTCCACGCCGGAAAGCGTACGGAGGAGCACGGTATCTTTTTCCTGCGATGCCGCCACGACGGCAAACAACAGTCCTGCGCCGAGCAGTAACTCTTTTCTGTATAATATATCCGACATTTCCATTTGACTTATCTTACGCCTTTACCCGCGGCGCAAGGATAACGGGGGACGACGGCAGGTTTTCTGACTTGTTCTCCTCTTCCGGCGGCCTTCCCGGGACAAACAGCCCAGTGGCCAAAGAGATACCGAGGATTTACAGAACTTACAGCTACGGGTATAGTTCCGGCTTTTCACCGGATTCCCTTTTACTAACCGCCTGCGAAAGCATTGCGGCTACACCGACATCCACCAACTATGTATATGCTTTCCTCAAAACAATCCGAAGATTGCCGGGATTCCGGATCGCTTCCGGAACAGCTTTAAAATACGCCTGCCCGAAGGCAGACGTTGAATTACGTCATGCAACTGCCGAAATTAATAAAGCGGAAGCTTCCATCTTTTCAGCGTTTCATCAATATTTCTTACCATATATTCTTTTCCCGGAATAATTTTATCGTCGCTCTGATGATAATATTTCACTTTTTGGAAAATCTCGCTATATTCTTTTTTCCAATCCCTGCCGGGAAATTGATCACGCAAATAATCGGCATTAATTAATGCGGCAAGTTTATCCGCAGAAGTTATGTAAATCTCAAAGGCATTTGTTGCCTTATTTACCAAACTGCTAATATCTTTATCATTGACATTGTCACATTCTTTTACCGCTGCTTTGTATTGTATATGGTTTTTTCTCACTTCATTTTCCAATGAAATCAGACTCATTTGAGCCTGCAATGTTTGACTTCTTTGTAGCCCTCTCAAATTTTTCCATGCCACACACAATGCTATAGCCGCAACAATAACGCTTGTTAACTGAACAATTGGAGTTAATACTTGATTTAGAAGCATGTCAAATAGTCTTGATTAAGTCGACAATATCTTTGCGTGCATTAATAGCTCTTTCTTCTTTATCTTGTCCGACTTCGTCAAGCCTGTTCAACAGAATATTTAGAAATAACATATTCATGTATCGATAAAACTCTTTCCGGAGTTTTTTGTCTTCTATACCCTTTATCGAATCGGTTAATTCACACTTTAAATCAACCTCTCCCTCAAGGGAAATTATTCTTTCAACTTCGTCAACAGCACACTTAATTAGCTCTGATGTTAATGCCATGGGCGCCTCCTTTTATTTGTATACATTTACAATTTCCTCTCCCATCTATTTCATGCGTCCTGCAGAAGCGCATCACATGCCGGCACGCTGTGCCTTGAGCGCGGGAAACCTGTACTGTATGAGTTCAAAAGCGCCGAACAGCGCGGCCGTGTAAAGCAAATCGCCGGCCACGGCATTTTGCAGGAACGGCAATCCGGCCACGTAACAAGCCGTCAATCCCGCAAACGTGTGCGGATACATGCCTCCCGACAGCCATACGCCGAAGTTCGACACGAGGTAAAAGACGGCGGAAGCGCCCAGCGCCGACACGACAAGGTTCGGGATGCGGACTTTACGCAGCGTAAAGGCACCCATCAGCACAATCAGCGCTATGGCGCCATACGTAAACCCTGCGCCACCGTAAAACCATACAAATTCGCCTTCGCCGAGAAGCGAGCGGTAAACCACGTTGTTCATCACCAGGTCGCTCAGGAACATGGCCGCAAGCGGAATGAGGTACGACCAGAAACGTCTGCCGTAATAAGCCGCCCCAAACAGGGCGATACTGCCGACAGGCGAGAAATTGGGCGGATGCGGAAGAAACCGGCTCCCCGCCGCTAAAACAATAATCGCGCATACAATGCCGAAACGTAAATTCAATTTTTTATTTTCCATATTATTTCCAAACCATATAAATTATTCGTGTATCACACAAAACTTATCCATCCCCGACGAAGCAGGGTAAATGCTTTCAAAATGTGCGGCAAAGATAAAAAGATATGATGAGAAAATCGCGTTTCGAACGAAAATTTTGCGCAATGACGGCGTGTTTCCGCCACCATTGCAGGGTAACGGAGCAATCCGTCCGTGGCTTCTTATCGCTCTTCTTTCGCGTCCTCGTAGTGAAAAAGATCAATGAACGAGCCTGCCATATCGACAATCTCGTTAAAGTGCGCATTGACTTCCCTTTCTATCACAGGCTTCAAAATTTTGCCGTGGCTTGACAATTTCCCTTCTTTTGTATACACATATTGCCTGCTTTCGCCTTCAAAGAGAGATATGCGGTGCAGCTTGAAATCACGGGCACGAATTTCTACCGACCCGTCTTTAATGATAAACAGCAACACATACGACGCACTGCCGGCCTTTACGGCATGTATTCCGAAACGCCCCACACGGGTAAACTTAATCATAAAACCGTCCGACTGGTTGTCGAAACAGGACAGTCCCCGTTTCTTTGCCGAGTAGGTTCGGGCATAATTCTTATACACTTCAAGCAGTTTTTCTTTCGGCACACCCGGATACTTGACCGTAACAATATCGGCAGTTAAATCGTTTGCGTTCATCAAACCGTCGGGAGTGACGGCAAACTGGGCTTTCACGCAATGCCCTGCAAGCAGCAGAGAGAGAATCAAGATAACGGTATTACTCTTTTTCATAATTTCAAAAACTTATAATTTACTCCCGCAAAGGTAATGAAATAGAAACAGCAATAACAGCAAATCGAAAACGAATTGACTTCGGCGTATGGCAAGGTAAAACGAATATTTACAAATCAGGATTCTTCACAGTTCGGGGAATACATCCGGCGGAGAGGAGAAAAGTAATGCAGTGGGGCGATCTTTCCGACCGGTTCGACGGCTTTGAACGGAGCGTATATGTCGGCTGATTAGTACGGACAGTTATACGATAGCGGAGAGCGGAAAATAGAATCCCACGCGAATCGCTACACCTTTGTATGGCGCAAGTCGGAAGAAAAAATCCGCCCGGAGTGCAACAAAGCGCGTTTCTCCCGTATCTTTTGTCCGGGTTGCCGAAAATCGGTCAAGTTCAACATTTCGGGTTGGGAAAACCGGGGCTTGCGCCGCCTGAAAATATGAATAAAGCTGCTGCGTTTTGGGATAGCCTCTGCAATTCTTGCAGATTCAATCTGTGCATCTGTTTATACGGGAGATAGAATCGCCGGTGACAGATTGAACGGGATAGAATCTCGTCCCAACTCCGCACAGATACATTGCAAAGAAAATGACTGCTGTATCCGTAAAGATGATGCCGGAGGTATTACAATTCATGCAGGGTAACGTACCGCTGCGTAAAGTATCCGGCAAAAGACCATATAATCTTTAAGCCCACGCTATGGCAGTGATAAAACAACGCGATGTTATTTAATTTATGCAATATTTAATACTGAAATAACATTATGTCTTTTTCATTCACCTCTCTTTACGAAAACAGATACACAGTGTTTTTTTATTCCCGACGTCGTCGGCGGAAAAAATACACAGTGTTTTTTTATTCCCGACATTGTCGGCGAAAAAAATACACAGCGCTTTTTTATTGCCGACGTTGTCGAGAGAAAAAATACACAGCGCTTTTTTCTTCTCGACGCTGTCGGGAGAAAAAATACATAGTGTATTTCTCTTTTTGATGCTGTCGGCATGAAAAAAACATGATGTTTTTCTTGTTTTGATATTGTCGGCAGTAAAGAAACATGATGTTTTTTCTATTTTGATAATGTCGGCAGTAAAAAAGCGAAGTGTTTTTCTATTCTTAACTATGTCTTAAGAAAAATATCGCTATGGTTTTATTTTAGAAATGAAGGTGTAAAAATAACACTGTACGGTTTTCTTTTTACTGCCGTCGGCAGACGAAAAATACAGTGTTATTTATTTAATGCTGCCGTCGTGTGAAGGCAGATGCAGTACAGGGATGCAGGTGTCGTTCGGCGCTACATTTCAAGTGTGTATTTCCACAGAGTGATGTATATCACACCGTCTTCTTCTATCTTGATCATACAGTCCGCGAATGTTGGCGCGCCGCGAGTACCTCTGGCGTTGTTGCTGAATCCCGTCTTTTCGGTCGGGATGTTGAACGTACCTGATGTGTCGAGCTTGTAGTTGCCGTTTTCGTCGTGGAAGATGGATACGGCGTATTCGCCGGGAGCAATGTTTTCTATCACTACGCTTGCCTCTTCGCTTTCGACGGCGACGAGGCCTGCATATGCCGGTTTGCGGAGAAAGCCGGTCGAGTCGTACACTGCTGCCAGAATCGTGCCTTCTGTTTTTTCGATTCCGTCTACTACGATGGTGAGTTTGTTCTGCGCGGCGGCAATGCTTGCCGTAAGCGCCATTAATGTAAATAATACGGTTTTCATTTTAGTTTGTTTTTAGTGTGTAAATATTAAAGCGATTTCAATTGATTCAATGTTTTGGATCGGCTCAGGGTGATGAACACGCCGAGAAAGACGAAGCGGTCGTATGCGGCGGTGATGGTTTTGCGTCTGCCGGGCGATGCGGCAGAATATTCGTAGCCGTATACGTTTTTCCGCCCCAGGATGTTTTGGCAGCCGAAGTGTACGACGATCCATTGCGCCGGCAGAAAGGACCACGAGACGTCGATTCGGCTGTGATGCGGTGTTTCGCCTGCCTTCGTGCGCATGTCGTCGGCGTACCATGGTCTGCCGGATGAGATGTAGCCGTTTGCGGCCGGCAGCGATTTCAGGGCGGCGATCCAGTATTTCAGCGTGAGGTTGAATGAATGTCGTGCGACATACGGGGGCGCGACGGCGACGGTGAAATTGTCGTACCTCTTCCGCGTGTTGTTGAACGAATACGTAGCCCAGTATTCCAGCGATCGGAAGCTGCTTTTCAGGAATACATCCGCGCCGTAGCCGTGACCGTAGCCGGAATTGTCGAAGCCTGTTTCCGGCGAGCCGGTCACGAGGCAGCTGTATTTTTTATAATACGCGTCTATCTGAAACTTGCTTTCGTGCCTGACGTAGCTGTATGCGACCGTTGCCTTTCGTACCGATGCGAAGTCGAGCCTGTCCGTGACTTTCAGGTAATCCGTCGCGGGTAGCTGAAAGTAATCGCCCGCCGAGACGGAGAAAATGTGGACATCGTCCGCCCGGTAAGCCATATACAGACGCGGGGCGACGTTCCATTTTCGCATCCCGGTCTTATACTCTCCGCGCAGGCCTGTGCTGACGGAGAGTTTGTCGGAAAGGAAAAATTTTGTGTCGCTGTACACGGCGGCAAGATTGCTGTGCGCGCTTCGCCGGTAATCGCCGTCGGGCAGCGTATAAGTCTCGCGGTAAGGATTGGCGATAAACTCTGCTCCCGAACGGTTGACTGCTTTGGCGGTGCGGTATTGGAGCGTGACTTTACTGTGGTTCCAGATGTTTTGCGTGGCGAGGGCGTCGTCGTTGCGCGCCATTCCCGTGCCCGAAAGTCCGTCGACGACCAGATTGGTTGCCGCCGACAGCGAAAGCCTGTCGCCAAAGGCATGATGGAAGTTCATCTGGCCGTACAGGTAAGTTTGCGTCAGGTGGTTTGCCGTTCCGGCGCCGTCCGCGTTTGCGTACATATATATACTGTTGGCATGACTGCCGCTGAATTGGGCGGTCATTTTCGTATCGGGCGACAAATCTCCTTCGACGAAAATATCCGACTTCACGGATTGATACGGTTTGACGGCATCGTATGCAAAGCCTGAGATTTTTTCGGCAAGGAAGATATTATTGTAGTCGATACTTGCGCGGCAGGCGTACGCAGGCTTTTGCACGATATGCGTCAGCCCCGAATAGATAGACGAAACGGCGATGTCGGTTTTTGCCGTCATTTGTTCACGCGCTTTGGTGTTGAGATTGACAATCCCCGACAGCGCCTGTCCGAACTCCGCATTAAAGCCGCCGGACCGGAGGACGACGCCCGAAAACAGGTCGGGCGTGAAACGGCTGCGCACGGCGACATTCTTTATCGCCGATAATGAGTAGGGATTGGCGACGATCAAATCGTTGATATAGATCTGCGATTCGTCGGAGCTGCCGCCCTGGATGATGAGCCGTCCGTCGTTGTCGTTGGTCTGCACGCCGGGCAGGACGCGCATGTTGCCGATAATGTCGGCCATGGCTGCCGGGTTGGTGACAATATCGAATGTGGACATTTGCACCGTTTGCGCCGAATAATCGGCGAAGCGTCCGTTGCGCGAGGCCGAAACCGTCGCCGTTCCGAGGGAGTAAACGCTGTCGAGCAAAATCACTCGAAGCGTTTGCTGCCCTCTGTTCAGCGACATCGTTTTCGTCTTGTACCCGATTGATCGGAAGCATATCGAGCGATTCGTCAACGTATCAGGGTAAGTGAACGCGAATCTCCCGTCGCTGTCCGACAGCGTCCGCATCAGTTCGTGGTTGAAATCGACCGATACGCCTGCAATAGCCCGGCCGTTTTTGTCCGCAATCTCTCCCGTCAGTTTCGTTTGCGCCTGTACGCCGAATCCGCAGCAGAAAAACACAGGAATCAAAATATAACCTTTAAGCATCTTCGCGGTGTATAACTTCATATACATTATAAATTATACCGACGGAAAAAATCACTTGTTGATATACGCTTTCAAGTTGTTCACATACGTATCAAAAGCATTAATGCCTTTGGGTGTGATTTTGCAGACGGTTCTCGGCATCTTTCCGCGGAAGGTCTTTTCTATTGCGATGTATCCGGCCTCGCTCAGTTTGTCGATCTGTACGCTCAGATTTCCGGCCGTAGCGCCCGTTTCCGTTTTCAGGTAAGCAAAATCGGCTTCTTCGACACCAATCAGCAAGGACATGACGGCCAGTCTCAGCTGCGAATGTAGCAACGGATCAAGCGCTTCAAACATGGTTTTCCTTTTGCTGACGGTTACCGACATGCCCCGGCACAACGAATCCTGCAATCATGCACACGGCCAGGATCAACTGCTGTGTCCCTTGGTAAAACGTCCCGACATAGCGGTCGTCTATATTCCTCCATTCCCAGGGAACGAGACAAAGTACCGCGCCTGCCCAAAGCATGACGGCAGTCCACTTCATCCATTTCACACGACAGGCGCAGGCCGTGACATATTCGCTCAGCCCCAGCATGGTCATAATGACCGGCGTGATCAGGAACGCCGCGCTCCAGTTGTGCGTCAGGCCGCAGAAGGCCTGTATCAATCCCCAAAAGACAAACACGCTGATGCCGTTTCCAAGCCACGTTGCATTGACGATTCTGTCGATGTGCGTTTTGACGAGCGCCGTACGGTCGGCGCGCCTGCGGATGAAATACGAAACGACGCCGCCCGGAATCATCAGCCACCATACATAATAGGCCTCGACCCGGTTGCTTAGCGTATTCAGCAGGATAAAATTGGCAATGGCGGTCGTTGCCACCAGATAGCCCCAAAAAATCATCGTGCTCATGTTACGACTGAAATTGTTGCGGGCACGGGAAATCATTTCCGTGATGACTTCCATACTTTCTTGTTCTGTAAACTTCTTTTCCATTTCAAAATTGTTTTATTCGTTAAACATGACGCAAAGGTAAATAGGTTTACGGTATAAACCAAATTATCCCGCGATATTTAATGATTATTAGTGATTGCATGTATATTGGTATATTACCCTGAGCTTCGCAGCCGCTTCAAAAAAATTATTGCCGGTTAAGCAGTATTTCATGCTCAACCGGCAAATAATATTATTATAATGTATTTCCGAAGTCTAAGTATGTCGAAACAGCGTTAACCGATCGCCGTCGCCCACGCAACGAACAAGCCTTAGTCCATTCAGCAGAACAGATTCGCATTGACGATAGCGCCCCCTGCAATGATACTTGCTACCAGAGCAATAAACCACAGGCACAGCAACACCCATTTCGTGGTTCTCGAAATCGGATTGAGCTTGATGAAACTGCCGAAAAAGGCATACGTCAGCCCTCCCAGCGGGATTCCAATCAGAAAAATACCTGCGATCGTTCCCATAATCAAAATGTATTCGGGCACTTGATGGAATATCATCATATGGTGAATTTCGAACGGCAAACTCTCAAGCCCGTCTGCAATTAAGGCGCCCATCACTATCAACAGCGTCACAATCACTATCAGCAGCACCGGAATCATGACGGCAGCCAGCAGGAATACTCCGATTTTAAGCAGCACTCCGACGAAATTTACGATCAAATCGCCTGTTTTCTGCAACATCGTGCGCGGTTTGCCGGAATTGATGTAATCATTCATCTTGTCAAAACTGTTCGTCACCGTTTTCCCCAGATTTTCGAGATTCACGCTTTCTCCCCGCATAATCAGTTTGTCCTCGGCTGTTTTTGCGGAAGGAACGACTAACCATAAAATGATATACACCAATATAATGGGAATAGGAACGGGCAGAATCAGCAGGAGAATCATGAGAAGGCGCATTGCCGTCACGTCGCACCCGAAATATGCCGCAAGACCGCTTGCGACGCCTCCCAGAATATGGTCGTCCATATTCCGCATCAGACGTTTCCGCGCTTTTCCCGTAGATGACGAGTGTTGGCTGTCTCCCGTCCTATCCTGATTTTCTTCTTCGTCAAAAATCTCTTCGGGACGCCCCATTTGTTTGATAATATCTTCGACATGCTCAATCGTAATTACGTTGAAACCTGTCTGCAACCGTTCGCTGAACAATTCGGAAATACGTATTTCAAAATCGCCCATAATCTCGTCCGTTCCTTCTTCGCGGCCGAAATGAATCCGCAAAGTGAAAAGATATTTGTCGAGTAACGCATACGCATCTTCATCAATATTGAATACGATGCCGCCCAAACTAATGCTTAAAGTCTTTTTCATCTTATAATTATATTAAGTTGTTTTTAATGTGACCGATTGTATCATTCAACTCTTGCCACGACGTTTCCAGTTCTTTCAGAAAAGCGGAGCCGGCATCCGTCAGTCCATAATATTTCCGCGGCGGGCCTTGTGGAGATTCGACCCATTGATACGACAGCAAACCACTGTTCTTAAGCCGCATCAGCAGCGGATACAAAGTCCCTTCCACGACCATCAGCCGCGCTTCGTGCAATTTCAGGATAATATCGGAGGAATATGAAGCCTCCGTCTTGAGCAGTAAAAGAATGCAATATTCCAGCACTCCTTTTCTCATTTGCGATTTTACATTTTCTACGTTCATCTTTGTTCCGAATTTTTCGACAAAGATAGGCAAAAAATATACCTTGCAATACATACTACTATATTTTACGTGTAATTAACTTTTCATGAAGTAAAAAAATCCTTCAATCTCAATCATTCGACACAGGCCATACACCGCATATTTTTTTAATACGCGATTGGGACGTATCTTTGCCGTCGAAAACGCAGCGCCGCATGTGATGTTAGGACTATTAGGTAAAGGCATAATTATCGGAATATTGGTATCAGCTCCAATGGGGCCTGTCGGAATATTGTGTATCCGGAGGACGCTGAGCAAGGGGCGCTGGCACGGTTTTGTTTCGGGATTGGGCGCGGTGCTTTCCGATGTGGCTTATGCTGCCGTATCAAGCTTGTTCATGGGGTTGGTGGTTAATTTCGTAGAGACTTACATACAACTGATCGAACTGTTCGGAGCGATTGTGCTGGCCGTTTTCGGGATTTATCTGCTCACAAATAATCCGGTCAAGAATCTGAAAAAAAACAGGGATGTCAAAAATACTTACTTCCAGGATTTTGTCACGGCATTTCTGTTCACTTTAAGCAATGCGCTTATAGTACTCCTGTATATCGGACTGTTCGCTCATTTTTCTTTTGTACTCCCCGTACACTCGTGGTGGGAAATCACGAAAGGATTAATCGGCATTGCGCTGGGCGCCGTTTTATGGTGGTTTGTTATCACATATCTGGTATCCGGGCTGCGACGATGGTTTAATATTCGCAGAATCCACTTGATGAACAGGATTGTCGGAGCGGTTATTCTTCTGCTGGTCATTGCCCAAATCTGTTATTACTACTTTTTTAAGCCGGCCTGACGTTTTACGGCTATCTGAAAAAAACAAAAAAATCGGCGGATGTGATTCTTTATTGTTGTCTAAAAGAACGGAAAAGATGTATTTTTGTATCCGAAGACAGACTGCAAATATTGTCGGAAACAAAACAACAGGGTTTAAACAGCTAAAAAACAACGCTCATGCCGGATACGATTTATTATGGAAATTCATTGAAAGACTGGATAATTTGCTTGTCCGTCGTCATCGCCGCATTCATTGCCTGCAAGATTCTGGTCTTGCTGAACAACTATATTATTAAACGGATAGCGGATTCGCGCAAGTATCCTTTCGAGGGGATTTGTCTGAAATCAATCGAACGCCCTGTGCTTCTTGGCGTGATGCTGTTTTCTACGTGTCTTGCGCTGAAGTGTTTGAATATGGAAAGCGAGATGCGTCTCATTGTCGACACTTCCTGCAATCTGCTGACAATACTTGACGCAACGTGGTTTGTTGCCCGCCTGATTACGTCTCTTGTAGAAGAAGGCATCGTGTTGTCGCGGTATCGGGAAGACGGCAAAATGTTCGACGCCAAACTGCTGCCGCTCATCAAACGATGCCTGAATGTGATAGTGTGGCTGATAGGAATCGTGATGGCGCTGAACAATGCCGGCGTCAAGGTGTCGACACTGCTGGGAACGCTGGGTATCGGAGGCCTCGCCTTTGCTCTGGCCGCGCAGGATACGATCAAGAATATTTTCGGCGGAATCACTATTTTCATTGACCGCACGTTCAAAATCGGCGACATCATCAATGTCAACGGCGTGGAGGGGACGGTAGAAGACATCGGCATACGAAGTACCCGCATAAGGACTTATGACCGGCAAATCGTCATCATTCCGAATTACAAACTGACGGATGCGCTGATCACGAACATCAGCCGCGAACATGCCCGCCGCGTGGTAGCCACGTTGGGACTGACTTACGACACGGATTACAATAAAATGAAACAGGCGCTGGAGTTGCTGAAAAAAATTCCCGAAACGGTACGCGATGTGCACAAGCGAGACCTTTACGCCACTTTCTCGGAATTTGGAGATTCGGCGCTCGTCATCACGTTTATCTATTTTATCAGAAAAACGGCAGACATAAGAGAAACCGTCTCGGTCGTAAACTTCGAAATCCTGCGGGCTTTCGGCGAGGCCGGACTGAACTTTGCATTCCCCACACAAACGATTTTTTTGGAAAACAGCAAAGCGCAGTCGGCGAAATGAATCTTATTTACAGAATATTGCGTTGTGAAATCAAAAAACAATACGCGCTATATTTTTTTTTGAACGAATTATGTTTCTTTTCTAATATAATATACTTACCTTTGCGCCATTAATATATGACAGATACAATATTATCATTTGACTATTAAACATGGAGAATTTATTTATTGACATTAAGAGTAAATTCGAAGCTTTTTCGAAAGACGCTTCATTGCAGATTGAGAAATCGAACAAGGCGGCAGGCACTCGTGCCCGCAAAGCTTCGCTGGAATTGGAGAAACAGCTGAAAGAGTTCAGGAAAAAATCCCTGGAATTCTCGAAGTAGCAGCAAAGGATGAAGGAGGCTCATAATATAAGGAGTTTCCTTTTTCTTTTTTATCTCCCGCGGTATCGGCCTGACGATTCCCTCCGCATAAGACGCCGCTCCGTCCTTCCCGATTACTCATTGTCGGTTTACACGATTTCATATTGCAGCACAAATAAGAATCGAAAGTTTTTCCTTCCTTTCCGTACGGGTAATAACACCCGGAATGATTCCCATTTACGTAAACAGGTCTTTTATTTCCGGCAGTAACCGGATTATTTCCGGCAGTAACCAAGATATTGCGGGCAGTAACCGAATTATTGCGGGCAATAAACGGAATATTGCGGGCAATAAACGAGATATTGCGAGCAATAAACGAGATATTGCGGGCAATAAACAGGATATTGCGGGCAATAAACAGGATATTGCGGGCAATAAACAGGATATTGCGGGCAATAAACGAGATATTGCGAGCAATAAACAAGATATTGCGGGCAATAAACAAGATATTGCTCGCAATAACCGATTGAGAGGACAATTTAATTGTCATAAAGGCGAAAAAGTTTTACAACTCTTCCACAATCTGTTCGAGATGAATGCCGTGCGAACCTTTTATCAGGATATGAAAGCCTTCGGGCGGATGATTTTTCAGATGCTTTTTCAACTTTTCTACGTCGGGGAAGCATGTGAAAATTCCTCCTGCGGCGCCAAAGCGGTTGCCGCAAAGAAATACTTTGTCGAAATCGTACGCCTTCAGTTTTTCCACAATTTCGGCGTGGAAGCGTGCGCTCTCCGCGCCTAATTCGAGCATGTCGCCCAGAATTACGGCTTTGGGTGCGGCCGGCAGGGAGGCGAAATTTTTTAAAGCCGCATCCATGCTGCTCGGATTGGCATTATAGGCATCAATAATAAGCGTGTTACGACTCGTTTCCGTACGTTGCGAGCGGTTATTGGACGGCTCGTAACGGGACACGGCACGGTTAATTACCTCGGCGGGGACATTGAAATAACGCCCGACGGCTATGGCCGCCAGCATATTGCACAGATTATAATCGCCCGTCATTCGCGTCTCAAGTTTGTATACATCGCCCCTTTGCTCATTCCATTCAAAGCGGAGGAAAGGATGACAGCCGGTTGCCCTGCCGTGAATAAACGCATCATCGCTCTCGCCGTAAGTAATTTGTTCAAGTCCGAAGGCCATTTCGCGCAGATGTTCGTTTTCCTTGTGGATAAATACCTTCCCGCCCGTTTTCCGCAAACAGTCGTACAGTTCCCCCTTCGCACGGAGTACGCCCTCGAAAGATCCGAATCCTTCCAGATGCGCATATCCCACGTTCGTGATGATGCCGTAGTCGGGGCGCGCCGTTTCAGCCAGCAATCTTATCTCGTCCGGATGATTGGCGCCCATCTCCACCACGGCCATTTCATGCTCCGGCTTCAGGCGAAGCAACGTGAGCGGGACGCCGATATGGTTGTTCAGATTACCCTGCGTATAAATCAAGCGATATGAAGCGGATAATACGGCCGCAATCAGCTCTTTCGTCGTAGTTTTCCCGTTGGTTCCCGTGATGCCGACGACAGGCGTCCCCAAAATACTCCGGTGGAGGCGAGCCAGTTGTTGCAATGTCTGCAAAACGTTTTCCGTGACAATCATACGCGCGTCGATTTTTACGGCAGGGTCGTCTATTACGGCATATGCCGCACCTGCATCGAGGGCAGCTGCGGCAAAACGGTTCCCGTCGAAAGATTCGCCTTTCAACGCGAAGAAAACAGACCCCGGCGGACAGTTCCGGCTGTCGGTTGTCACAACCGGATGATCCCGGTAAATCTGATACAGTTCGGATATGTGCATGAGAATTGATTTCGACATAAAAACGATAGCAAAAATAACGGATAATGCAGAATTTATATACATTTGTGGAAAAAATATTGTGCCCCGTATCTATATTATTAAAATAAGAAGGAGAAAGCAGTGAAATCACTAAATATAAAAGGCTGTCTGCATGTGCCGGACAAGCCGCTGGTAATGGGAATACTGAACGTGACGCCCGATTCGTTTTACGCCCTGAGCCGGAAACAGTCCGAAGCGGCAATACACCGGCGCATTGCCGAGATTCTGGACGAAGGCGGGGCGATTGTCGATGCAGGCGGATATTCGTCGCGTCCCGATGCGGCCGATGTATCCGAAGCGGAAGAAAAACGACGCTTGACTCCGGCATTATCCTGCCTGAAGGCAAATTATCCCGACGCGATTGTGTCGGTCGATACCTTCAGGGCGGAAATTGCACGGTGGGCGGTCGAAGAATACGGCGTAGCCATCATCAACGACATTTCGGGCGGAGAGATGGACAGCCGTATGTTTGCAGTCGCAGCCGCCTTGCGCGTACCTTATATATTAATGCACATGCGCGGTACCCCCCAAACGATGCGGCAACAGACCAACTACGAAGATATGATGGAAGAAATCATGCTCTATTTCGCAGGGAAACTGCGGACGTTGCAGTTGCTGGGCGTGCACGACATCATCCTCGACCCGGGATTCGGATTCGGCAAAACACTGGAACAGAACTATCAGCTTATGCAGGCGCTGCCCGAATTTGCCGTATTCGAACGCCCCCTCCTGGTCGGCATCTCACGCAAAAGCATGATATATAACTTGCTGCACACTACGCCCGACGAAAGCCTGAACGGCACAACGGCGCTGCACACGTTTGCGCTCCTGCACGGCGCCGACATCCTGCGCGTACACGATGTGAAAGCGGCCGTCGAAACGGTGAAAATAATTGATAAACTGAAAAACAAATAAGCATGTTTGTATCATTCGGAATAAAAGATGTGATAGACATCCTGCTGGTAGCGTTTTTTCTCCATCAGGTATATAAACTGATGAAAAGTTCGGGTACGCTGGTTATTTTCGGCGGCGTGGTTGCCGTCATTATCGTATGGTTGCTCGTGTCGCAGGTACTGGAGATGCGGCTGATGGGGATGATTCTCGATAAATTCATCAGCGTCGGCTTTCTGGTTATCGTGATTCTTTTTCAGGATGATATACGCCGTTTTCTGGTAGCGCTGGGTTCAAATCGGGGCTGGAAATTTATAGTCAAGATCTTTTCGCGGAAAAATGAAAACGCGGAGAATAAAAACAAATACATTGCTCCGGTCGTACTGGCATGTCTGAACATGTCGCGCAAAAAGACCGGCGCGCTGATTGTCATCCGGAAAGAAATGGACCTGTCGGCATATATCCGGACGGGCGAGATGTTCACCGCCGAAGTGAATGCCCGCCTTATCGAAAACATTTTCTTCAAGAACAGTCCCCTGCACGACGGCGCAATGATCATCGTCGACAACGAAATCAAAGCCGTAGGATGTATCCTGCCCGTAGCGCAAAACGCAAATATATCGAAAGACATGGGCGTACGCCATCGCGCCGGACTGGGCATGTCCAAAGAAACCGATGCAATAGTCATCATCGTCTCGGAAGAACGCGGCACCATTGCCGTTGCGCACAACGGAAAACTCATCGCCCCGCTCTCGGCCGAAGAGCTTCAGCAAATCCTGTCGGAAGAGAAAAATACAGAATAGTTAAATAAGCCGAAATAGATTGACCGCACACAGATTGTCCGCTTAATTTGCAATATATATATTACAATTTTAATAATTTTGCGGCGCAATTAAGAGGTTGCGAAGAGGACAAGCTTAGTGTCTCCTCCGGAAAATGCTTGATTACAAATAAAATAATATATAACAATGACAAACTTGATTCAAAAAATGATTGAGCGGGCAAAAGCCGACAGACAGCGGATTGTCTTGCCCGAAGGCACGGAAGAGCGAACACTGAAAGCTGCCGACCGGCTGATTGCGGACAAAGCAGCAAACGTAATCCTGCTGGGCGAGCCTGCGGAAGTAAAACAATTGGCCTGCGGATTCGGGCTTGAGTATGTACGGAATGCAACCATCATCGACCCGAAAGCACATGCAAAAAAACAGGATTATTCCGACTTGCTGTACCGGCTGCGCCAATCAAAAGGAATGACGCCCGAAAAAGCCGCCGTACTGGTAGAAGACCCGCTGTATCTCGGATGCCTGATGATAAAGGCCGGCGATGCGGACGGCGAGATTGCCGGCGCACGAAATTACACGAGCGATGTGCTCCGTCCCGCCTTGCAAATCATCCGCACGACATCCGGCATCAAGTGCGTATCGGGCGCTTTCCTGATGTTTCTGAAAGACGCTTCGTATGGCGATAACGGCATGATGATATTCGCCGACTGCGCCGTAACGCCCAATCCGACTGCACAGGAACTCGCGCAGATAGCCGTTTCGACGGCGCAGACAGCCCGCATCCTGCTGGGACTGGAGCCGCGCGTCGCCATGCTCAGTTTTTCCACCAAAGGAAGCGCCCACCACGAGATGGTCGACAAGGTAGTGGAAGCCACAAAACTGGCTAAGGAAATGGATCCGGAACTGACGATCGACGGCGAACTGCAGGCCGACGCGGCGCTGGTACCGGGCGTCGCATCGCAGAAGGCGCCGGGAAGTACGGTAGCCGGAAAGGCCAACATACTGGTGTTCCCGACGCTCGAAGCAGGAAATATCGGCTACAAGCTGGTGCAGCGCCTTGCCGGAGCCGAAGCTATCGGGCCGGTATTGCAGGGAATCGCCGCTCCCGTGAATGACCTCTCGCGAGGTTGCTCGGTCAACGATATTTATCAGATGGTGGTGATTGCTTCTCTTCAGGCCATCGGACTGAAACAGGCAAAACAGTAAGGGTTATAATATAAAACACAAACACGATGAAAATACTGGTGCTGAATTGCGGAAGCAGTTCAATCAAATACAAACTCTTCGATATGACGTCGGGAGAAGTGATGGCGCAGGGAGGTATCGAACGGGTCGGGATGGACGGCTCTTTCCTGAAATTAGTCGATGCGAACGGCGAAAAGGTCATCCTCGAAAAAGATATTCCCGGACACGAACAGGGAATCGGTTTTGTGCTGGACGTATTGACGGATGCCCGTTACGGGTGCATCCGGTCGTTCGACGAAATAAACGCGGTGGGGCACCGCGTCGTGCACGGCGGCGAAAAATTCTCCTCCAGCATATTGATCACCGACGAAGTCGTCGCCAAAGTCGAAGAATGTTCCGAACTGGCGCAACTGCATAACCCCGCCAACCTGAAAGGCATCTACGCCATCCGCAAAATCATGCCCCGGCTGCCGCAGATAGCCGTTTTCGACACGGCTTTCCACCAGACGATGCCGGATTATGCCTATATCTACGGCCTGCCGTACGAATTGTACGCCAAATACGGCGTGCGACGCTACGGTTTCCACGGCACCAGCCACCGCTACGTGTCGCAACGCGCCTGCGAGATACTCGGCCTCCCCTACGAAAAGCAACGCATCATCACGGCGCACGTAGGAAACGGCGGATCCCTCGCCGCCATCAGTAACGGCAAGTCCGTAGATACCACAATGGGGCTTACGCCGGTAGAAGGCATACTGATGGGCACGCGCTGCGGCGATGTCGACGCAGGAGCCATTTCGTTTATCATGAACAGGGAAGGACTGGATGCCGACGGGCTGTCCGACCTCGTCAACAAGCGCAGCGGCGTACTGGGCGTATCGGGCGTATCGTCCGACATGCGCGAAATAGAAAAAGCCTGCCTCGAAGGGCACGCCCGCGCCCGCCTTGCCATGCAGATATACGTCTACCGCATCAAAAAATACGTCGGCGCCTTTGCCGCAGTGCTGGGCGGCGCAGACATTCTGGTATTTACCGGCGGCGTGGGCGAAAATCAATGCTCAATGCGCGCGGACGTTTGCCGAGGGCTGGAATTTATGGGCATACGGCTGGACGAAAGTAAAAACAGCGTGCGCGGACAGGAAGCCGTCATCAGTACGCCGGACAGCGCTACGACGGTAATCGTTGTGCCCACCGACGAAGAGTACATGATTGCTGCCGATACGCAGGCAATCCTGAACGCACAATAGCCTGCCGACGGATATTCCTCCGATTGAACTTCTCCGTTTAAAATCATTTTCAATAAATAAAGCCATGCCGCGAGTATAATCGGGCACGGTACGCCGAAAAGAAACGCTTGCACCGAAACCGGTGGCAAGCGTTTCTTTTTCCGTACCGGAAAATGCAGGAAAAGAAACATATTTTTTAAAAAATACGAGACTGTCACCAAGAAACACGAGTCTATCATCAAAAAACACGAGTTTATCATCGAAAAACATGTATTTTCTGTTGAAAGACTCGTGTTTCCCGGCAAAAAAACGTGCCTTTTACCGAAAGGCGCGTTTTTTTTATTCGTGTTATATATATCAAAACCGGTTTTTACGGATGTTGCCTGTTAAAATTGCCCGGATTCGATATTTAATTTTCCGCATCGAACGCTGTTTATTTCAACGATGCCCACCAGTCGGCAGGGGGATTGGGGATTACTGTAAAGTTATACGTACCACTCTCGTTCGCTTTGCCGTTCAGTGTGTTCGAATAAACATACTTGCAACTGGTAGCGGAAGAATAGGTGAGCGTTCCGCTATATACAAACAGCCGGTGGGGTATTACTCCATTCGTGATGTACTGATCGCAGATATAGTCGAACTTCGCCGTATTGTCTCCCGTTTTCCGGTAAGTATAGTTGGTCTTAAGAAAAGACCCGTAATACTGGCTGTTTGCATGATAGCCCTGCGTTGCGGAAATAGCCATAAATTCGAGGTAATAGTCTCCTTTGGCATTCATTCCTTTGGCAAATGCGTACCGGTAGGACAGCGATTCGGGAGCATAGCCGGTCGGCGCCGGTTCGGGTGTCGGTTTGGAAGGCGTTTTGGGCGTTTCGTCGTCGTCCAGCGGCGAGGTCGGGCCGGGCAGGCAGCCTGTAAGCAACCATAATCCGAGCAGGCATATGGCGGATAGCGTTTTTCTTTTTTTCATTGCCGTTCGTATTTCAGCATGGTTAAAAGAAAAACGTCAGGCCGATGTTGCCGGTTGCCGAGGGCTGAAAGGCAAGATCGAAATAATTTGTCGTCGTTTTCGTATCCGCGCTCGGATTGTTCGTTTTGGAATAAAACTGAAGCCCTCCGATCTGTCCGGTCAGCATAAGCCGGTCGGTGATAAAACAGGCCACTCCGGGAGCAATCATTGCGTATAATCCGCTCGCAGAGTAGCTGGTGGTCGTATTACCCTGCTGCGTTTGCTGGCTGCCGAATATCCCGCCCAGCTTTCCGTCGAAAAACAGGCCTGCGCGCTCGTTGAACATCAGGTAGCGGCGCACGCCGGCTGCAATCCGAAATTCGGGCGTTGCCGTCACCTGATTGTCGGAGCCGGTCTTCTGATTGTCTTTGATGGTGGAACTGTAACCTATCTCCGCCAGCAGCGCCCACTTGTCGTTCAGCATAAATCCGGCCGAGGGCATAAATCCGATTTTCAGCTCACTTGGGTTGGACGTGATTGTCGAACCGCTGGTTGTGGCGCTCCGGTTGCTGGAGATATAAGCCGAGCCGGTAATAAAATACTTTTTGCCCTCCATCTGGGCATTTCCTTTAAACGATACTGTTGTCAGTATAAGGGCCATTATGACCCAATGCATTTGCTTTTTCATTTGTTTGTTATTTAGAATATTAATAATTGGTGTTTATTCGATTCATTGGTTGGACTGTCTGCGAGGGACTACGGCGATGCCGTAATAATCTTCATCTGCGTTTCCGAGTTTTTCTATCTCACCGTTTTTCCAGTATACGGGATTATAGCCATCGCTTCCGGCAACATATACATCGTTGCCGTATACGGTGATGGCGTCGGCCGAAGCCCATTCGCCGGGTTTACAGGGTAACTTTGTTTCCCGACCGTTTTTCCAGTACACGGCATCGTCTCCATCGGCGCCGGCAATATATACATCGCTGCCGGATATGGCTATGGCGGTGCCGCTCATTTCCACAGGTGTCTTGCTTAACCTTGTTTTCTTTCCGTTTCTCCAGTACACAACATAGTACTCATAATCCCCGTCCGCTTCCCTTCCGGAAATATGTATATCGCTTCCGGAAACGGCGATGGCATCGGCGACAGCGTCTTCGGATTCTCTCGGCAGCGCCGTTTTCCTGCCGTTTTTCCAGTATACGGCATCATCTCCGTCGTATCCGGACACATATACATCATTGCCGGAAACGGCTATGGCACAGGCGGCGTTAGCGGAAGATTCTACGGGTAGCGCAGTTCTCTTTCCGTTTTTCCAGTACACGGCATCATCCCCGTCGTATCCGGCAATATATACATCGCTGCCGGATACGGCTATGGCGGCGGCGTAAGAGTCTGGATCATTATTCCCTTCCGATACTTCCGGTAATCTTGTGAGTCGGCCATTTTTCCAGTACACGGCATGTGAATCATAATTGGGGTCGGTACAATTGCCGACAATATAGATGTCCTCGCCCGATACGGCAATAGCCGTGGCGTATGACCATTTCAGATCGCCCCACGTTTCCAACTCTTCCATCTCGCCGTTCTTCCAGTAAACGGCCTGATCATCGCTCACTCCGACGACATACACATCTACTTCGCCGGACGTTCCCACCACTTCGTCTGCGGGGCTGCTGTCTTTCAGACACCCCGTGAGGCCTGCGCCGATAACGACTGCAAGCGCGGCATGTAAAAACTTCTTTTTCATCTCTTTTGTTATTAATTTATATAATTGGTTTTACTCGATTCATTGATTATCCTGATTGCGGGGGACTACAGCGATGCCGTGATACTTTTCATCTTCGTTTCCGAGTTTTTCTATCTCGCCATTTTTCCAATAAACGGCATCGCCCCCGTCGTGTCCGGTAATATATACATCGTTGCCGGATACGGCGATGGCATCGGCGGAAGAGAAAAGATTCGAGGAATTCAGAAAGGGCAGCCTTGTTATCCGGCCGTTTTTCCAGTACGAGGCAGCTATATTATCATCGGATTTGTACCAGCCTCTTCCGGCAATATATACATCCTCGCCCGACACGGCAATAGCGCCGGCTATCGCCCAATTCATGCCATCCGTTTCCAGTTCGATCATTTCGCCGTTCTTCCAATAGACGGCCTGATCGTCATCATTCTGTCCGACGACATAGACATCTACTTCGCCGGACGTTTCCACCACTCCGTCTGCGGGGCTGCTGTCTTTCAGACATCCCGTGAGGCTTGCGCCGATAACGATCGCAAGCGCGGCTTGTAAAAACTTCTTTTTCATGTGCATGATATTAAAATATTCCCCCTACTCATCAGGCTTTTCGGACTCGCCGCGTTTTTTGAATGGTCTCTGCCTCCATTGCGCCGTGCGCATACAACTTTTCTTTCGTTGTTCTCATTGTTTTATCCCTGGTACGTGTCGGGGCGCAACCTCTAAACTCTGATTTGTTGTTAATCCGTTTTCGATTTTAGACAAATAAAAAAAAGCGCAGGCAAAACTCTTTTTTATCTGTTTTCTGAGGTTCTAGACTACCTTGCAACCAAATAAACGAGTAAAGCCTACGCCGTGAGGCGCGAGCGTCTTCGCTTTACTCTTGGTTGCATTTTGAAATTGTCTAGATTTCAGAAAACCAGATGTAAGCTATAACGCTTTTTCCAATATGTCTTAATAATATGTGCGCATCATCGCACAATTTTTCTTTTATCTCATAGTCAAATCTGTTTTATCATTCAACTTTTCGTTTTTTCTCGAAAATCCTTACCGTTTGTCGTCAATTCCGAACTCGCGCCACGACGACTGCGGCATGTCTAACTTGATGATTTTGCGGGCTTCGGCGGCTTTTTTCAGCATGGCCTCAAACGCGGCGTCAAACTCTTCGGTTTTTTCCTTGAGTTTGGCCTTGAGCGTTTCCTGTTCGGTGTTCAACTTAATGCACGCATCCGTGCAGGCCTGTAGTACGTCGGCAAAAGCGGTGTCGATTTTGCGTTGCGCCAGTATATCCTGATGCGCCCTGATGCCGTTCACCATTACTCCGGTGTCGGCTACTTCCTGTGCTTGAGTTTTACGTCCCATAATCCGTTCGTTTTTTATTGTGAAAATTATTCTTGCGCAAAGATATATCTTTTTTTCGTGAAATATTATGCGGACATTAAAGTTTATTTGTACTCCTTGGAAATACAGGTGTACAGAGGCAAAATACGGGCGGATTCTTTCGAAACGGAAGAGTACTTTTGGAAAGTGCAGGTGTACTTTGAAACAGTACGGGTGTACCGGGGCAAAGTACGGATGTACTGTTACGGAGTACAGGTGTACCGAAACAAAATCCGGATCCATACATATACATATATACTGCTCTATCCGATAGACGGCAATCCGTCCCGTAAATTCCCCGTATTTTTATTTTCCTGTCCGTATGCGTGCATGTTTCAATTATTTGCATATCTTTGCACGCCCGAGCATATTAAAAAAAACGGGATTGCAATACAAAACAATTTATCATGAGCGAGGAAATAATATACGACGACGACAACGCGGTGAAATTCATACGAAATTACCTGCCGCAGGCAATGAGTGAAAATCTCGACGACGACGATATTCTCTACATTATTGATGTGATTTACGATTTCTACGACGAAAGCGGACTTCTCAACGGCGACGACGATACGGTGGTTGAAATCGACGAAGAACAATTGATTCGGTACGTCGAAAACAACGCAAATAAAGATGGTCTCAGACATTTCGAGTCGGACGAAATAGCCCTCATTGTGCAGGGAGAACTTGATTATTGCGATTCGATTCATTTGTCCGAATAAAAGGCGCGAATGAAGAGGTTCAAACTTCTGGCGGGGGTAATCGTGATACTGGCGATACTGACGAGTTGCAAGACAAGGAAGTCTCCGGCAAACGACGATGAGGATCGAACGGACAGTAACGTGCCGGCAACCGTCATCGGAGGCAAGGCCGGCGCTATCGTCGGCAAGCAGATGCAGGCGCAGAAAGAAGCCCTTCAGGGCGTTTTTCCCGTCGAAGCGACGGTCGAAACCGTCAATCGCGGCGAAGCGCTGAAACTGACGTTTAACTCCGCTCCCCTTTTCGACGCCAATTCGAGTACGCTTACCGAAACAGGACGCGCCACCCTGCGTGTGCTTGCACTTCACCTCATCCACAATCCGGGTATCTGCGCGAAAATCGTCGGATATACCGACGGTACGGGCAGGGCATCGTTTAACCGCATCCTCTCGACGCGACGCGCAAAAAGCGTCTGCGACCTGCTGACGGCAAACGGAGTGGACGCCTCCCGTACGACATTTGAAGGCAAGGGCATACGTCATCCGGTAGCCGGCAACCAAACGGAGAAAGGACGCGCCCTGAATCGCCGCATCGAAATCTTCATCATTCCCGGCGAAGAAATGATTCGCAACGCCCGCAACAGAAAAAAGTGATTTTATCCGGGAGAACATTCGAGATTAAAGGCTACCGGCAGTAACTGTTCGGCCGAATCCACAATGCGTACCACGTCCCGGCCACAGAGCATGACCGTTATCGGGCTGCGCTGCCTGCGTTCGGTTTCGAGCAATACTTGCCGACATGATCCGCATGGCGAAATCTCGTCCTGCACGACGCCGTCTTTTACGGCCATGAGCGCCAGCGCCCTTACCGTCACATCGGGATAAACGGCTCCCGCCGAGAAAAGGGCGACACGCTCGGCACACAGTCCCGACGGAAAGGCCGCATTTTCCTGATTGTTGCCCGTGAGCACCGTACCGTCGGACAGGGCTACCGCCGCTCCGACGTGAAAATGCGAATAGGGCGCGTAGGCTTTTCCGGCCGCTTCTTTCGCCAGCGCCATCCAGCGACGCGCTTCGGGCGGCAACTCGTCCGTCCGCATTTTTCTTACAATTATTTTGATTTCATCCGGTTCCATAATTCGACTTTTCCGATTCGGCAAAGGTAGCGGTTTCCTCGTTTTTTTTAGTAAAACCAATGATTTTTGCGTCAACTGTTTACGATTATCATCGTTTCTCCATATCTTTGCCCCCAATTTGAACGGCGAGGATGCTGTTTCCCTGCCGGAAATACATTTGAAACGGTTGTGGTTTTTATGAGATTAAATTACGGGTACATCTTGTTTTTCCTGTGGCTTGTTGCGTTCGGTTCTCTTCGTGCGAACGTAATACGCAAGAACTCCGCTTACGGGAAATATATAGACAAATACAGGGATGAAGCCGTCCGGCAGCAGAAAAAATATAAAATTCCTGCCGGCATCACGCTTGCGCAGGCGTTGCTGGAATCGAATGCCGGCATGTCTACGCTGGCAAAGCAATCGAACAATCATTTCGGCATCAAATGCCATTCGGACTGGAAAGGCGGCCGTTCGTATCACGACGACGACCGCAAGAACGAATGTTTCCGCAAGTATAAAAGCGTTACGGATTCGTACGAAGATCATTCCCGCTTCCTGACCGCCCATTCCCGCTACGCCCGCCTTTTCAATTATAAGATTACCGACTACAAAAAGTGGGCGAAAGGTTTGCAGGAATGTGGTTACGCTACCGACCGGGGTTATGCCAACAAACTGATAGACATAATCGAAACGTATCAGTTATATCACGTCGGGCGGGAGAAGCGGGAGAAAAAGAAGGAAAAAGAATCGTCGCCGCCAGTACTTCTTTCGCGCGATGTGTTCAAGACGCACGGCCTGATATACGTCATTGCCGACGGCAACGATTCGCTTGAAGATATTGCCGACGACATCGGCATTAAGGCGAAGAAGTTGCGTAAATACAACGAAATGCCCAAAGACTACCCGCTTGCGGAAGGCGACATCGTCTACCTGCAGAAAAAGAAGAAAAAGGCCGACAAACCATACTTTTTCCATACGGTGCGAATCGGCGAGTCCATGTACAGCATTTCGCAACGCTACGGTATCCGGGTCGGGAGACTGTACAAAATGAACAATAAAAAGGCCGACTTCGTTCCCGAAGAAGGCGAAACACTCAGACTGAGATAAACAGGCATGAAATGAAAATGTATATATCGTTTACATATTTGAAGAGATGCTTCCTGCTGCTCGCCCTGTCGGCAAGCGGCGCTACGGCGACAATCCCGTTGCAGGCCGAGCCGTTCGACTCGAAAGCCGCCGGCCTCCGCGAAACGTACGGCGCTTACATCATGGCGTATTACAAAACAGCCGTCCGGCAGCAGGAAAAATACGGAATCCCGGCAAGCATCATCCTTGCGCAGGCTATCCTGGAATCGTCCGCAGGGCAGAGTTTCCTCGCTTTGGGAGGGAACAATCATTTCGGCATCAAGTGCAGCGACTGGAACGGGCTTTGTATCCATAAAGATCACGAAGACGGCCGTGCCTGCTACCGCAAATACCTCGCCGCCGCCGATTCGTACGAAGACCATTCCCGCTTCCTTGTCGAACGCCCGCACTACCGCCCACTGTTCAAACTCAAGATAACCGACTACAGGAATTGGGCGAAAGGGCTGAAACAATACGGCTATGCCACCGATCCGCAATATGCCGCCAAACTGACGGATATTATCGAAACTTACGAACTGTACCGCTACGATACGCTGTCCGGAGGCGACGGCATCGCGCCTGCCGTACGGAAAGCGGCGGCGCCCAAGCCCGTCGACCGCGACCGGAAAGTTTCCGTTACGGCACATGTCGACGGTAATACACTCCCGTCCCGGCAAAACAAAAACTTATGAACGATACCCGATACGACCGGCGCGGCGTAAGCGCATCCAAGGAAGACGTGCACTGCGCCATCCGGCACATGGACAAGGGGCTTTATCCCAAAGCCTTCTGCAAGATTATCCCCGATGTGCTTGGCGGCGACCCGGCATACTGCAACATCATGCACGCCGACGGAGCGGGCACCAAATCGTCGCTCGCCTATGTCTACTGGCGCGAAACGGGCGACCTGAGCGTATGGAAAGGCATTGCACAGGATGCGCTGATTATGAACATCGACGACCTGATTTGCGTCGGCGCGACGGACAATATCCTCGTCTCGAGCACCATCGGGCGCAACAGGCGGCTAATCCCCGGCGAGGTGGTTTCCGCCATCATCAGCGGAACGGACGAACTGCTGGCCGAACTGCGCAGCATGGGCATCGGCGCCTATGCCACGGGCGGCGAGACGGCCGACGTGGGCGACCTTGTGCGCACCATCATCGTGGACAGCTCCGTGGCCTGCCGTATGCGGCGCAGCGACGTGATTGACAACGCCCGCATCCGTCCGGGCGACGTCATTGTCGGGCTGGCATCCTCGGGGCAGGCTTCTTACGAACATGCCTACAACGGCGGAATGGGCAGCAACGGACTGACCTCGGCGCGGCACGACATGTTTGCACGCTACATCGCGGAAAAATATCCCGAAAGTTTCGACCCCTCCCTGCCCGGCGAACTCGTCTATTCGGGCAGCCTGAAAGTGACCGACCCCGTGGAAGGCGTCCCTGCGGATGCGGGCAGGCTCGTCCTTTCGCCTACACGCACGTATGCGCCGGTGATAAAAAAGGCGCTGGATGCGTTGCGTCCGCAAATACACGGCATGGTGCACTGTTCGGGCGGCGCGCAGACGAAAATCCTGCATTTCGCGGACAACATGCGTATCGTAAAAAACAACCTCTTCCCCATCCCGCCGCTGTTTCGCACCATTCAGGCGCAGAGCGGCACGGAGTGGAGCGAGATGTACAGGGTGTTCAACATGGGGCACCGGATGGAGATATACCTGCCCGAAGACTGCGCGCAGCAGATTGTCGACATATCCGAATCTTTCCGCATCGACGCGCGGGTGGTGGGGCACGTGGAAGCCTGCGACGGCACAGAACTGATAATCCGTTCCGAAGCGGGAGAATTTAAATACACGTAAAAGAAAATGCCGGACAACGACACCCTGCTCTCCAAACTCAACGGGCTGACAAGCCGTTTCGAGGAAATATCCACACGCATCACCGACACCGCGGTCATAGCCGACCGTGAGCGTTACATCCGCCTGTCGAAAGAATACAGGGAACTGGAACAGTTGATGGATGCCCGGACGGAGTATCTGACGATTCTCCGCGGCATCGACGAGGCGAAAGACATCCTCGTGAACGAAACCGATCATGAACTGAAGGAAATGGCGCGCGCCGAACTGGAAACGTATCACGAACGCCTGCCGCAGATGGAGGAAAAAATCAAGCTGATGCTTGTCCCCTCCGACCCGCAGGACGACAAGAATGCCATCGTGGAAATCCGCGGCGGCACGGGCGGCGACGAGGCAGCCCTCTTTGCCGGCGACCTGTACCGCATGTACCAGAAATATTGCGAAACCAAAGGCTGGCAAACCGAAATCACCGGTATGACGGAAGGCTCGGCCGGCGGATTCAAGGAAATCATCTTCACCGTCAAAGGCGCGGGCGTCTACGGCATCATGAAATACGAATCGGGCGTACACCGCGTGCAGCGCGTGCCGCAGACCGAAACGCAGGGGCGCGTACACACCTCGGCCGCTACCGTGGCCGTGCTGCCCGAAGCCGAAGAAGTGGACGTGGAAATCAATCCTGCCGACATCGACATGCAGACGGCGCGCTCCGGAGGCGCGGGAGGACAGAACGTGAACAAGGTCGAAACGAAAGTACAACTCACCCACAGGCCTTCGGGCATCGTCGTCGTATGCCAGCAGGCGCGGACGCAACTGGCCAACCGCGAACTGGCCATGCAGATGCTGCGCGCCAAACTTTACGACATGGAACTGACACGGCATCAGAGCGAAATAGCCTCGAGACGAAAAACTATGGTCTCTACCGGCGACCGCTCGGCCAAAATCCGCACCTACAACTATCCGCAAGGACGCATCACCGACCACCGCATCAACTATACCGTCTACAATCTGGCCGCCTTTATGGACGGCGACATTCAAGACTGCATCGACCATCTGATTGTGGCGGAAAACGCGGAACGTTTGAAAGAAAGCGAGCTTTGACCGGCGCCCGGAGCGCTTGCACTCCACCATTCACGGCTACTTTTTATAATGTCCTGAAATATTTACAAGCTGTTCGGAAACATCTGCCACCTGATAATAACGGAAAATGAATATCTAATATGATACCTCCATCGGCTGAAAGCCGCAATCTTCATTTACTCTTCCGTCATCCGGACGACGGAATAAACAGCCCTTTTCCGGGAAAAGACGAAAAAAAACACGCGCGTGGATTCCGGCGCTTTTCACGCCCCGGAAGTCCGTGTTCCAACCGATGGAAGTATCATATCCTATACGCATATAACGGAATACAAAAACAATGAGGGATAATAATATCTGGAATGACGCCTTTCGAAACGAAAATCTGATTTGGGGAACCGAACCGAGTGAGGCGGCAAAAATAACCGAAAAACTGTTTTCGGAACATCACATAAAAACAGTATTGGTAACAGGGGCAGGTTACGGAAGAAACGCAAAATATTTTTCCGATAAAGGTTATATCGTCGACGGGATTGAATATTCGACGGAGGCAATAGAAATGGGAAAAACCTTTGCGCCGAAAGTGAATTTTATATGCCGTTCGATATTGGACGATTACAATACGGATAAAAAATACGACGGAATATTTTGCCACAGTTTTATACACCTATTTAAACGTAACGAAAGAAGAAGTATAATAAAAAGATGTGTGGAGAACATGAATGACAACGGAATAATAATGGTGTCGTGCTGCACCCGCGAACACGCGGCGTATGGCGCGGGGATATTAATAGAAGAAAACACATATGAAATAAAAGACGGCTTGGTGTTGCACTTTTATGACGAAAAAGAACTCGAACATATTCACGATAAATTGGAACCGGTCGAAATCGGGACTTTAAGCGAAGAATACAAGTTTATTTACGGCATATTTAAAATAAGGAAATCATGAAAGAAAAGTCGATAGTATAATTTTAAAAACGGCATAAAAATATGACAACAAAAAAAGTCGAAGCGTCAACCGTTACGGAAAAGCCAAAGATATATACGATGTCTTTTGCAAGCGTTTATCCGCTTTACATCCAAAAAGCGGATAAAAAGGGACGCACAAAAACAGAGGTGGACACGGTCATTTGTTGGTTGACAGGATATAATCTGCTTTTCCCGGGCAATACTTAGCCGATTTGACCAAACGAAGCGCTTCTTCATCCAGTTTTGGTATTTTGGAAGACCGGAGTATTCTGACATTTGTAACGGTTCCGTCCTTCTCGACAACTCCTTGCAGGAATATCTGCTTTTTGTCGTTTTTATCCCAATCCTTAAACCTGTTGTTTTGCCTGAAATAAGCGACGGCATCCCACTGCAAAAACGATGTGTCTTCTCCCTGACTTACCTTTAAAATTTTCGATATTCTTCATTACTTAAGATGTTATATTATTGATTCTTCCTGCTGCTTCAGTTTCCCGATCAGGACGACATTGTTGTCGTCGTCGGTTATGCTGTTATTCAACTCGGTCAGTTTTTGACGCATTTCTTCCGTCAGCGTCCCGGGGTGCTTGAGCGCCGACTCCAGTTTTTCCTTCAATTCTGCCGGATGGAGGTTGATCGAGGCATATCCCTGATGAAATGAAAATCTTCTTTCAAAGAAGATATTTCCCAGCATGTCCGCCTGCCATCTGACATAAGCGCCTTTCAGGGTTCGCTTGTCGACAATAACAGGCGGCAGATGGCTGTCGTCGGTGTAACTGACCGGATAGAATATGTAGTATCCGGGCAGTTCCGTATAGAAATGATTTAACGGCTCATGAGTGAAATGCATGGTGAATGCCGGAATCAGAGCGTTGCCGTTCCCGTCATAGTGATAAAGCGTATCTTCGCTAAATACCACCCGCAATAAATAATACGCGATGTCGGGTGTATTAAATGTAACCCCCAGTTCATTACTGTAATCTCCCGGATCAATTACAAACCGGCCGGCCGGAATCGACTGAATGATTTTCCCGTCGAAATCCTGTTTCCAGACCACCCAGGGTGTGTCTGCAAACGGGAGCGCCAGCATGACCAGCGTCCGTTCCTTCACATTGATTTTCATCCGTCCCTTATGCACGATAAATGGCAGGGGTATCGGCTCCAGGGCATTCCCGCTCAGGTCGAAAACCATAATTTTCGCTGTCCTGAAAGGAAGAATATATATTTTCCCCTCTTCTTCGTCAATGTAACTGTCGTAAATGCCAAACAGGAATTCATTGGGGCCCTGTCCGCGAGTGGTTATGTTCCTTAAAAATTTTCCTTTTCTGTCGAAGAGCCTGTAAGCTCCTACTTCATAGGAATCAATCCCCAAATAGTGCTCGCTGAGCCAGACTGGCCAGGTGCCGCCGTCTCCCACCAGTGCGTTGTCCGAGTTTTCGAGCCGCACGATTTCAAAATCGGAGAACAGTGAACTCATGGGTATGTTTACGGTATCCCTGACCGATACGTAGTCGCATACGACGACGCCGTCTTTGTCCGTGTGCGCCACAACGGGGCAGTCGTCCAGCGTCTGTGCGCCGTTACGTCCGCCACATGCGTGCAGAAGCAGGGCGAGGATGGTGGCGGTCAGAATGCGGGCGGGTGTGAGAGATGCGGATTTTGTTTTCATGAATTTCAATTGCTGATATTTAAATAACACATATTATGCACCTTTGTTGTGATCTCATAATTGGACAGAGACGGGCACAGGTATCGGTTAATACACTGTTTGCATGTATCGACCCTGTCCCTGGTCATAAACCAGGCATTGGACGGATTGCTTATTTCATTATAAACAATTTGGGTCAACTTTTGTTCCAAAAGATTCCCTATGGAAGGGAAATTTATATTGGCATATACATCCCCGTTGGGAAAAACGATTAGTTTCCCAAGAAAAATTCTCATTAAAGACTTGCCGTCTGAATATTTTTTGTTTGCTTGTTGGAATCTCCGTAATATCATTAAATGTGTTATAAACATATTTTCTAAAGAATGACATGTTAAAACCGTTAATATGGTAATAATTCTATTTTAATTGCAGATAAATTTGCCATTTTTTCAATACAATCAACATCTTTCTTGTCCGAAACAAGTATTATCCAAACAATATTTATTTCACAAAAGTATCAAATAAAAAAATAATGGCAATATTTTATATTTATAAAAATGCTTAAATAATAAGGATGAAGGAATTAAGTTAATAGCAGCAAATAATAAACAGCTATCAATCAGTTATATGTGTGATATGTATTTTATATCCGTATTTCTTCCTTACAGCATAGCGTTATAAAACAGAAATTATCTGTTTTTGCACGGAACGTTTGTGCAACTGCCTGTATTTACTGTCTGAAACAGTTGAATATACTTATCGTTTTCATTTTATCTGTCCGTTTCATGTATGAATACGGGAACCGGACGCAGGAAGAAGATATTTCCGGACGGTTAATGCCTGCGCCGACATGCCCTGCATTTTTCGCTTCATGATACGGACAAATTCATTCGCCTGTTGGGGCTGTCCCAAAACGTAGCAGCTTCATTTATATTTTCAGGCTGCGCAAGCCCTGTTTTCCCAAGCCGGAGTGTTGAACTTGACCGATTTTCGGCAAACCGGGCGAAGAATAATGAAAAGACACAGGAAAAACATCCCGTTTTGCACTCCGGGCGGATTTTGTCCCGTGTTTTTACGCTTGCGGTGTAATTTCTGCAAGCAATGACAAAAGCCGTTGTGGAAACGCTTCGCGACCTCTCGCGAACGGACATGTTCGAGCGCCTCGGGTATATTTCTCCGCGTATTAAAGCCTTTTGTTAAAAAACGGCAGAGAGGCTGCCCCGACTTGCGGGACAGCCTCTCCGTGCTGTACGATTATTTCGCTGTTTTGCGGCGTCAATACACCGTTTTCACTACCCGCTTGCCGCCTGCTACAATATAAATGCCGCGTGTACGCAGGGGGATGTGCTGTTCGGCTGCGGTCGCTTTGCGCTTATGGAGCAGTTGTCCCTGTATGTTGTAG
>JAISNP010000008.1 GCA_031276175.1 Tannerella sp.
GGGGACGGGATGATGATTTTTACTCCTTTGATTTCTGACTTTCCCTTGCCTCCCCGATCGTATGCAAGTTCTTTCGGTAAGGTTATTTTATTGTTTTCCATTTGATATGGAAGTGGTTCTATCGTGTGGCCATCAAACGGGTTGCCGGTAAAACCCGTGATGGCCAAGATGATTTTTTGCCCGGCTTGCCGCCAGTGACCAGCCCGACCTTGTTCCCGAATTCATACGGTTTATGTGCTTTGCCTTTCGCGATGCACACCGTGAACGGCTTGTGCAGGCTATAAACCTTGTTTTTGTCGCTCTTCTGCTGGTTGACCGCGCGCTTGTAGAGTTCCAGCTGCTCTTTGTAACGCGCTCGTTGCTCTTCCATCATCCCGCATTCCAGTTCCCGTATCTGCACGTTGGCAATCGTTTTCATCCGCTTTTGCGCTTTTTTCGCCGTTTTCGCTCGCCTGGGATGCTTTCCGTTGTAAGCCTGACGAGCCAGCTCTTTGCTCTCTTGATTGTATTTGCAATGCTGTTTAATCCCTTTTTTTTCAGCTATCTTGTTGCATTTGTCGATCACTTACCTGCACGTTTTCGCGTCGGTCGGGAAGGTCGTGAAATTACCCTGGACGGTCGTGTCCGACAGTACAAATTTAGACTGTTTGACCACCTCCCCGCCATGAAGATGCACGCTGTAAGCGAAAATCTTTTGAAAACCCGCTTCGCCGATCCGCTTGCGAAAATGAACGAAGTCGCTCGGGTCGCAGGGAAATTTATGCTCGAAAAACACACCGCCGCAGAAGTATTGAAAGTAAACCTCGCGAACCCAACATCCCGGTACACGCTCATCACCAAGATTGTATAAGTGCTTGAGCATCAAAATGCCAACCATGAACCGCACGGGCATCGAGGGACGACTCGGCTTGTCGGAATACAAGCATTTGAACTCGTCCTCGAAGTACTTCCAGTCGATTTTATTTGCCAAAAGGGCAAGCTCGTGCTCAGGATTAATCAAATCCGCCAGGCGGGTGCGAAATAGTTCACGATGGTCGTCCACAGGTAATTTTCCTAACATAATTTCCCGCTTTTATACTGTAAACTTACAAAAAACGGTTGAAATAACCAAACTTTTTCGCTGCCATTTTATTCATATTCAACAAAATGACAGCTTAATAAGTGCTGACTAAGTAATGTCTCTGTTCTAAATCGGATATGCAGTTTTGGAAGAGATGTTCAGGAACTTAATTCAGAAAGTCAAGAAATAGAGAGGGCAGAAGCGGATGAGATACACTCCTAGTATTGGTTCAAAAAAACTACTGTTGGATATGGATTGGTGTTGATAGATATGAGAAAATATTCATCAATTTCATTATTGGCGACAGAAGTAATAAAACGGCAGAAGCGTTTTGGGGAGCAATAAAGCAACATGAAATGGAATATATTGCAAGTGATTATTGGAAGCCATATGCGTATATCATCCCCAGAGAAAACACATTCAAACGAAAGCCGAAACATTTACTGTTGAAGGATAAAACAGTTTATTCGGACATTTTTCGGCAATAATGAGAAGGAAATCAAAATTCTATTCAAAAAAAGTGGAAATATTGAAACTGTCTTTTCTTTTGCTTATGCATTATCGGAATGAAAATTTGTATATTTAATTAGCAATGCCAATACATTTACCGTTGCCGTACTTTGTCAGGGTATGACAGGACTAAGACAAAATGTAAAGTCTATTCAGGACAAAGTAAGAAAATCCGTAAAGTTTTTTAGGACAAGACACATGACACTTATCGCTCATCACTCATAGTTTACAGTTTACGCCAAGTCAGTCCCCGTCCCGGGACGATAACTCGAACGGATTAAATGATATATGCCTGTCGTAGGCATCGCATCCGTCGATACGTTTAATCACCCGGACGATGCGGATGGTCAACGGCAAGACAAGTACTTCGTAGAGGGACTTGAGCACAATTTGCGTAGCCATTAAAACCAGCAAGTTGTCCCACGAAATGATGCCGGCGAAGGCTATCGGGAAGAATATTATCGAATCGGCGCTTTCGCCGGCCAGTGTGGATACTATCGCCCTCAACGAAAAGTATTTTCCATCGGAGAGGACTTTCATGCGGCTCATCACCCATGCGTTGATGAACGACCCGACAAGAAAGGCGCAGAGACTGCCGACAACGATTCGCGCGGACAGCCCGAAGACGAAGTTGAAGGCCGCTTCGCCTTCCCAGTAGGGTGCGGGCGGCATGAGGATGGCCAGTTGCGTCAGTCCGACGACAAGGAAGTTGACCGCAAAGCCAATCCAGATAACCAGTCGCGCCTTTGCGTATCCCCAAACTTCGACAATGCAGTCGTTGATGATATAGGAGACGGGAAAAACCATCAGTCCGGCCGTGGCCGTCACAAATCCGAGCCGGATTACTTTTGTCTCCAGCAGATTGGAGATTATTAAACATACTGTAAAAAGGATTCCCGCCAGCATGAAGGGAATAGAGACTTTAGTTTTCATATTTCTTGTTTTTAACGTGGTTATGCAAGCACACGAAGCGAGTTGTAAATATATTGTTTTATCGTTTCCTGTCCATGAATTTTTATTTCATCAACAAAATTAATTCGTCCCCCGTATTCAGCGAGGCTTCCAGTATACCCGATTGCACAGGGCATGACACTTGTTTGCCGTTTATCGTCACGGTTAGAGTTGCGTCGTCCGGCCACATTTTGATGCGGAAAGTTCCCCCTTTCAAAGCCTTCAGTTTTGCACGTTGCAGATTGCCGTCGGCCCATATGGCGGCAACTTCGCCTCCGCCCTGTACGCGTAGTCCGTCGAAACGTCCTGTATTCCACGCGGCAGGCAATGCGGGCAGGAACTCGATATAACCGTTATGGCTTTGCAGCAGCATCTCGGCAATTCCCGCGCAGCCTCCGAAGTTCCCGTCTATCTGAAACGGCGGATGGGCGCAGAACAGGTTGGGATACGTCCCACCACCGTGCGAGTAATTCACGTCGCCACGAATAGAAGGCGTCAGCAGGTCGTTCAACAGTTTCCACGCATGTTCGCCGTCGTGAAGTCGCGCCCGGAAATTCACTTTCCAAGCCATTGACCATCCTGTACTCTCGTCGCCGCGGGCTTCAAGCGTCTTGCGTGCCGCTTCGGCAAGGGCAGGCGTCTTTTCAAACGAGATTTCGTGTGCGGGATACAATCCGTACAGATGGGAAACGTGTCGATGATGCGGTTCCACTTCTTCGAAAGGTTCCAGCCATTCCATGATGCGCCCGTCTTTCCCGATAGTTGTCGGCATCAGGCGGGCGCATTTTTCGGCTAGTATACCGGCAAAATTTTCATCCGTGCCCAGTATGTTTGCGGCTTCGATGGTGTTTCCGAACAATTCGCGCAGAATCTGGTTGTCCATCGTCGAGCCGGCGCAAACGCTTGCTTTCCGTCCGTTGGGCATGACGAAGGCGTTTTCGGGCGAAGTAGTCGGCGCCGTCACCAGAAAACGGTTGCGCGGGTCTTCGACCAACATATCCGTGAAAAAGAGCGCCGCCTCCTTCATGACCGGATACACGTCCGCCAGATATGCCGTATCTTTCGTATATAAATAATGATTATAGAGGTGTGCGCACATCCATGCCGCCGAAGTGTTCGTAGCCCCCCACGAAGGATGCTCGCCCGGCGCGGTGAACTCCCATACGTTGCCCAGTATGTGCGTAACCCATCCCCGGGCATTATAAAACACCCTTGCCGTCCGTCGGCCGCTCGGCACCTGCCGTTTTGTCCATTCAATCAGCGGGAGATGCAGTTCCGAGAGATTACACACTTCCGCAGGCCAAAGATTCATCTGCGCGTTGATGTTCATGTGGTAGTCGCCGTTCCAAGGGGTATTCACGGTGTTGCACCACAGACCTTGCAAGTTAGGCGGCAGCGAACCGTGGCGCGTGGACGAAATCAGCAAGTAGCGTCCGAACTGGAAGTAGAGCGCCTGCAGCGAAGGGTCGTTCCTGTCGCGGTGGAACAGTTCGAGGCGTTTGTTTATCGGCAGCGATTCCTTTTCGTCCACGTGCCCGAAATCGACATGCGTGCGTGCGTACAGATTGCGGTAGGTTTCGATATGTTCCTTTTTGAGCGTGTCGTAACCCTTTTTCCCCGCGGCAGCAACGAGCGAATCTATCCGACCGTCGACATCCTTTTCAAAATAATCGGTCGCCATGCCGATCAGAATGATTGCTTCCGAAGTTTTTTCGACGGTCAACGCCGTGTCACCGACAACGGCAAACCTCCCTCCTCCGGGTAACAATATGCGCATCCGCGCGCCGTAGCGCATCCCATTGCCTTCTTTCACGATTTCGGCAACCCCGTCTTTGCCGCCGCGTTTCCACGGATCGTATACGTCGCCTTCATACATACGGCCATACATCCGCAGGTCGCCGCGGTCGTGCACCACCGTATACCGTTCGGGACGATTCATGCCGATACGGAAATCGAACAGGTTTTCGTCTTCCGCAGTCAGGCGTATCACTGCTACGTCAGACGAGAACGAGGTGAAAGCCTCGCGCATATAGGTATGTTTACCTTTTTTGAACGAAACGGTGGCGATGGCGTCATCGAGGCTCAACTCGCGTTTGTAGTCCGTGATTGCGGCGTCCTGCCCGTCTTCGTAGAAACAGTTCAGTTTCAGGTTGCCGAATATCTGATAGCTGCCGTACGGTTGTCGGTATCCCTGCCTGCTGCCTTCGCCGCCGCAAACAAACGTTTCGTACATAAGTTGTTGAGCTTCGTCGTTGCGCCCGTCGAACAGCAGTTCGCGAATTTTCGGCAATGATTTAAGCGCATTCGGGTTGTCGGTATTCTGCTTGCTGCCCGACCACATTGAGATTTCGTTCAATACGTAATTCTCCTCGTCTATTCCCCCGTCGGGCATCAGTCCGATGCGGCCGTTTCCTAATGGGAAAGTCTCTTCCCATATCTTCGCCGGCTCGTCGAAATGATATGCCATGCGATTCCGCATCGTCATTCCCTGTTCATTTAAACAGTTGCACCCCAGCAGCAACCATACTGCCGAAAACAATGCCCACTTGATTTTGTTCGTCATATTTTGTTTGTTTTTATTCTTTACAGAGTCTTTTATTTATTTTAAACGATCTTTATTTGCGCAGCAAACTTACTTGAAAAATTCAGGGATTACAAGCATATGTCCTGAAAAAAACTTTTAGCTAAACTTTAATTGCGAATTATTCTTGAAAAATAACAGCAAATATTTTGCCAGGCCGATATTTTATCGCACCTTTGTAGCGATTACAAAATTGTTGTTATTATACATATGAAATCGACGCAAGAATATCTGATAGCGCATGACATTAAACCCTCCGTACAGCGTTTGGGAATAATGGAATACTTGTTGAGCCATCGCACGCATCCGACGGCCGACGAGGTGTATTGGGATTTACAGCCGAGCATCCCTACGCTGTCGAAAACAACGGTGTACAACACGATGAAGTTGTTTGTCGAACAGGGAGTGGCTATTCAGATAGACATCGACGAACGGAATGCCCGTTTCGACGGCGTCGTCGAAGCACATGCCCATTTCTATTGCAAAAAATGCGGTTGCATCATAGACTTGCCGCTTCCGCAAATCAGTTGGATGATGTCGGAAACATACGGTTTCACAGTAGACGAAACTTGTGTAAATCTTAAAGGTATCTGCGAAGAATGTAAGAAGAAAAGCTGAAAATAATTTGATATTTACTATTTTTAAAACAAACGATTATGAAAAAGAAATTTATTTGTACTGTATGTGGTTATGTTCACGAAGGTGATGAAGCTCCCGAATTTTGTCCGCTGTGCAAGCAGCCGAAAAGCAAATTCAAGGAAGTAAGCGAAAGTGGAAAATTGCAATTTGCGGATGAACATGTGATTGGCGTTGCTAAAGGTGTCGATTCGGTTATCCTCGAAGGATTGAAAGCTCATTTCATGGGCGAGTGTACGGAAGTAGGGATGTATATTGCGATGAGTCGGCAAGCTGATCGCGAGGGTTATCCCGAAATTGCGGAAGCATTCAAACGGTATGCGCTGGAAGAAGCCGACCATGCCGCACGGTTTGCCGAACTGCTCGGCGAGGTGGTATGGGATACGAAAACGAATCTCCAAAAGCGCATGATGGCTGAACAGAGCGCTTGTGAAGACAAGAAACGTATTGCTACACTGGCAAAACAGCAAAATCTAGATGCCATACACGACACCGTACACGAAATGTGCAAAGACGAAGCGCGTCACGGCAAAGGCTTCGAAGGCTTGTACAATCGGTATTTCGGGAAATGACGTTTATTTCCCTGCCATTAAAAAGGCTGCTCCTTCCGGGGGCAGCCTTTTTTTATTACAGACAACCTGCGTTCGGGCAAAATCCATCCCGTGAGAACAGGTGTAATAAATTAAGTGAGCGCATAAATAACCTGAATCTTGGATAAACGGGCGATCCGGGATAATCAAAAACAGGGGCATTGCTTTCCGGATTTGAAAAACAGAAGTGTCTTTAGAGAGCATTTAAGCATGAATGATAAAAAAACACAAAAACCATACGATACTTTGCTATTGAGATAAAATTCGTACATTTGCACCCGAAATAATAAACCGTTTTTTATGAATAAGAATACAAAATCTATCATTGCGATAAGAAGTCTGACGAAGGCGTTTCCTGTTGGAGGAGGTTCTTTCACAGCGCTTAAGAACATCGACCTT
>JAISNP010000102.1 GCA_031276175.1 Tannerella sp.
GAAATTTACCTGAAAAAAATGCGGAACTCCCCGAAGAAAATGGGGAGCTCCCCGAAGAAAATGGGGAGCTCCCCGAAAGAAATGGGGAGCTCCCCGAAGAAAATGGGGAGCTCCCCGAAGGAAATGGGGAGCTCCCCGAAAGAAATGGGGAGCTCCCCGAAAGAAATGGGGAGCTCCCCGAAGGAAATGCGGAGCTCCCCGAAGAAAATGGGGAGCTCCCCGAAGAAAATGCGGAGCTCCCCGAAGGAAATGCGGAGCTCCCCGAAGAGAACGGGAAGCTCGCCTGCGTGCTTATTGCGTCGGCGCTATCGTTTCCAGAAACTCGGCAGGAAAAGAGTGAGTATCGTAAAAATTTCGAGGCGTCCGACCAGCATCAGGAGAGAAAGCGTCCACTTGGCGACGGCAGACAGGTCGGTGAAAACGCCTCCGGCATATTTGCCCAGCGCAGGGCCGACGTTTCCGATGGCAGCCACCGCCATTCCTATGGATTCTTTTAACGGCAAACCGTCAACCAGTAAAACGGCGCATCCTGCAACAATGGATAGTGCATATACAAATACAAACGTTTGCACGTGCTGAACCGTATCTGCCGGAATCACGTGTCCGTTCATGCGGACAGGTATGATGGCGTTCGGGTGCGTCTGCTTCTTAAATTCGTTTTGCGCATTTTTAATCAGGATGACGAACCGCCCCATCTTAAGACCGCCGGAGGTAGAACCTGCACAGCCGCAGACGGTCATCAGTATCAAGGCAATCAGCGTGAAAAGCGTTCCCCACGCGGCATAGTCGGAAACGACGTATCCCGTCGTAGTGATAAGCGACGTAACCTGAAACAGTACTTTCCTGAACAGCAATTCCGGGTCGGCGTCCCGATTCCCGAAAAACAGTATCGCCGTCATGAGGAGGGTCGCTACGATAATAAACGTAGCCAGATAGTGCATTTCCTCGTTTCCGGTTATCTTCTTGCTTTTCCCTCTGCACAGGAAATAAATCAGCGTAAAATCGAGGGCGGCCACAAACATGAAAACCGTCGTTACATAATATATATATGGAGAATCCCAGTGGGCGATGCTGTCGTTTTTTGTAGAAATTCCACCCGACGAGACGGTGGTCATGGCATGATTCACGGCATCGAACAAATCCATCGGCCCCGCCCACAGAAGCAGCGTAAGCATACAGGTAATCAGCAGGTAAATGCCGAAAAAACGCTTGGCTGTCTGGGTGACGCGCGGCAGGAAATGCTCGTGCATGATGGCGGACGTCTCGGCGTCGAAAAGCTGGTTTGCCCCCCCTCCGACAAGCGGAAGCAAAGCGACCGTAAATACGATCATCCCCACACCTCCCTGCCATTGCGTCAGGCTGCGCCAGAACAGGATGCCGTGCGGCAAGCTTTCAACATCGGAAAAGACGGTCGACCCGGTTGTCGTGAAACCGGACATTACTTCGTAAAAAGCATCTGTCGCATTGTCGATGTATCCCCCGAAAAGAAAAGGCAGCATACCGAAAAACGTGAGCAGAATCCATGTCAGCGTGACGGCCAGACTTGCCTCGCGCCTGCCTGTATACATCTGACGGCTGTTTCGCCCGATAAACCAGAAAATCAGTCCCGCCCCCAGCATGACGGCAAATGACGCAAGCAGCGGCGCGCAGTCCGACTCGCGGTAATAGAAAGCTACTCCTGTGGTGCAAAGCATGAAGAAACTTTCGAGCACGTGCATCATCCCCAGAACCTTGAAGACAAACCGTATATTCAGTGAAAACATGACGCCTGCTCAGTTGAAATATTTTTTCAGTTTGCTCATTGCGGAATCGAGACAGAAAACCATCACGCGGTCGTTGGCGCAGATTTGCGTATCGCCTTCGACCATCATGGGTTCGCCGTCGCGTATCAGTCCGCCCAAAGTCATGTCTTTCGGCAGATTCAGATCTTTAATCCGTTTGCTGATAATGTAAGAATGTTGGTGGGCGATCAGTTCGGCCACATTGGCGTTTGCAATGGCGAGGCATTTGACATTGGATATGTCCGCATCGAGCAAAAACTGGTAGATATGGCTGGCGGCAATCAGTTTCTTGTTGATAATCGCTCCGATGTCCATATTAGTTGCCAGCGGGATGTAGTCGATGTTCTCCACCTGCGCGATCGTTTTGTATACGCCGAAACGCTTGGCCGCCATACATGCCAGGATGTTGTTGCTCGAGTCGTCGGTCAGTGCGATAAAGGCCTGTGTCTTTTGTATCCCTTCCTGCAACAGCAAATCCGTATCACGTGCGTCGCCGTTTATAATCAACACGTTATCCGGGAGCGTTTCGGACAGATGGATGCCTTTTTCGCGATTGGATTCGATGATTTTGATTTGGATATGATTCGGCAGATACTGACACGTGCGATAGGCAATCCGGCTGCCGCCCATGATCACGATGTTTTTGATTTCGGGGCCATGCTTGCCGGTCGATATGCGCACTTCTTCTTCGTAGCGGCGCATGGTGCTGATAAAGACCAGATCGTCTACCTGTATAAAATCTTGTCCGCGCGGAATAATCATTTCATTGTCGCGTTTTATGGCCACGATGTGATACATCTTTTTATTGTTTGCAAGCAATTCGTAGAGTGGTTTGCCTACTACGGGCGCCTTTTCGCGGATTTTGACGCCAATCAGAATCAGGCTGCCGCCAAACAGTTCCCAATATTGTCGCGTCCACGGGCGCTTGACGGAAACAACAATTTCTTTTGCCGCCAGCATTTCGGGGTAAATCATGGAGCTGACGCCTATCCTTTCGAACAGTTCCTTGTTTTTGGGCAGCAGATATTCGTAATTGTTGATACGGGCAAAGGTCTTTTGCACACCGAGAGTGGAGGCCAACATACAGGCCGTGATATTCGCCGTTTCTTCGGGCGTGACGCTGACGAACAAATCGGCCGTCTTCACGCGGGCGCTTTCGAGATCTTTCAGCGAAGTGGGATTCCCGACAATCGGCAAAATATCGAAACCCGAATTGACAAAGGCCAATTTTTCGTCGTCTTCGTCAATGATAACGATGTCGTGATGTTCGCGGGACAGCATTTTTGCCAGGTGCGTCCCGACTTCTCCTGCTCCGGCAATCACTACTTTCATGATAAAATATTGATAAACGAAAACTTGGTGCGTTTTTTTCCCTCGGCGAACTTTCTTCCGCTTGCAGAAGGCGCAAACGCTCTGATCGTATCGGCAATACCTGCTGCATCCATGCCGCAAAGCCTGTGGAGTTCGGCAATATTTCCGTGTCCGACGAACTCGTCCTTTATGCCGATACGTTTCACTTGCGCAGTGAAACCATTTTCGGCCATAAACTCGACAACGGCGCTCCCCAATCCGCCGGTAATGACGCCGTTTTCGACGGTCAGAATGTGTTCGAATCGCTCTCCAGCCTCAAAAAGAATATCATTATCAATAGGTTTAAGATAAATCATATCGTAATGAGCTACGGAATAACCTTCCTTTTCGACTATTTCGATGGCTCGTTTTGCTTCGTTTCCAATGGGGCCGATAGAGAGCAGCGCGAGTTGGTTGCCTTCGTGCAGTTTTTTCCCTTTTCCGGGAGGCAGGATTTCCAATTTGTTCTGCCAGTCTTTCAGTTCGCCTTTGCCTCGCGGGTAACGAATGACGAAAGGCGCCGAATGGACGTATCCCGTATACATAAGATTACGCAAATCAATCTCATTCAGCGGCGAAGCAATAGTCAGCCCGGGTATCGGACGCAGGTAAGCCATGTCGAACACGCCGTGGTGCGTGACGCCGTCTTCGCCTACCAGTCCTGCGCGGTCGAGACAAAGTATGACGTGTAATTTCTGGATGGCTACATCGTGAATAATTTGATCATAAGCGCGTTGCATAAACGATGAATACACGTTACAGAACGGTATCAGCCCCTCTTTCGCCAATCCCGCGGCAAACGTAACGGCATGACCTTCGGCGATTCCCACGTCGAAAGCACGATCGGGAAATGCTTTCATCAGAAAATTCATGGAACAACCTGTCGGCATGGCCGGCGTGATTCCTGCGACACGACTGTCTTTTTCAGCCAGTTCGACCAGCGTATGACCAAAAACATCCTGATAAGTTTGCGGTTCGTTCAAGTACTGGGGTATAACACGCTGGCCTGTTTCTTTGTTGAATTTACCCGGAGCATGCCATTCGACGGCCGATATTTCCGCAGGCCTGAAGCCTTTCCCTTTCGTCGTTTTGATATGCAGCAGCTTGGGTCCTTTCATATGCTTAATGTCGTTCAGCTTACGGACAAGGTCGGCGACATTGTGCCCGTCTACCGGGCCGAAATATCTGATGCTGAATCCTTCAAACAGATTGTGGTTTCGATTGATCAAGGCTTTCAGGCTATTGTTGAAACGAAGAATGTTTCCTCTGAGTTTCTCCGAAATCAAATTCATTTTAAGCAGTTTTCGATATACGTTAAAACGAATTTTGTTGTATGTATGGCTGGTTGTGATGTTGACCAGATATTTGCTCAGTCCGCCGACATTCTGGTCGATGGCCATATCGTTGTCGTTGAGAATAATCAGTAGATTGTTAGGATTGGAAGAAGCATTGTTCAACCCTTCGTATGCAAGTCCGCCGGTCATTGCGCCGTCACCGATGACGGCCACGACATGGCGATCCGTTTCGCGCTTTATCTCTGAAGCGATGGACATCCCCAGAGCCGCAGAAATGGAATTGGAGGCATGTCCCGCAACAAAGGCATCGTATTCACTTTCGTCGGGATTTGGAAAACCACTGATACCGTTAAACTTCCTGAGCGTATGGAATATGTCGCGGCGACCTGTCAGTATTTTATGTCCATAGGCCTGATGTCCTACGTCCCACACAATACGATCATAAGGCGTATGGAAAACGTAATGGAGTGCAACAGTCAGTTCAACCGTGCCGAGACTTGCTCCCAGATGTCCCGGATTTTCGGATAATACATCAATAATATACCGGCGCAACTCCGAGCAAACCTGTTCCAGTTTCCCGACAGGCAATTTCCGCAGGTCGGCGGGGCTGTCTATAAATTGCAGCAGTTGTTCCTGTTCGTTTGAATTCATTGTGTGTTTCTTTTTGCTACAAAAGTACATAATTCGAATTAATATATAACGAGACATCGGTATAAAAAAAGCAATATCGGGAAAAACACAACGAACAAAAAAAATAGTGTGAAAGATTTTGCCGGTAACATAATAGTCCGTAATTTTGCAGCCGATTTTTTGAATGACATATAAAATATATAACTAAAATAATTTATGATTATTGTTCCATTAAAAGAAGGCGAAAACATAGAAAAAGCGCTGAAGAAATTTAAACGTAAGTTCGAAAAAACAGGTGTTGTGAAAGAATTGCGTAGCCGTCAGGCTTTCGTGAAACCTTCTGTTGAAAAAAGGAAAGAACGCATTCGTGCCATTTACGTCCAGCAACTCCAGCGCGCCGAGGAATAAATCAAATTTCGAATAATTTCGTTTTTTTATTTGTCGGGATGATTTTTTATTCATACATTCGTTGCATCAAAATGATGTGACAATGATGGATATGCATTTCGATTCGTTTCTGGATTATCTTCGCTACGAAAGAGGTTACTCCACTCATACAGTTGAAGCCTATGGTCGAGATTTGCTTCAGTTTGCCCTATATATTAATGTATATACGGAAAACAAATCATTCGATCCGCGCCTGATAGATTCCGACCAAATTCGGAATTGGCTCGTGTCGTTGCTGAAAGGGCAAATCGCGGCTTCGTCGGTAAACCGCAAACTCAGTACTCTGCGATCTTACTTCAGATATTTGCTCAAACAGAATGCAGTCGACAAAAATCCATTGCTGTTGGTCTCCGGGCCGAAAAAGAAAACCGTACTGCCGTCGTTTCTGCGAGATCGAGATATATCGCAGTTGTTGGACAGTGATGATTTTAAAGATGACTTTGAAGGAATACGCGACAGGTTGCTGCTTGAATTGCTTTACGAAACAGGCATCCGCCGTGCCGAACTTGTCGGCATCAGAGAGTCGGATGTAAACATCAGTGCAATGCAACTGAAAGTAACCGGGAAACGCAACAAACAACGGTTGATTCCATTCGGGAAGCGTCTGAAGGAAATGCTGACGACATATCTTGAGGTAAAACAAAAAGCAGTGACAAACGACAGTGGGCGCTTTTTTGTCCGTCAAAACGGTGAGCCGCTATCGCCAAGCATGGTTTATTATATAGTAAAAAAGCGATTATACGCTATACCGACAATAAGCAAACGCAGCCCGCACGTTCTGCGGCACACATTTGCGACAAACATGTTGAATGACGGCGCAAAGCTGAACTCCGTCAAGGAATTGCTGGGGCATAGTAGTTTGGCATCAACGTCTGTATATACGCACATCACATTTGAAGAATTGAAAAAAGTGTATAATGCTCATCCAAGAACCAAAAAATAAAGGAGGTCTTTATGGAAATCAGAATTAATGCAATTCATTTTGATGCAACGGAACGTCTTGAAGCGTTCATCTTGAAAAAAGTGTCTAAGTTAGACCAGTATTATGACGGCATCATCGCCGCCGAAGTAAATTTACGGGTCGTCAAGCCTGAAACTGCCCAAAACAAACAAGCTAATATCAGGCTGATAATAAAAAACAATGATTGCTTTGCAGAAAAAACAAGCAATACCTTTGAAGAGTCAATTGACAATGCCGTAGTTGCATTGGAGAAGCAACTCCTTAAAGTAAAAAAAAAAATCAGGACAAAATAAAAAAATGCGTGTAAATTTTGGCGTATAATAAATAATGCCTAAATTTGCAGCCATTTCGTCTGAATGTAGGGCGATTTGCCTGAAATGCCTCTTTAGCTCAGTTGGCCAGAGCACGTGATTTGTAATCTCGGGGTCGTTGGTTCGAATCCGACAAGAGGCTCGCAGAGAGGCACTTGCAGGTAAAATGGATTTTTCATGTGTTCTGAAAGTAAAGAATGAATAATGGAATGTCTTTTCGGAAGTTAGGGGATGTAGGCTGAAAAATATTGCCTGTGTAGCTCAGCGGTAGAGCACTTCCTTGGTAAGGAAGAGGTCCCGAGTTCAAGTCTCGGCACCGGCTCAAGGTTTGGAGGAATTTAACGAATATAATTATTTAAATAGAAACAATTTATTATGGCAAAAGAACATTTTAACAGGACGAAACCGCATGTGAACATCGGTACGATTGGTCATGTTGACCACGGTAAAACAACATTAACGGCAGCTATTACGACCGTATTGGCGAAGAAAGGACTTTCGGAAATACGCTCATTCGACTCAATTGACAATGCTCCGGAAGAGAAAGAAAGAGGTATTACCATTAACACTGCTCATGTGGAATACGAAACGGCAAATCGTCACTATGCCCACGTAGACTGTCCCGGTCATGCCGATTATGTGAAGAACATGGTAACGGGTGCTGCCCAGATGGATGGCGCTATCATTGTAGTTGCTGCTACGGACGGCCCAATGCCCCAGACTCGTGAACATATCCTTCTGGCACGTCAGGTTAATGTGCCCAAATTGGTTGTGTTTATGAACAAATGCGACTCGGTGGACGATGAAGAAATGCTTGAATTGGTGGAAATGGAGATGCGTGAACTGCTTTCTTTCTACGAATTTGACGGTGACAATACTCCGGTTATTCGCGGCTCCGCATTAGGCGCACTGAACGGCGATTCTCAATGGGAAGAAAAGGTAATGGAATTGATGGATGCTGTGGACACTTGGATTCCACTGCCTCCGCGTGACATAGATAAACCTTTCCTGATGCCGGTCGAAGACGTATTCTCGATTACAGGACGTGGGACTGTAGCTACAGGACGTATTGAAACAGGTATCATCAAAACAGGCGAAGAAGTAGAAATCATTGGTTTGGGCGCCGAAAAAGGCAAGAAGTCCGTCGTAACCGGGGTGGAAATGTTCCGCAAGATATTGGACGAAGGACAAGCGGGCGACAATGTAGGATTGTTGCTTCGCGGTATCGACAAGAATGAAATCAAACGCGGTATGGTGCTTTGTCATCCGGGGAAAATACAGCCTCATTCCAAATTCAAGGCTGAGGTTTACATCCTGAAAAAGGAAGAAGGTGGCCGCCACACGCCGTTCCATAATAAATACCGTCCGCAGTTCTACATTCGTACATTGGATGTTACGGGTGAAATCACACTGCCGGAAGGCGTAGAAATGGTAATGCCGGGCGACAACGTAACTATCGAAGTAGAATTGATTTATCCGGTAGCATGTAACGTAGGACTTCGTTTCGCTATTCGCGAAGGCGGACGTACGGTAGGTGCCGGTCAGATTACTGCATTGGAAGACTAATACACGGGAACAAACAGGGTTGTATCGGAAAGCATCCTTTTCTTTCGATATATCTTTGTTATACACGGAAGTAGCTCAGTTGGTAGAGTACCGGTCTCCAAAACCGGCTGTCGGGAGTTCGAACCTCTCCTTCCGTGCTAAATTCAATGACTTGATGAAGAAAATATTTGCATATTTCAAGGACTCGTATAACGAACTTGTACATAAAGTTTCATGGCCAACTCAAAAAGAGTTGGCCAGCAGTGCAGTGGTGGTCATGTTTGCTTCCCTTATCATTGCTGTACTAATTCTTGTGATAGATTCGGCTTTTGACGGAATTATGAAGTTTATTTACTAATCGTGTAGAAGTTTTTTGGTAATGTCGGAATCTCAACACAAATTCTATGTTCTCCGTGCCATCAGCGGTAAAGAGAACAAAGTACGTGAATGCCTTGAGGCTGAAATAAAAAAATCGGACTTGGGTAATTACGTATCGCAGGTGTTGATCCCTACCGAAAAAACCTTTATTATACGCAACGGTAAGAAAGTGATTAAAGAACGTGCGTATTTGCCCGGTTACGTGCTGGTAGAAGCTAATCTGGTTGGAGAAGTGGTGCATCGCTTGCGTCAGGTACCCAACGTTATCGGTTTTCTGGGTGGATCGGACAATCCCGTTCCGTTGCGTCCTTCGGAAGTCCGCCGTGTATTAGGCACGGTCGACGAATTGCAGGAGCAAACGGAAGAATTGGATGTTCAGTACTATACAGGGGAAACGGTGAAAGTAATCTATGGGCCTTTCAACGGTTTCAGCGGAGTAATAGAAGAAGTGAATGCCGAAAAGAAGAAACTGAAAGTGATCGTCAAAATCTTCGGACGCAAGACCCCACTTGAATTAAGTTATGTACAAGTGGAAAAAGAATAATACTGCTGTTACGGGCAATATGTTCTTTCTCCCGAATCAATTTATTATATATTAAACTTTTAAGAAATGGCTAAAGAAATTGCAGGACAAATCAAATTACAGATTAAAGGAGGAGCTGCAAACCCTTCTCCGCCCGTAGGGCCGGCATTGGGTTCGAAAGGTATTAATATTATGGAGTTTTGCAAGCAATTCAATGCCAGAACCCAAGAACAGGCTGGTAAAATATTGCCCGTGGTAATAACTTATTATGCGGACAAAACGTTTGAATTTGTTGTAAAAACGCCTCCTGTGGCCATCCAATTGCTGGAAGCGGTCAAGATAAAAGGCGGTTCAGCACAACCCAACCGAAAAAAAGTAGCGCAAGTCTCGTGGGATACGATACGGACTATTGCCGAAGCCAAGTTAGTAGATCTGAATTGTTTTTCGGTCGAACCAGCCATGAAAATGGTGGCCGGCACAGCCCGAAGCATGGGGATAACTGTAACAGGGACATTTCCGGAAACGAACCAAATAAATGTCAATCGAGATGAGTAAATTAACAAAAAATCAAAAATTGGCTATAGCTAAACTTGAAGATGGAAAATTCTATTCGTTGAAAGAAGCTTCGGCTTTGATCAAAGAATTGTCAACAACCAAGTTTGACGCTTCCGTAGATATTGATGTCCGTTTAGGTGTTGATCCTCGAAAAGCCAATCAAATGGTGAGAGGTGTCGTATCGCTACCTCACGGAACAGGTAAACAAGTGAGGGTTCTTGCATTATGTACCCCCGACAAAGAAGCTGAAGCACAAGCTGCGGGGGCGGAGTATGTCGGGTTGGATGAATATATCGGTAAAATCAAAGGCGGTTGGACTGATGTGGATATAATCATTACCATGCCATCCGTCATGGGTAAAATCGGCGCTTTAGGGCGTGTGTTAGGCCCTCGGGGTCTGATGCCCAATCCGAAAAGCGGAACTGTAACAAACGATATAGGTCAGGCCGTGAAAGAGGTGAAACAAGGCAAAATCGACTTTAAAGTTGATAAAGCCGGCATTGTTCACACTTCCATTGGTAAAGTATCTTTCAACGCAGAGCAGATCAGCGAAAATGCCAGAGAATTTATTTCCACGCTCTTTAAGTTGAAACCTGCTTCGGCAAAAGGGACTTATATCAAAAGCATTTATCTTTCGAGCACAATGAGTCCGGGGATTAAGATTGACCCCAAATCGGTTGAAAATTAATCATTAAAACGAACAAAGAATGAAAAAGGAAGATAAAAGCGCAATTATAGAACAACTGTCGGAAACAGTTAAAGAGTACGGGCATTTCTACCTGACGGATATAGAAGCGTTGAACGCAGAAAAGACAAACGAGTTGCGTAGAGCCTGTTTCAAAAAAGACATCAAATTGATAGTTGTCAAAAATACTTTGTTTAAACGAGTATTGGAAAGTTTGGATGTAGACTATTCGGCGCTGTATGGTAGCCTTGTCGGAAATACGGCCGTTATGTTTTCTAACGTCGTGAACGCTCCGGCTCGTTTGATCAGCGACTTTACTAAAGGCACGAAAGGAGAAGGAAAGCCTTGGTTGAAGGCTGCATACGTACAGGAATGTTTCTACGTAGGAGCTGAAAATCTCGAAGCATTAGTAAACTTGAAGAGCAGGGAAGAACTTGTTGGTGATGTGATTGCCTTGCTGCAATCACCTATCGGGAAGGTCATTTCCGCACTTTCGTCAGGTGGTCAAACCATTCATGGAATTCTTAAAACTCTCGAAGAGAGATAATTTATTTAATTAACAAAAAAACAAACATTTAAATCATATAAAAATGGCAGATTTGAAAGCTTTAGCAGAACAATTAGTAAATCTTACCGTAAAAGAAGTTAGTGAATTAGCAACAATTTTAAAAGACGAGTATGGCATTGAGCCTGCTGCCGCAACTGTTGCTGTTGCCGCAGGTCAGGCTGCTGCCGCTCCCGCCGAAGAAGAAAAAACGTCATTTGATGTCGTTCTGAAAGGACCGGGAGCCAACAAATTGGCAATCGTTAAGTTAGTGAAAGAACTGACAGGGCTGGGGTTGAAAGAGGCGAAAGACTTGGTAGATAGTGCTCCCAATAATATCAAAGAAGGGATAGCCAAGGCAGAGGCCGAAGCTCTGAAAAAAAGTTTGGAAGAAGCAGGGGCAGAGGTTGAACTTAAATAGTCTCTATAACCTGTTAATCAGGCGATATGGTTAAGAATCTTCGGAGTACGAAGATTCTTAACCTTTCGTGTCTATTATTATATTCAGTCCCAAATAATTCCTAACTAAATGTTGCCAACTACTGAACCCCAGAGAATTAATTTCGCTTCAATAAAAAATTCGCTTGCTTATCCGGATTTTCTCGAAGTACAACTGAAGTCTTTTAAGGACTTTCTCCAACTTGACACCCCACCCGAAAAAAGAAAAAAAGAGGGCCTGTATAAAGTATTTGCTGAAAATTTTCCCATAGCAGATACTCGTAACAATTTTGTTTTGGAGTTTCTCGATTATTACATTGACCCGCCTCGCTATACAATCGAAGAATGTATTGCGCGCGGGTTGACGTACAGCGTGCCTTTGAAAGCCAAACTCAAACTGTATTGCACCGACCCCGAACATGAAGACTTTGCCACAGTGATTCAAGACGTTTATCTCGGCCCGATACCCTACATGACTGAACGCGGCACGTTTGTGATTAACGGAGCCGAACGTGTAGTCGTTTCACAACTTCACCGTTCGCCGGGCGTCTTCTTCGGTCAAAGCACTCATGCCAATGGTACGAAACTCTATTCCGCAAGAATCATCCCGTTTAAAGGATCGTGGATCGAATTTGCTACGGACATCAACAATGTTATGTATGCATATATCGACCGTAAAAAGAAATTGCCTGTTACGACTCTTTTACGCGCAATCGGTTTCGAAAGCGACAAGGATATCCTCGAAATATTCAACCTCGCTGAAGAAATTAAGGTCTCGAAATCGAATCTAAAGAAATATATCGGACGCAAACTGGCCGCCCGTGTACTGAAAACGTGGGTTGAAGATTTTGTGGACGAAGATACGGGCGAAGTTGTTTCTATCGAACGAAACGACGTCGTTGTCGATCGCGAATCGGTATTGGATGCCGACAACTTGAACGAAATCCTCGATTCTGGCGCACAACATATCTTATTGCATCGCGAAGACCAGAATCTTTCCGATTATGCAATTATTTACAATACGCTGCAAAAAGATCCGAGTAACTCCGAAAAAGAAGCCGTTTTGTACATTTACCGCCAATTGCGCAACGCGGAACCTGCCGATGAGACCAGCGCCCGCGAAATTATCACGAACTTGTTCTTTTCCGATAAACGCTACGATTTGGGTGATGTGGGACGTTTTCGCATCAACAGAAAACTGAATCTGACTATCAGTGAAGATATCAAGGTCTTAACGAAAGAAGACATTATTGAGATAATCAAGTATCTGATTGAACTTATCAATTCGCATACCGTCGTAGACGACATCGACCACTTGAGTAACCGCCGTGTGCGGACAGTCGGTGAACAATTGTACAACCAGTTTGGAATCGGTTTGGCACGTATGGCGCGCACTGTTCGCGAACGTATGAATGTTCGTGACAATGAGATATTCATTCCGATCGATCTGATTAATGCCAAAACCATCTCGTCGGTTGTCAATTCATTTTTTGGGACGAACGCGCTGTCGCAGTTCATGGATCAAACAAATCCTCTGGCGGAGATTACGCATAAACGGCGTCTATCGGCGTTAGGGCCCGGAGGTCTGTCGCGCGAACGTGCCGGATTTGAAGTGCGTGACGTACATTATACGCACTACGGAAGACTTTGTCCGATAGAAACGCCTGAAGGGCCAAACATCGGATTGATTTCTTCACTTTGTGTGTATGCTAAAATCAACGATTTGGGATTCATTTCCACTCCTTACCGGAAAGTAGAAAACGGAAAAGTAAGTTTTTCGGACGAGGCTCTGAACTATTATACGGCTGAAGAAGAAGAAGATAAAATAGTGGCGCAAGGAAATGCTCCGCTGAACGACGAAGGTTGCTTTATCCGAAATAAGGTAAAATCAAGGTTCGAAGCCGATTTTCCCGTAGTTGAGCCTTCTCAAGTGAATTTGATGGACGTATCGCCGACGCAGATTGCATCCATCGCCGCATCGCTGATTCCGTTCCTCGAACACGACGACGCTAATCGTGCGCTGATGGGATCGAACATGATGCGTCAGGCCGTTCCGCTTATTCGTACGGATGCGCCGGTTGTCGGAACAGGCATTGAGGCACGGGTAGCGCACGACTCGCGTACTCAAATCATTGCGGAGCGTGACGGCGAAATTATCTACGTCGATTCAACTTGTATCAAAATCAAGTACGATCGTACCGAAGACGAAGAATACGTCAGTTTTGAAGACTCGGTAAAGTCTTATATAATACCTAAATGGCGCAAAACCAATCAGAGTACGACAGTAGACCTTCAGCCGATTTGCCGCAAGGGGCAACGTGTGAAAAAAGGAGATATTTTGACCGAAGGATATTCCACCCAAAGCGGCGAACTGGCTCTGGGACGCAACGTGAAAGTAGCCTACATGCCTTGGAAAGGGTATAACTACGAAGATGCTATTGTGCTGAACGAAAGAATGGTACGTGAAGACATCTTTACTTCGGTACACGTTGACGAATATATCCTCGAAGTACGCGAAACCAAACGAGGCATGGAAGAACTGACGTCGGACATCCCGAATGTCAGCGAAGATGCCATCAGAAACCTGGACGAACGTGGCATCATCCGTGTAGGGGCGCATGTCGAACCGGGCGATATTCTTATCGGTAAGATCACTCCCAAAGGCGAGTCCGATCCCTCCCCCGAAGAAAAACTTCTTCGCGCTATTTTCGGTGACAAGGCCGGCGACGTCAAGGACGCTTCGCTGAAGGCCACACCCTCGTTACGCGGCGTAGTCATTGATACGAGTCTATTCGTAAAAAATGTCAAGAAACGGACTTCACGACTGAGTGACAAGGCCGTATTACCCAAGTTAGACGAAGAGTATGAAGGGAAAATGAATGACCTGAAAAATATTCTGGTGGATAAACTGCTGAACCTGACAATGGGGAAATCTTCGCAGGGAGTGAAAGACTACCTGAATACGGACGTGATACCCAAAGGCTCGAAGTTCTCGCGCAAAGTGTTGGAAGAACTGGATTACAATACGGTACAGGTCAGCAAATGGACCACGGACAGCCACAAGAACGAGCTTATCAAGCAATTGATCGTCAATTATCTGAAAAAATACAAAGAATATGATGCCGAATTACGCAGAAAGAAGTTCGACATCACGATAGGCGACGAGCTGCCGACCGGTATCGTACAGATTGCCAAGGTATATATTGCAAAAAAGCGCAAAATTCAGGTAGGTGACAAAATGGCCGGGCGACACGGAAACAAAGGTATTGTTTCGCGCATTGTGCGGCAGGAAGACATGCCTTTCCTCGAAGATGGGACGCCTGTCGATATCTGTTTAAATCCACTGGGCGTACCTTCGCGAATGAATCTTGGGCAGATTTTCGAAGCCGTGTTGGGCTGGGCAGGCAAGGCGTTGAATGTGAAGTTTGCCACTCCTATTTTCGACGGCGCTTCTATCGACGATTTGAACGAATGGACGGACAAGGCCGGTCTGCCGCGATACGGCAAGACCTATCTCTACGACGGCGGTACGGGCGAACGTTTCGACCAGCCCGCAACGGTTGGTGTAACATACTTCCTGAAACTCGGTCACATGGTAGACGACAAGATGCATGCCCGTTCCATCGGCCCTTACTCGCTGATTACGCAACAACCTCTGGGCGGTAAAGCCCAGTTCGGCGGACAACGTTTCGGCGAAATGGAAGTGTGGGCGTTGGAAGCTTTCGGCGCTGCGCATATTCTGCGTGAGATATTGACGATTAAGTCGGACGATGTGATTGGACGTTCCAAAGCATACGAAGCAATCGTCAAAGGCGATCCCATGCCGCAACCGGGCATACCCGAATCGCTGAACGTGTTGCTCCATGAATTAAGAGGACTCGGTTTGAGCCTGACTTTAGATTAATAACCGCTCTTTTTAATATACACAACAAAATATGGCTTTTAGAAAAGAAAACAAGATAAAGAGTAACTTTACGAAAATAAGTATCGGACTTGCATCTCCGGAAGAAATCCTCGAAAATTCGAGCGGTGAAGTATTAAAACCGGAAACCATTAATTATCGCACATATAAACCCGAACGCGACGGTCTATTCTGCGAACGCATTTTCGGCCCTATCAAAAACTACGAATGTTACTGTGGGAAATACAAACGTATTCGTTACAAGGGAATTGTTTGCGACCGTTGCGGCGTCGAAGTAACCGAAAAGAAGGTTCGCCGCGAACGGATGGGACATATCCATCTTGTTGTTCCCGTGGCGCACATCTGGTTTTTCCGTTCACTTCCCAACAAGATTGGATACTTGCTGGGGTTGCCTACGAAAAAACTCGATGCAATTATCTACTACGAACGCTACGTCGTCATTCAGCCCGGATGCGTCACTACGTCTTCCGCGTTCGACCTTCTTTCCGAAGAAGAATACTTGCAAATTGTAGATAATTTGCCCAAAGAAAACCAGTTGTTGGAAGACAGCGACCCGAAAAAGTTTATCGCAAAGATAGGCGCCGAAGCCATATACGATCTCCTGTCGCGTTTAGATTTGGATATGCTCTCGTACGATTTGCGTCATCATGCCACGACGGATACTTCGCAGCAACGCAAAAACGAAGCGCTGAAACGTTTGCAGGTAGTCGAATCGTTCCGTACATCAAAAGGAAAAAACAAACCGGAATGGATGATACTTAAGATAGTTCCCGTAATTCCACCCGAACTGCGCCCGCTTGTTCCTCTGGACGGAGGACGCTTTGCCACATCCGACTTGAACGATTTATATCGCCGTGTCATTATCCGCAACAACCGCCTCAAACGCCTGATTGACATCAAGGCGCCCGAAGTGATTCTGCGAAACGAAAAGCGCATGTTGCAGGAAGCCGTCGACTCCCTGTTCGACAATTCCCGCAAGTCGAGCGCAGTGAAAACCGATTCCAACCGATTGCTGAAATCTCTGTCCGACAGTCTGAAAGGAAAGCAAGGCCGCTTCCGTCAGAATTTGTTGGGTAAACGTGTGGACTATTCTGCGCGTTCGGTTATCGTCGTAGGGCCCGAACTGAAAATGCACGAATGTGGTCTGCCGAAAGACATGGCCGCCGAATTATATAAACCCTTCGTCATTCGCAAGCTGATTGAGCGGGGTATTGTGAAAACCGTCAAGTCGGCAAAAAAGATAGTAGATCGAAAGGAACCGGTTGTGTGGGATATTCTGGAATATGTGATGAAAGGTCATCCCGTGCTGCTGAACCGTGCCCCGACGCTGCACCGCCTCGGTATTCAGGCCTTCCAGCCGAAACTGATTGAGGGCAAGGCGATTCAATTACATCCGTTAGCTTGTACGGCTTTCAATGCCGACTTTGACGGCGACCAGATGGCCGTTCACTTGCCGCTTGGTAATGAAGCTATTCTCGAAGCGCAGATGTTGATGCTGGCTTCGCACAATATCCTCAATCCGGCCAACGGCGCGCCGATTACCGTGCCATCTCAGGACATGGTACTCGGACTGTATTACATCACCAAACTCCGTCCCGGAGCGAAAGGTAGCGGATTGGTATTTTACGGCCCCGAAGAAGCCACGATTGCCTACAACGAGAAAAAGGTTGATACCCACGCGCCTATCAAGGTATATGTTAACGACATCGACGAAAACGGCGTGCATGTGAAACGCATGATCGAGACATCCGTCGGACGCCTGATGGTCAACGAATATGTACCCGAAGAAGTAGGCTATATCAACAGCGTGTGGGGCAAAAAGGCGCTCCGGGATATTATCGGCGACGTGATAAAAACCTGTGGAGTAGCCCGTACCGCGCAGTTCCTCGACGACATCAAGAATCTGGGATATTACATGGCATTCAAGGGCGGACTGTCGTTCAACCTTTCGGACGTGCTGATTCCACCCGAAAAAGATGCGCTGGTGAAAGAAGGCTACGACGAAGTCGAGCAAATTACCGCCAATTACAGTATGGGATTTATTACCAACAATGAGCGTTACAACCAAATCATCGACACGTGGACGCATGTCAACAGCAAATTGTCGAAGGCGCTTATAGACCGGCTGGTTTCGAATAACGAGGGATTCAACTCCGTATTCATGATGATGGATTCCGGTGCACGCGGTTCGAGGGAACAGATACGCCAGTTGTCCGGTATGCGCGGACTGATGGCCAAACCGCAGAAGAGCGGCGCCGAAGGAGGGCAAATCATCGAAAATCCGATTTTATCCAACTTCAAGGAAGGCCTTTCCGTGCTGGAATACTTCATTTCGACGCACGGTGCCCGTAAAGGTCTTGCCGATACGGCCCTGAAAACGGCCGACGCAGGATACCTTACTCGCCGTCTTGTAGACGTTTCGCATGACGTGATTATCAACGAGGAAGATTGCGGTACGTTACGCGGGTTGGTTTGCAGCGAACTGAAAAACAATGAAGAAATAATCGCTTCGCTCTACGAGAGAATTTTGGGGCGCGTATCGGTGCACGACATCATTCACCCGATTACAGGTGAAACACTGGTGCCTGCAGGTGAAGAAATACGCGAAGAAGCGGCAAGAAAAATACAGGACTCGCCTATCGACAGTGTGGAAATACGGTCGGTATTGACCTGCGAATCGAAAAAAGGCGTGTGCGCCAAATGCTACGGACGCAACCTTGCCACCGGTCAGATGGTACAAAAAGGCGAAGTCGTCGGCGTGACGGCCGCCCAATCTATCGGGGAGCCGGGAACGCAGTTGACGTTGCGAACCTTCCATGTCGGCGGTATTGCCTCCAACATCGTGACGGAAAACAGCCTTGTCTCAAAATTCGACGGCGTGCTCGAAATCGACGAACTCCGCTACGTCGAATCGGAAGACGACAAGTGCATGATTGTAGTCAGCCGTTTAGCCGAACTGCGCATCGTCGACCCGAATACGAAGATCGTACTGCTTACCCACAACATACCGTACGGTTCCAAACTGCATTTCGACAGCGGTAAAGAAGTGAAAAAAGGCGATACCATCGTCGAATGGGATCCGTTTAACGCCGTGATTGTATCGGAAGTAGCCGGAAAGATTTCGTTCGAAAACATGATTGAAAACGTAACCTTCAAGATAGAAAGCGACGAGACGACAGGCTTGAGGGAAAAGATTATCATCGAATCGAAAGACAAAACCAAGATACCCGTAGCCCACGTGATGGATAGCAAGAAGAAGGCGCTCAAGACCTATTCGCTTCCGCTGGGCGCACACGTGATTAAGGAAGACGGCGATGCGATCAGAACGGGTGAAGTGCTGGTAAAAATACCGCGTGCCGTCGGTAAAACGGGCGACATCACGGGCGGTTTGCCTCGCGTGACGGAACTGTTCGAAGCGCGCAACCCATCCAATCCGGCCGTCGTTTCGGAAATCGACGGCGAGGTAGGTTTCGGCAAAATCAAACGCGGAAACCGTGAAATTACCGTGACGTCCAAACTCGGCGAAACAAAAAAATACATGGTGCCGCTATCCAAACAGTTGTTGGTGCAGGAAAACGACTACGTGCGTGCAGGTATGCCTCTCTCGGACGGCGCAATCACCCCGGCCGACATTCTTGCCATCAAGGGGCCGACAGCCGTTCAGGAATATATCGTCAACGAGGTGCAGGACGTATACCGCCTGCAGGGCGTAAAAATCAACGACAAACACTTCGAAGTGATCGTCCGCCAGATGATGCGCAAGGTAGAAATCGTCGATCCGGGAGACACGCGCTTCCTCGAACAGCAAGTCGTCGACAAGCTGGATGTGATGGAAGAAAACGACCGTATCTGGGGAAAAAAAGTCGTAGTCAACGCCGGAAATTCGCAAACGCTGAAAGCCGGACAAATCGTGACGGCACGAAAACTGAGGGACGAAAACAGTATGCTGAAACGTCGAGACCTGAAAACCGTTGAAGCGCGCGACGCCGTCCCCGCCACCACGAACCAGATATTGCAGGGAATCACACGCGCCGCGTTGCAGACGAGCAGTTTCATGTCCGCCGCCTCTTTTCAGGAAACCACCAAAGTGTTGAACGAAGCCGCCATCAGCGGCAGAGTAGACCGTCTGGAAGGACTGAAGGAAAACGTGATATGCGGGCATCTGATTCCGGCCGGCACCGGGCAGCGCGAGTTTGATCGCTTGACGGTCGGTTCCAAAGAAGATATGGAACGTCTCTCAACGACAAGCGGCAGTAAGGCAAGTACAATATTTGCGGAAGAAAGATAAACCTTTCCTTCCCGCCTTCCGATTGAGCAGGAGAAACGGGGATTAATTCCCGTTTCTCCTCTGCGTTCGGACGAGATTCTATCTCGTTCGATTTATCCGTGAGATTCCATCTCACATGTCAAGTATACGGATGGAATCCGCGAGGATAGAAGGGACGAGATGGAATCTCGTCCGAACCTGATTTCCACCTAATTTCTCTTCACAAAACAACCGCAGTAGCGCGAGAGGCGATACACGCACAGCAACCCCATTACCTTATTAATGAGGTAAGATAAGGGTTGTGTTTTCTTTTGCCCCTGCTACTGCGGTTGTTTTGTTGTTTATACTTTACGCGGCATGGTTTTGTGCAATGAAAGCAGACCTGTTCTTCCCTGTCAGGGGAAGAATATCAATAGAAATATAGGTCGCCCCGCCTTCCCTGTTCTCCGTTTAGGGGATTCATACACAGCAAGTGAATGCCCTGACGGGCAATGAGGCGCGTGGGCAGATGCGCTTTTCTATTGACAGGAATGCCCTGACGGGCAATGCACAAAACGATACCGCGTACAG
>JAISNP010000051.1 GCA_031276175.1 Tannerella sp.
CCGCCATCCGGTTAAAAAACCTTTTGTTTTATCGACTTCCATGGAATTTTTCATCCCGGACACTCCGTGAACTAAAATTCCATGGAAATTTTTGTACCTGAAACTCTGTGGTGCAAGATTCCATGGATTGTTACGTCCCGGTCACTCTGTGGTTGTCAATTCCAAGGAATTGTTCGTCCCGAGCGGGTCCGGCCCGAAATATCCCGTGCATTTTTCTTCCACTGAGTGTCCGGGACGAAAATTTCCATGGAATTTTCTTCCACAGAGTGTCCGGGACGAAAAATTCCATGGAATTTTCCTCCACAGAGTGTCCGGGACAAAAAATTCCATGGAATTTTCCTTCACGGAGTGTCCGGGATGAAAAATTCCATGGAAGTCGATAAAACAAAAGGTTTTTTAACCGGATGGCGGACGGTCGTACCAAGCCTCGCCGTTTTTGCGCGGGCTACGACCTGTTCTTTCGGCATTGCGCGCCTCCTCAAACCCGAATCGCCACCGTCAGAACCGCAGTCCGAGGCGCAATCCGGTCGTAGCCGTCAGGCCGTTGTAGGTTAGTCCGTTCATGTTGTCCGAATCGGGATGGTACCTGTTTTTATCGTAGAAACTGCGGCAGAATCCCAGCCCGATATAGCCGTCGACGAAGAATCGTTTGCAGGGCGACGTCTGGACGCCGAAACAGGTATTAAATCCTGCCCGGCTGAACGTCTGCGTCCGCAGCGAATAGTCCGGCCGGTAGAACATCAGACCGTCTTCGCGGAAACCGGCGAAGTCCGAATCATACTGTTGCGTGCGGAAATATCCGTAAGAAACCCCGGCCGACACGTAAGGTATTCTTCGTTTCAGGAAAAAATACTTGTAGTTCACCTCCGCCCCGACGCCGCTCAGCTTTTCGATACGGTCGTCGTTGAAAAGCAGCGTCGTCACCGTCCCGTAGCCGTCGTGCATAAGATAACCTTTAGCGCTTACCTGAAGCAGGTGGTACGGATTATGCAGTTCCCGTTCGTAGTCGATGCGCATACCCCGGTTGAAGATGTAGAGCGGTTGTACGCTGATCGCATTCTTGCGGGCGCCGTCGCTGCGCGCATCCTGAGCCGTCGCAACGACCGTCGCAACGGTACACGACAGCAGCAGCAGGCGGTAAAAAAATCTCCTGTGTATCATCATAAGTCAATTTTCGGATGAAACTTCTATTTTACTGATGAAGGCCATACGCCCGCCCGTGTAATCGAACTGATACAGTCCGCCGGCGCCCGTCAGCAGCAACGTCCCGTCGAGCGGAATGACGTCGTAGGCATCGATCGCGCCGACGCCGGTCAGGTGCGTCAAGTCGTCGATCCATTTCGGGCGGGCGGGGTCGGATACGTCGAAAACGCGCAGTCCGTCGTCGCAAACAAACAGCCGGTCGCCGTCGACCCCCAGCCCGCGCGGATGCCTGAAGCCGCCTTCCGTGTGCACGAGTTCGGGATTGTACGGGTCGGAAATGTCGTACACGCGCAACTCGTCGGAACCGCGTCCGCACCATGAATTTTCGGAATTGATCGTCACATACGCATAGCATCCCGAAGCCACGACCGGGTCGCAACCCGTGATGTGCGGCGCGTATGCAATCTGCTGCGGAAAGCCCTCCCGCGTTACATTATATATATACATCCCCGTCTGCGAACCGATAAACAGAAGCGTATCCATCGAAAAAATCGTTTCGACGCCCGCTTCCATATACTGCGTTTTCTGCGGCAGATGCACCGGCCTGTCCGGCGCGGAAATGTCGAACATGTGCAGCTGAGAGTCGTTCACCGTGTAGAGATGGTCGCCGTGTACGGTAAAGCGCGCCATCGAACCGCCCTGTCCTCCGGGAATATCCGAGGCGCTGTCGGGGGAGGAGAAGTGCGATTCCGTACAGGCAAAAAGCGCGACCGCGCCGGCAAGCGGCAACAGGCGTGCCGCAAGATTTCGTTTACTCGCGTTCATCTTCATTTCAAATATGATTTGTTCGTACTTTCCCACCCAACAAGGATGAGCGCTTTCTCCCCCCTGTCGCCGTGCCAGTACATTTTGTTGGGCGCGACAGGTTCGGGCATGACGTTCCTGATGCGTTCGGTCACTTGCTTTGTCGCAAAATCGAACGCGACCAGATCGACGGCGTTGTCGAGATACAGCACGTCGCCCTTCATGGCCATGTCGATGCACCCCGGCGCCACGATAAACCCTTCGTGCACCGGATTGGCAGGATCGCTGTTGTTTATCACATGGATTCCTTTATATCGCTCGTTGACGAAAATATACGGCGAACGGCAGTAAATCTTTCCTGGATTAGCCGGCGTACGCTCGCCGGGTATGTAGAAGACGGAACGCTCCAGCTCGTCCCTCTCCATAAAAACGGGCGAATAACCTGCCCCGTAAGGAGGAAGTACGGATACCGAGCCGAACAGCAGGAAAACAAACGTTGCGGCTAAAAAACTTTTCATAGCAATGGCATTTTATTTTGTTTACGGTGTAAAGATGTGCATCTTTCCGGAAATGCTGCACCGTCGGCGCGTTAAAAATCATACGGGCAAAACCGCGTCGCAACGCATTTCCGCCCGCCTTCCGTCGGGGCGACGGACATTGCGCGTATAATCACAAAAAAGGTGCGACGCACCGGCCGCACCTTTATGGTTTGATGATTCATGTTTTTCAGAGCGATGTCTTTACCGTTCCCCTGTATTGCGCGGGGTCGGTAAGGTCGCGCGCCCAGAAAATTACTTCCCAGTTGCCTTTGCCCGGCTCGTAACCTGTGGTCGAACGTTCGTTGGGAATATTCGGATTACGATCGTGTTCGCTGCCGGGGATGATAAGACGGTTGGGCAATACCTTCGTCGAGTTTGACTCCGAACGGTATCCGTAGTACAAATTGTCCGGGATACCCGTGCGGCGCAGGCTGTTGAACGTCTCTACCGCATTAAAAATCGTGTTGTGCACCCAGAACTGTTCGTAGACAAGTTTCAGCTTGTCGGCAGTCGAACCGGCTGCATCCCATTTCGCTTTGGCATAAGCCAGGATGTTTGCATCGGTCCAGTCGGCAGCCCATTGCGTGCCGTCGCCTGCAACTGCGGGACTGCGATCTGCCGGTTCGCCCGTCGCATCGGATTCGGCATTCACCACGGCATACATTTTTACCGATTCCAGAACGGCGCTGTTAAACGCTGCTTCCGCATTGCCGGCCACGATGCCGCGCAGGATGGCTTCCGCCTTGTAGAACAGTATCTCGGAAGGCGTGATGACATATCCTTTCATCTTGCGATTGTCGCGGAACGAACGCTCGTTATGCGATGAGATTTGCTTGATGCCGTTGTTGCCCTCGCCGTCGCCTGAGATGAGCGGACGCACAATGGAATTGTCGTCGCGAGGATTGACGCCGACATATTTGCCTGCACGGGTTCCGCCCTGCACGGGATCGAATATCAGCGGTAGACGCGGGTCGTCGGCATCGGCCGTATAAAGGCTGTCCCGATTCAAATCCAGACGCAGAAGCAAAGCCTCGGAAGCAGTGCAGCGCATAGCCCAGTTTTTGCCGTTCTGGTTTCCGTCGTGATTGGTAAGCGTGTTCCACCAGCCGTTGGGCGACGATGTGAAGTTGTTCTCCACATAGATTTGATTATCCGTGCCCGTCACGACGGGATATTTGCCGGGATCGCCCAGGATAGCGGCAATAATCTGCTTTGCGTTTGCCGCCTTGTCGTTGTCGGGATTGGTATAATCTTCCGCGCCCGAAAGCCGTATGGCGCAACGCAATCGAAGCGAATTGACGTATATGCGCCATTTGCTCATATCTCCCTGATTGAGCCAGTCGGTCGAAGTGTTGATACTTCCGCCGGCGGCCAGTTCGGTATTGATTTCGTCCAGCCCGTCCAGCACCTTTTGATAGAGCGTTTTCGTATCGTCCAAATGCGGGAGTACGGTTTCGCCGGTAAGCGGGAAAAGCCCCACCTCTTCGAAAGGCAATTTGCCGAACTCGTCGAGCGTCTGAAACAACACGTGCAACATAACCGCCCGCCCGCAAAGTTCGTACGCTTTGTAAACCGACTGGTCGGTGGCGTTTTCAAACTCTCTTTTGAGCAGTTTGTACTGGGTCAGCACTCTTAGATACCGGCCGTAACTGCCGTCAACCTGCATCTGGTTGCTTTCGTACATATCGCCGTCGGGACGGTGCCCCCATGTCTGCGCCCAGATGCCGAAAGCCGGGTCGTGAACAAAATATCGTCCGTATCCGAGCCTCAAAAATTCATTCGCTTCTTCCAGCACGCCGGTAAAGATTTGTTCTATCGTGGCTGAAGTCACCTTGGAGGGGTCGCGGTATTTCTCCGAAAAATCCTCTTCGCTGCAATTACAGAAGGTAAACAGGGCAGCGCACACCGTAATTATTACTGTTGTCTTTTTCATAATCCTTTGAATTATCATATTAAAAACTTGCTCTTAAAGAAATACCCACACTGCGGGTAGCCGCTGTGGTACCGCCCAAATCTCCCGAACTTAACCACCGTGTACTTATCGACGACGCTTCCGCATCGAAGTTTTTCAGATTTTTGAATACGTAGAACAGGTTGCGTCCGAACAGCGATACGCTCATGTTGGTGCAACCGAACTTTTCGGTAATCAATCTCGGCACAAAGTAGCCGACCGACAATTCGCGGCATTTCATGTACGAATTGTCATACATGTCTTCCACATAGTCGCCTCCGCCGCCCCATGAATTATACATTGCGGTGTAGTAATTGCTTGAGGGGACTACTTTGGAAACTTCGGAATATTTGCTTCCGTCCTTATCGACAATGGTTCCCTCGGAGTCGGCCTGTACGCCTTTCAAGGGCACGCCGTCATAATAGGTTATGCCTCCTGCCGGCGCTTCGCCCGCAACTACATTTGCCAACGAATGTCCTCCTTCGAAATGGTACGGCACGCCGCCATGTTCGGCATCCCTGTATTGGAGAGAGCGTTCGCTGATACCCATTCTCGAAGCATAGGTTTGCCACTGGTCGAGCACCAAACCGCCGACGCTGAAGTCAAACATCATATCGAACGAAAAGTTTTTATACGTGAGCGACGACGCAAACCCACCTACTCCGGTCGGCAGCAGATTGCCCCAATACCGATAGTTTTCGTCGCCGGTAGCCATTGTGTATCCCGACTCGCCTACGACTTTCATTCCGTTCACTTCTTTGCGTTTCCAAAGATAAACGTCTCCCATGGGACGTCCGGGATACGAACGGATTTCCATTCCCGATCCCGTATTTCCGAGGCCGCCTCCGTTTTTGAGGAATGCCATTCCCTCCGGAAGTTTTGTTACTTCGTTGCGGTTGGCGGCATAATTGAAGCGCACATTCCAGCGCCAGTCTCTGGTTTCAACCGGCGTAACGTGCAGTGTAAATTCCAAACCGTAGTTTTTCAATTCTCCGATATTTCTCCAGTATTTGGTTATACCGGTCGAAGCCGCTATGTCGTATTCCAGCAACTGGTCGATGACTTTGTTGTTGTAATAGGAGATTTCGAAGCCCAGTCGGTTGTTGAAAAACCTGTTTTCTATTCCGATTTCAAATTCGTATTTTTTCTCGGGACTAAGTTTTTCGTTACCGTAAGTACTCGGAATGGAGGCATAGCGATAACCCGCGTTGTTTCCCGGATTATACACCACATTGGCTCTGTAAGGCCCCGGAGCATTCCCCACGATGCCATACGAAGCGCGCAGCTTGCCGTAATCATACCATGACACGTCTTTCAAATGCTCGCTGAAAATATAACTTGCATTTACCGAAGGATAGAAAAACGAGTTGTTCGGCGCAAGTAGCGTGGAAGTCGTTTCCTGCCGGAGGGTGGCTTCAAGATAAGCCGTATGATTATACGAAACGCCGACGGAACCGAAATATGCTGCTGTCAGGTAATCCATGTGTTCCATTCCGAACTCCGGCGTACTGCCGATAGATGCGGCAAGGTTAAACCAGTTGTCCGTCGAAAGCCCGTTTCTTGTTTTAAGGCGTGTGGCTCGCGAGGTTTCCATTCGTCCCGAAAAGCCTGCATTAGCCGTCAGGTTGAGCGTTTCGGTAATGTTTCTGTCAAGCAGCAGCATGATGTCGCCGTAATAGATTTCGTAGTTTTTGTTGATTATCTCATACGAACCTTCGGGGTTTGTAGGCGAAATCGAAATAGGAGTGCGGGTTGCCTGATTGTCCTCTATCGAAGTAGCCGTCACGTCGGTAGAAATCCGTCCGCGCAGTTTCAATCCGTCCACGATAGTCCATGTCGGCGCTACGCTCGAAATAAACCGCTGATTGGTCTCGTAAGTATTATTTGCAATGATAGGCCAAATCATATACTTCATCACATCCGGAGTCGGCACATCATAGATGAACGCTTCATTCGGAGTGAAAGTATTGCTGTAAGGATCTGCCGCGTTATACGTGACATTAAGGTATCCCAGACTTGTCCGTGCGTATCTTTCGCGAATCAGCTTGATGTCGTCGAAAGCGCCGGTCAGGTTATAGGTATTCCACATCCATTCGCCGGTCGAGGTACGGTTGTGAATGCCGTGCCGGATATAGTTGACCGTATAATCGACCCTCAGTTTTTTATGAAGGTCGATATTACCGACAAGCGAGAAATTGTGTTTCCGGTTGTCGCTGTTGTACTGATTCGGCAAGTCGTTGACAAAGGTGTACGAGAAGCGGGTGTTTGCCTTTTCGGCGCCGTATGAAACCGCCACGTTGTAAGTCTGGTTATACCCCGTGCGATAAATGTCGGCTAACGGATTGCTGTTTACCGCCTGATACGGACGCATCCGGCCATCCCAATACAACACCTCCTTGCTTGGGTCGTACTTCGGTCCGAAATAGAGATTGTTTCCCCCTACGCCCTGATAAACGCTCAGGTAGTTTTGCGACGCTCCCTGCCCGTAGTTGTTCCACGAACGTTGTATAAACCCGTCGTTTGCCAGTTCGTAGTCGCTTTGCGAAGTCCTGATGTTGCCCGGGCCGTACTCGGTCTGCATATTGGGCATATATGCCACAAGGTTTGCCGCCGCAGTAGCGCTGAAATCTACCTTCACGCCCGACTGCGCAGCGCCTTTCTTGCTGGTGACAAGAATTACGCCGTTTGCCGCCTCCGAACCGTACAGTGCCGACGCGGCGGCTCCTTTCAGGATAGAGATGCTCTCCACATCTTCGGGATTGATGTCTACAAGACCGTTACCTTCAATTTTGGTACCTCTCCATCCGAACGAAGGTCTGGAGGGATCGTCGTTTGCGCTGATGTTGGCATTACCGTTTCGGATGGGTACGCCGTCCATAACCAGCAGGGGTTGCGTATTGCCGTACATTGAGCCAAGCCCGCGCACGGTCATCGACACTGCCGACGTTTGACCTCCCGGCGCTGCATTGATACGCACGCCGGCTGCCTTGCCGTACAAAGCGGTCGCAAAGTTCGGCGTCCCCACTTTGGTAAGTTCGGTTGCGTTGACTGTGCTCATGGCATAGCCCAACGCGCGCGATTGTTTGGTAAGCCCCATCGCGGTCACCACTACTTCTTGCAATGCCTGCGCATCTTCCTCAAGGGTGATTGACAGGCTTGTTTGTCCCGTGTAGGGAATTTCCTGCGCGATGTAGCCGAGAAATGAAACCCGGATTGTGGCGCCATTCCTTACTCCATCAAGGGAAAACCGGCCGTCGGCATCGGTGACCGTACCATTGGTCGTTCCCTTCACTAACACAGACGCTCCGGCAACAGGGCCTAAAGCATCTACAACCGTACCGGTAAGTTTCCCGCTTTGCAGGGAAACATCGACACCAGGTCCGGCCGGTGTAATATCCGCCCATGCGATTCCCGTGAAATACAATACGGCAGACATAACAATAAGTACTTTCTTTCTGATTGTTTTTGACATAAGATAATTAATTAATGGATAACTTATAAAACGGAATAAGCCATCTTAAACGAATAAGAAGGCTTTTTTCTTTCAATACGATATGGAAGGAATACGCGCCCTGCGCGGGCGTAGCCGTATATATTATACGGCTGTGTAAAGCAGTAAGTATAAGATAAAATACCCCCCCCCCGCAAATTCTATGCCACAAACGCCTGACAGGAGCCTGCAATCGCATTTATTTTGAAGAGAAGCGGAACGTGTGTTCATGTCGTATTTTTATTCTTAATTAGAGTGACGGCAAAGGTACGTATTTTTATTTTATATATCCAAATTTTTTTGTCGTTTTTGTGTCTGCGCCGCGATGTTTTCTTCACAACAGCGTAAACGAATGATTTTGTTTTTCGGATGTTGCAGAGGTGATTTTTCCCGTCGGGTTATATGTTTTGCGGGCAGTAATCGCAGGGCGGTGCAAAGAATCTTTTCGCAGGGCTGCGATTCTTTACTGAAAGTATGTGGATAATGGATTATTGTTCGTTACTTTGTCGCGTAAAAATGAAATTTAAATTTTTACGGTTTTCAGAATATCAAAAACATAACAACCAACAACAGATGAGTACGAAAAAGTTTTTATTAGAGGAGAAAGACATTCCTGAGGCATGGTATAATATTGTCGCGGATATGAAAAACAAGCCGCTCCCGCCGTTACATCCGGGAACGAGGCAGCCGGCGTGTGCGGAAGATTTTTATCCGCTGTTTGCCGAGGAACTGGTAAATCAGGAAATGAACCAAACGGACGCATGGATAGAGATCCCCGAAGAAGTGCGCGATTTGTATAAAGTGTGGCGCCCGACGCCGCTTGTACGGGCTTACGGGCTGGAAAGGGCTATTGATACGCCCGCCCATATTTATTTCAAGAACGAAAGTGTCAGCCCGGTAGGCTCGCACAAGTTAAATTCGGCGCTTGCGCAGGCGTATTTTTGCAGGAAGGAAGGTATTACGCACATTACGACCGAAACGGGCGCCGGTCAGTGGGGCGCCGCCATGGCGTATGCTGCCAGGGCATTCGGGCTGGAACTGGCTGTTTACATGGTAAAAGTAAGCTATAACCAGAAGCCTTATCGCCGTTCCATCATGCAGACTTTCGGGGCGCAGGTGATTGCATCGCCCAGCATGAGTACGAAGGCGGGGCGTAAATTCCTGACCGAAAACCCGACTTATCAGGGCAGCCTCGGAACGGCTATTTCCGAAGCCGTCGAACTGGCCATGCAGACGCCCAACTGCAAATATACGCTGGGTAGCGTACTGAATCACGTCATCCTGCATCAGACGGTCATCGGCCTCGAGGCGGAGAAGCAGATGGAGATGGCGGGCGAATATCCCGACGTCGTCATCGGCTGTTTCGGTGGCGGCTCGAATTTTTCGGGGATCAGTTTCCCGTTCCTCCGCCATAAGCTGGTCGGGGGCAGGGAGGTGCGGATCGTTGCCGCCGAGCCTGCTTCGTGTCCGAAACTTACGCGCGGCATGTTTCAGTACGATTTCGGCGACGAGGCAGGCTATACGCCGCTGATACCGATGTATACGCTCGGACATACGTTTACGCCGGCACATATCCACGCCGGCGGATTGCGTTACCACGGCGCAGGGACGATTGTTAGCCAGCTGCGTCGCGACGGTTATGTGGAGGCTGTCGACATCAAGCAACTGGATACGTTCGACGCCGCGACATTGTTTGCCCGCACCGAGGGAATTATCCCCGCACCCGAATCGGCACATGCCATCGCCGCCGCCGTTCGCGAAGCCGAACAGGCTAAATCGGAAGGCAAGGCGAAGACCATCCTGTTCAATCTTTCCGGACACGGACTGATCGACATGGCGGCCTACGACCAGTATTTCGCTCAAGAACTGATTAACGACGAATTATCGGATACGGATTTATCTAAAAACCTCGACAATCCGGAAAATATGGCTCTCCGGGAAATTATGTAGAATTTCTCCCCTCCCCAGGATTGCTTTGTGGGGATTATCAGCTGGATTATTATTGAATACAGGTGTCTTTTCGCACAAAACGTGCGCACGATTACGCAAAACGTGCGCACGTTTACGTTGATCGTGCGCCTTTTTACGCCAATCGTGCGCACGATTACACCGACCGTGCGCACGTTTACGTCGATCGTGCGCCCTTTTACGCCGATCGTGCGCACGTTTTCGACAATTATGCGCACGTTTTTGTCAATCGTGCGCACGTTTTCGACAATCGTGCACGTGTTTTCGACAATAACGGACGCTGTTTCGTCGCTACCGCGCTTTTTGTCGGTTCGAACTTTAATACAACGGATATGAACGCTTTACGGAAGATCGCTCAGGTTGAACTCCCGTAAAAATCAAGACGTGTTTACCCTGTGGGGAACCTGCCCTTCGATTGCCGCTTTCCGTTTTTTTCCGTACATTTGCCGGCGCATAAAAAAATCGATCACTTTACACTTTATGACACCGGAAGATACAGAAGATACAAAAGAACAGGAGCAATACGAAATATTTTCGCCGGAAGATATGCAAACGCCCGAATTGGAGACGACGAAAGAGACGGAACTTGAAACCGCATCGCGTTCGGGTTACAAGGTGCCTTCTTCCGGCATTGACGCCATCCACCATCTTCCCGGCATGTACCAGAGCTGGTTTCTGGACTACGCCTCGTATGTAATCCTCGAACGCGCCGTGCCGCATATCAACGACGGACTGAAACCGGTGCAGCGGCGCATCCTGCACTCAATGAAACAACTGGACGACGGACGGTACAACAAGGTGGCGAACATCATCGGCTATACGATGCAGTTCCACCCGCACGGCGACGCCTCCATCGGCGATGCGCTGGTGCAACTGGGGCAGAAAGACCTGCTGATAGACTGCCAGGGCAATTGGGGAAACATACTGACGGGCGACGGCGCCGCCGCACCGCGCTACATTGAGGCGCGGCTGTCCAAATTTGCGCTCGAAACGCTTTTCAATCCCAAAACTACCGCATGGAAACTGTCCTACGACGGACGGAACAGGGAGCCTGTCTGCCTGCCGGTCAAGTTTCCGCTGCTGCTGGCGCAGGGCGTCGAGGGGATTGCCGTCGGCCTCTCGTCGAAAATCCTTCCGCACAATTTCAACGAACTGACGGACGCCTCCGTGGCCTGCCTGAAGGGAGAGCCTTTTACGCTTTATCCCGACTTCCAGACGGGCGGATTCGTCGACGTGTCGCGATACAACGACGGCGAACGCGGCGGCTCGGTCAAGGTGCGCGCCAGAATCAGCAAAGCGGATAACCGGACGCTTGTCATACATGAAATTCCTTTCGGACGTACAACCTCGTCGCTGATCGACTCCATACTGAAGGCCAACGACAAGGGGAAAATAAAAATCCGCAAGATAGACGACAATACCGCCGGGGAGGTGGAAATCCTCGTGCATCTGGCGCCGGGCATCTCGCCGGACAAGACGATCGACGCGCTGTATGCCTTTTCGGACTGCGAAATCAGCATCTCCCCCAACTGCTGCATCATTGAAGACAACAAACCGTATTTCCTCGGCGTGAGCGACATACTCCGCCGCTCGACGGACAGGACGCTCAGCCTGCTGCGGACGGAACTCGAAATAAGCCTGTCCGAACAGGAAGAGGCGCTGTTTTTCGCCTCGCTGGAACGCATCTTTATTGAGGAACGCATCTATAAGGACAGCGAGTTTGAAACCGCACGAAACATGGACAGGGCTGTGGCGCACGTCGCCTCGCGCCTGAAACCCTTTGAACCCAAACTGACACGGGAAATCACGCACGACGACATCCTCCGCCTGATGGAAATAAAGATGGCGCGAATCCTCAGGTTCAATGCCGCCAGAAACGAAGAACTTATCGCCCGCATCAAAAAAGATATTGCCGAAACAAAGCGCCATCTTGCGCACATCGTCGAGTATACCGTCGACTGGTACCGGATGCTGAAGGAAAAATACGGCGCCGCATATCCCCGTCGCACCGAAATCCGCAGTTTCGACACGATTGAAGCAAGCAAAGTCATCGAAGCAAACGAGAAACTGTACATCAACCGCGAGGAAGGATTCATCGGGACAGGCCTGAAGAAGGACGAACTGGTGTGCAACTGCTCGAACATCGACGACGTGATACTCTTCTACCGCGACGGCTCCTACAAGGTAATCCGCGTAAGCGAAAAGGTATTTGTCGGCAAAAACGTAATCTACGTAAACGTCTTCAAGCGAAACGACAGCCGCACGATCTACAACGTCATATACCGCGACGGCAAGACGGGCTTCAACTTTATCAAGCGTTTTGCCGTCACCGGCATCACGCGCGACAGGGAATACGCCGTGACGAGGGGCGCCCCCGGCTCGCGCATCCTCTACTTCAGCGCCAACCCGAACGGCGAGGCCGAAACCGTCAAGGTGATACTGAAGCCGAAACTCCGGCAGAAGATGCTTTTCTTTGAAAAAGACTTCAGCGAGATACTGATCAAAGGACGCTCGTCGATCGGCAACATCCTGACGAAGGCGGAAATCCACAAAATAGCCTTCAAGCAAAAAGGCACCTCCACCCTCGGCGGCCTCATGGTATGGTTCGACCACGACGTGCGACGCCTCAACTACGACGGACGCGGCGAAGAACTCGGCGAGTTTCAAAACGACGACCTGATTCTGGTCATCCTGCGCAACGGAGAGTTCTACACGACCGGATTTGACCTCAGCAATCACTACGAAGACAATATTCTGGTGATTGAAAAGTTTGACGCCCGCAAAACATGGACTGCGCTGCTCTTCGACGCCGAACAGAATTATCCCTACCTGAAACGCTTCTCGCTGGAAGCCGGAAACAGGAAGCAAAGTTTCCTCGGCGAAAACCCCCGAAGCTCGCTCTACCTGCTCACGGACGAGGCGTATCCACGCATCGAAATCGTTTTCGGCGGCAACGACAACTTCCGCGAACCGCTTGTGATCGACGCCGAGCAGTTCATCGGCGTGAAAAGTTTCCGCGCCAGAGGCAAGCGTCTCACGACCTTCGAGATTGCCACCGTAAACGAACTCGAACCCATGCGCCTCCCCGGAACGGCATCCGACGAAGGCGTACTCCCTCCGCACACAGAGGAGGCCGACGACGAAAACGCCGTCGCGCTGCCCACGCAAATGAACCTCTTTGACGACCGGTCATGAAAGTGATGCACATACTTACGCTCGCATTCCTGATTCCTTTCTCCCTCACGGCGCAAACGGCGGGAAGCCGGGAAGAAACGCCGCCTTTTTCTACAAACGAAGGCACGCTGGTCGGCGCAGGGCGCTATAACATAAGAAACAGCTACATCTCGGACGACATCAACTACACGGGCTGGGGATTGCAACTGCTCAACGAACGGATGCGAAACACCTCGCGCTTCAATCGCCGCCTCTCGGTGCAGCAGATGTTCTACGTCGACCTTTCTTCTACCCTCAACCCGGCGAAGACCATCAGCGAGCTTTCGGGATTTGCCGAATATTCGTATGGCTACCACTACCGCTTCCAACCGGCGCCGCAACTGAAACTGCTGGCCGGCGCCGCAGTGCACGGACTGTTCGGATTCCTCTACAACACGCAGGGCAGCAACAATCCTTTTGCACTGAATGTCGATGCGGACTTCAGTCTCTCGGCGGCGGCCATCTATTCGTTCCGTCTGAGGGATTTCCCGCTTACGCTTCGTTATCAGGCGGACATGCCGCTTGTCGGCGCGGCGTTCTCGCCGGGATACGAGCAGTCGTACTACGAAATCTTCGGGCTGGGCAATTACAGTGGGATCGTTCATTTCACTTCGCTGCACAACAAGTTCTCGATGCGCAGCTTCCTTACGCTCGATTTCCCGGTGAGCAACTGCACGGTTCGCATCGGCTGCCTGAGCAAGCTGTATTATTCCGACATAAACCGAATCGAGATGCACCGCGTGTCGCACGGCTTCATGATCGGCCTGGCAAAGGAGTTTGTCTCCTTCGGCGGGAAGCGGCTGAAGAATAAGCATCTGTATCAAAGCGCCTTTTATTGATGATGAAGACGGAAGACAGGAGATGGTTGCCGCGCGCGGGTTCCGCTTTCGCGGGGATGGCGGCGGGCGTGCTGGGGATAATCGTTGCGCTGCTGCTGCCGGGCGGATGCGAACGGGCGGATGTGTATACCATGGATCCGCGCACCAACTTCGAGGCGCTGTGGCGGATTATCGACGAGCATTATTGCTTTTTTGAATACAAGCAGGTGGACTGGGACGATGTGCACAGGAAGTACGGCACGCTGGTGGCGGATTCGATGGACAAGTACGAGTTGTTCGACGTGCTGGGCGACATGCTGGGCGAACTGAAGGACGGGCATACGAACCTGATTTCGTCGTTCAACGTAGCCCGGTACTGGGAATGGTACGAGAATTACCCGCGCAACTTCAACGAAGATATTCACAGCAATTACCTCCGGGAGTGCCGGATTTCCGGCGGCGTGCGCTACGGGCGGCTTGCCGACGACAAGGTGGGATACGTGTACTGCGGAAGCTTCTCAAACGCCGTGAGCGAGTCGGGACTGAACGAGATATTCCTGTATTTCAAGGATTGCCGGGGAATGATTATCGACGTGCGCGACAACGGCGGCGGCGCGCTGAGCAATTCCGACCGCATGGCGGCGCGCTTTCCGGAGCGCGATACCGTGGCGGGATACATCATGCACAAAACGGGACCGGGACACGGCGACTTTTCGGCGCCCTATCCCATTGTGCTGAAGGCGTCCGAATACGTGACATGGCTGCGCCCCGTTGTCGTGCTGACCAACCGGCACAGCTACAGTGCGACGAACGATTTTGTGAACAAGATGCGCTGTTTTCCGCAAGTCACCATCATGGGCGACCGCACGGGCGGAGGCAGCGGCTTGCCGTTCAACTCGGAGCTGCCCAACGGATGGAGGGTGCGCTTCTCGGCGTCGCCGCTGCTGGATGCCGACGGACAGTGCGCCGAAGACGGCATCGACCCGGACATCCGGGTCGACATGCTGCAGGTAGACGGCAAGAGGGGGATGGACACAATCATCGAAACGGCCGTAGCCTTCCTGCTCAACCACGAACAGCGCGGGGAACCATGACGGATGCAAGGATTTTTGAAAATCGGGTGGCGGCGTATTATACGCTGGGATGCAAGCTCAACTTTGCGGAAACGTCCTCCATCGGGCAGGAGCTTGCGCAACACGGCATCCGCACGGCCGTCGCAGGAGAGCGGGCGGATATTTGTGTGATTAACACCTGCTCCGTCACCGAACAGGCCGACAGGAAGTGCCGCCAACTGATACGCCATATCCACCGGCTGCATCCGGAGGCGTTCATCGTAGCCACCGGATGCTACGCCCAGCTTGCCCCGGAGGCGGTTGCTCGCATCGAAGGCGTAAACCTTGTGCTCGGCAACGCGCAGAAGGCGGACATCATCCGGCATCTGGATTCGAACCGCGCGGCAACGCCCGTCGTCGTCTCCTCGCCGGCGGCAGACATGCGGACGTTCATCCCCTCCTGCTCGGCCGGCGACCGCACGCGCCATTTCCTCAAAGTGCAGGACGGGTGCGATTATCGCTGCTCCTACTGCACCATCCCCGCAGCCCGCGGACGCAGCCGCAACGGCAGCATCGCGGCGCTGACGGCGCAGGCCGACCGGGCGGCGCGCGAAGGCGGACGGGAGATCGTGCTGACGGGCGTCAACATCGGCGATTTCGGGAAAAGCACGGGCGAGACCTTCATCGACCTCCTCCGCGCCCTGGACGATGTGGACGGCGTGGCGCGCTACCGCATCTCCTCCCTTGAGCCGAATCTGATTACGGACGAAATCATCGACTTCACGGCCGGAAGCAAACGCTTCGCGCCGCACTTCCACATCCCGCTGCAGAGCGGCAGCGACGCCGTGCTGCGCCTGATGCGACGCCGGTACGACACGGCGCTGTTCCGCCGCAAAGTGGAGCGGATTCGCAACGCCATGCCGCGCGCCTTTATCGGTGTGGACGTCATCGTGGGCGCAAGGGGCGAAACGGACGAATGTTTCGAAGAAAGCTATGCCTTTATCGAGCGGTTGCCCGTGTCGCAACTGCACGTCTTCCACTATTCGGAACGTCCGGGCACGCCGGCGCTGGACATCCGCCCCATCGTACCTCCCGCCGTCGGGCATCTGCGGAGCAAGCGACTGATGGCGCTCTCCGCCATGAAATGGCGCCGGTTCTGCGAAGCGCAGTGCGGACAGACGGCAGACGTGCTCTTCGAACATACGCGCCGCGGGGAGATGATGCACGGCCGGACGGAAAATTACGTCAAAGCGGAAGCGCCCTTCCGGGCCGAAGCCGTGAACCGCCTGACGCGCATACGCCTGAACGGATGGAACGGCGACGGCACGGCGATGACCTGCTCCTTTACAGACCGACACGCGCCATGACACGCCACCCGGCCACCGCCCTCCTCTTCCTCACGGTAAAGGCGCTTGCCATGCTCCCGATGCGCATTCTCTACCTCCTCTCCGGCGCGCTTTACTTCCTCATTTACCGCGTGGCGAGATACCGGAAAGCCGTAGTTCGCGACAACATGCGCCATGCCTTCCCCGAACAGACCGAAGGCGAACGCCGCCGGATGGAGCGGAAGTTCTACCGCCATCTGGCCGACCTGACGGTGGAAATCATCAAACTGGCCTCCATCCCGCACGCGGAACTGCTCCGCCGGGCGCAGCTCCGCAATCCCGGCATTCTGCGCCCGCTCTTTGACCGGGGCCATACGTGCATCCTCCTCCTGATGGGGCACTGCGGCAACTGGGAATGGCTGACGGGCTTTGCCGACTCGTTCGGCATGAAACTGCAAATACACCAGATATACAGGCCGCTTTCCGGCAAACCGTTCGACCGCCTGTTTATCTACCTGCGGACGCGGTTCAATGCCTTTGTGATGGATAAGAACAGTGCCCTGCGCCGCATCATCCGCCTCAAGCGCGACGGCACGCCCTCGCTCGTCGTCTTCATTGCCGACCAGACCCCCTCAAGGGCAAACATACATTACCGCACGACGTTTCTCAATCAAGACACGGCCATGTTCACCGGCGCGGAACGGATTGCCGTAAAGCTGAACCTTCCCGTCCTCTTTGCCGACGTAAGGCAAACGCGGCGCGGATACTACACCGTCGACTTCGAACTGATCACCGACCGCCCCCGCGAAATGCCCGAATACGCCGTCACCGAGCAGTACGCGCGCCTGATGGAGCGGTGCATCCTTCGCGACCCGTCCAACTGGTTATGGACGCACCGGCGCTGGAAGCATACGCGGCCGCAGTAAGACCGTGTTGCGGCACTGGCGCGCGATGGGACGAGATTCTGTCTCACACAGAATATATTCATTCGGATGGAATCCGCGGGGATAGAAGGAACGAGATAGAATCTCGTCCCAACGGGGGGGGACGCAGTAAGACCGTTTACGGCACGATAGCG
>JAISNP010000111.1 GCA_031276175.1 Tannerella sp.
ATTCATACACAGCAAGTGAATGCCCTGACGGGCAATGAGGCGCGTGGGCAGATGCGCTTTTCTATTGACAGGAATGCCCTGACGGGCAATGCACAAAACGATACCGCGTACAGTATAAAATACGCTCGTTGTTTCTTTGTTTGTAATTCCATCGTTAACTCTTTGGGAAGTCAACTTTTTATAGCGAAAGACCCTCAACGGATGGTTCGGGTTCGATACGGTATGTTTCTCCCGATTTAGCTTCAAACTCTACGAGATTTTCATCCGACAACTTGCATTGCACCGTTCTGCTTCCGGCAAAAACCTGTACCGGCGTTTTGGTACGCAGGCGGCAGGTGGTGTCGTAATGTGCCCGGAGTGTGGCTCTGCGCAGTTTTCCTTCTTCCCATGCCAGATCGACATCGAAGCCTCCGCGCGCCCGGAGGCCTTTTACCGCTCCGGTTTTCCACTGTCCGGGTAATGCCGGAAGCAGTGAAATTTCTCCACTGTGACTTTGCATCAGCATTTCGGCCATTCCGGCCGTGATGCCCTGAATCGCCTGGTTGCCTTCGAATGAAGGTGTGATGCGGCTGTCTTCTTCGCGGGGGTGAATACTGACGTCCGTCAGCATTTTGTGCAGAATATCGTATGCCTCGGCAGGTTCTTCGAGACGTGCGTGCTGATTGATTTTCCACGCGCCCGACCATCCCATGTTGATGTCGCCGCGTCGCTTCAGGACGACCTTTACCGCTTCGGCCAGTTCGGGAGTCTTGCGCATCGTAATATCGTCGTCGGGATAGGCGGCGAAAAGATGCGATATGTGGCGGTGTTCGACTTCGGTTTCGTTGAAGTCGTAAAACCATTCCTGCAATTGCCCGAAACGGCCGATTTTGTGTGGCGGCAGGCGTTTGAGCGTTTCGGCAGCCTGACGGTTCAGTTCGGCGTCGACATTCAGCAGGCCGGCGGCCTCGACGTAGTTGCGCAGGAAATTACGGACAAGCTGCATGTCGCCCGACGAGCCGAAAGAGATGGCGGAGTGATTACCCTTGTCGTCCACAAACATGTTCTCCGGCGAGGATGCGGGACAAGTGACCAGATACCCCGACTCAGGTTCTTCGACCAGAAAATCGAGACAAAATTCGGCCGCGCCTTTCATCAGCGGATAGATACGTTTCAGGTACGCCGTATCGGGGTCGTAGCGGAAATGTTCGTAAAGTTGTTGCATCAGCCAAAATCCCGAGACGGGATAGGTGGCGTGTCTCGGGTCGCCGTCGGTCGGGGCGGTATTGAACCAGACGTCCGTTCCGTGGCAGGCACACCATCCGCGACATCCGAACAGTTCGTCGGCCGTGCGCCGTCCCGCCTGCGCAAGGTTCTCGACAAAAAGCAGCAGTGATTCGTTCACGCCGGGCAGGCCGGTGTTTTCGACAGGCCAGTAACATTCCTGTATGTTGATGTTGAGCGTCCAGCGTCCCTGCCATCTGCCCTCCAGATTGTCCAGCCAGATGTTGTGATTATTGAAGGCCAGCGTGCCTTCGCGTGCGCCGGCGAGCAGCAGATAGCGTCCGTACTGAAAATAGCGCGCTTCGTAAGCAGGGTCGGTCTGCCCCTGCCGGATGGCCTCCATTGCCTGTGTGGTCGTAGACGACGGCAAGGGGTCTGCACCGAGGTCAATTATGCACGCGGCAAAAAGCGGACGGTAATCGTCGAGATGACGCTGCAAAAGTTCCCGACAGGAATATCCGGCAGCCCCGGAGATATAGTCGGCGCAACGTTTCCGCTCGTCTGCCGAAACGTCGTTCCATGCAACCCAGTTGGTTGCACCGGCAAGAATCAGCGTAACGGCGTCGGCGCCGGCCACGGCAAGTTTGTCGCCGTCGGCAGTCAGCGTTCCTCCCTCGTGGAGAATTTTTACCCTTGACTGCCATTTCATTTGCGGCGGGAGGAGGTTGGCGCCCGGTTTTTCGGAAATCGTTGTCCCCTCCATCACGATTTCGTCGCCCTCCACTCTGCTTCCGGCGCTCGGCTGGAGGCTTGTCAGCCGGCTCGAAAAACCGATTTTCCCTTTCTTGTCGGCAGTCAGCCGTATGACAATCACCTGTTCGGGATAGCTTGCGAAAATCGAGCGCGAGTAATTTACGCCGTCCAGCAGGTACGAAACATTGACGAGCGCATTGTCCATGTCAAGCTCACGCCGGTAGCCGGTCGTTTTTGAAAACTCATGTCCTGCAAAATCCATTTCAAGCCTTCCCATCGGCTGGTATAACTGGACGTGGTCGCCCGGATAGCCGAGTTTCCACGCCTCTTTGTACGCTCCGGCATAATCTCCGGCAAAAGCCAGTTCGCGGATTTTTTTAAGCGTTTCCGGGCCGTCGGACGGATTGGGATTGTACGGTCCGCCCGTCCAGAGCGTTTCGTCGTTAAAAACAATCACTTCGTGCTCCGGCGCTCCGGGAATCATGGCGGCAAAACGCCCCGTCCCGATCGGCAAACCTTCCCAGTACTTTGCGGCAGGCGCATCGTACCACCACTTCATGGGAACCTGATTGACGACAATTTCCGTATTGCGAGTACAGCCTGTCGATGCCAGAAGGACGGCGGCGGCTGCCGATAAAATCTTTTTTGTATTCATAGTGTGTATGTATTTTTTTTCAGTATTTCCGACTGTATGGAACCTTTTCGGCATTTTTCCCGTGTAATTCGCGGACAAAATTAGTGGAGATTTCCGTATTCCCGATAATTTCCGCAAAAATTCTGTGCATAAGGGATGAAAAATAAGTCGCAAATCGAAAAGACTGTTGACGGAGGGGGCATTTCGGACTGAGGAAAACAATCTTATCACTGCCGTTTTGTCGCTAAAAGTGAGGATGGAGATTTTCGGAGCGCGCCATTCCGCAAAACCTGTCCGAAAAATTTACGGACGTACTTTCCCCGCAACCGTGCGTGCGGTTTCCTGCTTATAGTATTCGTATCGTTCGAACACTTCGGTTACATAATTATATGTTTCCGCTCCACGCAGGTAGCCGTATTTGCAGATGGAATCGGCATAATATTTCGGTTCGGATTTGAGGCGGACAAATTCATTCACGCTGCCGCTCCAGACGTCAGGGTCTCTTCCGTATTTTTCCGCCAGTTGCTGTGCATCCAGTATATGTCCGAGTCCGGCATTGTAGGAAGCCAGCGTGAGTTTTATGCGTTCGAGGCTGTCGGGGACGTTGACAAACCGGCGCCCGAAACGCCTCAAACATTCGACGCCTGCCTGTATGTTTTTTTCGGGTTCGTCCATTTCCGGCAGTTCGAATCCCAGATGTGCAGCCGTTTCCGGCATGATGCCCATCAGCCCTCTGGCGCCGCTCCATGCCATGGCCGACGGATCGAAATGCGATTCCTGCCATGAAACGGATGCCAGCAGTTGCCAGTCCCAACCCAGGAGAGGCGCATATTGCTTGAAAAAATGGTCGTACGGGGAGATTTGCCCGTCTATGATTTGAGGTTTAAGGTCGACGGGATATTTGGACAGTTCGAAATAACGTTTCGATGCCGTCTTGTAGGTTTTTTCTCCTGCATTATCGGAAGCCCATTTGTTGATGGCTTCGGCAAGCAGGGGAGCGCTTTTGCGCACTACCCACGAGGAGCGTTGCTTGAAACTGATTTCCAAACCGATGTTTATGTTTCGGTAATAGGTTTGGTTCAGGCGGGCGATGTTGTCTTCGCACACCGTATAGGGAATCTCTCTACGCGAAACCATCCCGATAAGGTCTTCTGTCGTGACGGTATCTTCCGCAATATCCATAATGCGGATACCTCCGCCTAACTCTCTGTTGAGGTTTTCCAGCCGTTCGTGATACCGTGTGTCCGGTTTCACATAAATCGCTTTGCCGATCAGTTGCGTCACGTCCGTAAGCAGCGTATCTCCATGCGAGGCATGTTGTACAATCACAAGGCTGGATTGCTGTTCGTGTCCGCAGAATAAAACATCCTCTTTTGCGAGATTGTCGATTTTGACGGGATACGCCACCACGTCGGCCCCGCCGTTTTGTAATATCTCAATCAGTTGGGAAATGTTTTCGGCTATTTTGATGTTCAGATGCAGGCCGTGCGTACGTGCAAAGTCGGCAATCAATTCGTATTCGTAGCCCATAGGCTGCCCCTTGTATCGGAAGTACGAGACGGAACTGTTCAGCGTCGCCGCTGTGATTTCTCCGTGTGCGACGAGTTCGGGAAAATCGTACGTCCTCTCTTCGTTTTGCTGTGTTTTGTGATGGCATGTGAATAAGCAGAAGATAGCGATGCCGGATAGAATGTGCGCACATTTCGGGGTCATATTGCGGAAGGATTAATTTTTTTTCATAAGCAGAGCGACATTTTCTACATGGTGCGTATGCGGAAACATGTCGACCGGCTGCACTTTCTCGACGTCGTACAGCGAGCATAGCCTGTGCAGGTCGCGTGCCTGCGAAGCGGGATTACAGCTCACGTAGACAATGCGTGCGGGAGCAACGCCGAGAATCGTGTCGATTACCTTGTCGTGCATACCGGCGCGGGGAGGGTCGGTGATGATTACGTCGGGTCGGCCGTTGGTTTCGACGAAAGACGGCGAGAGAATATCTTTCATGTCGCCGGCAAAAAAACGGATATTATTCAGGCGATTGTGTTTCGCGTTGATGCGGGCGTCTTCGACGGCTTCGGGCACGGATTCTATTCCTATCACTTTACCGGCCTGTCGTGCGACGAAATCGGCAATCGTTCCGGTACCCGTGTACAGGTCATAAACCGTTTCGCGACCCGTCAATCCCGCAAAATCGCGAACAATTCCGTACAGCAGGCAGGCCTGTTCGCTGTTGGTCTGGTAAAAAGATTTCGGCCCTATTTTGAATTGCAGCCCTTCCATTTCTTCCGTCAGATGGTCTTTCCCGTGAAAAAGCATCACCTCCCGGTCTGCGATTGTGTCGTTGCATTTCTCGTTTATGACATACATTAACGACGTGATTTCGGGGAAAGCGTCTTTCAGATAATTCAGCAATGTGTTGCAATGCGGCTGTTTTTCCTCGAAAAAAACGACGATCACCATCAGCTCGCCCTTCGAAGAAGTACGTATAATTAATGTGCGCATAAGCCCCTCCTGTTTCCGGAGGTCAAAAAAGGGATAGCCTTCGTGCGAGAGGCAGAAATTCTTCACACCCAACCGGATTCGGTTCGAAATATCTTCCTGAAGCCAGCATTTGCGGATGTCCAGCACTTTGTCGAACATTTTCGGGATGTGAAATCCGGCGCCGTTCGGTTGCAGCGCTTCGCCGGCGGTCGCAATCTCCTCTTCCGTCAGCCAGCGCTTATTAGAAAACGTAAATTCCAGTTTGTTCCGGTAATACACCGTTTTGTGCGCGCCGGCAATCGGGAGATACGTTTTTGCGGCAACTTTGCCGATGCGGGTCAGGTTGTCGACCACCTGTTTCTCTTTGTGCAGCAATTGCACTTTGTAAGGAAGATGCTGCCATTTGCAGCCGCCGCAGATGCCGAAATGTGCGCAAAACGGTTCAATCCTGTCGGGAGAATAGCGATGAAAGCGCACCGCTTTTCCTTCGGCGAAACGGCTTCTTTTCCGTACAAGCTGAATGTCTACAATATCGCCGGGCGCAGTCCACGGCACGAAGATAACCCAGTCGTCAAGCCGTGCGATTGCTTTTCCTTCGGCAGCTATATCCGTAATTTCGATTTTCTCCAACAGAGGCAGAGACTTTTTCTTTCCTGTCAAGACGATGTGATTTTTAAAATTTGAACGCACAAATATAGGCGATTTATTTTTCCGCAGGCCTTGAAAAATAGTTAACGAGCCGGGACTGAGAAAAGATCTCCGTCTTTTTCAGGCGATTTGAACGGACGGGATGTGGGGTTTCATGAAAAGAATGTGGAGTTCTCCGAAGCAAATGGAAATTTACCTGAAAAAAATGCGGAACTCCCCGAAAGAAATGGGGAGCTCCCCGAAGAAAATGGGGAGCTCCCCGAAGAAAATGGGGAGCTCCCCGAAAGAAATGGGGAGCTCCCCGAAGAAAATGGGGAGCTCCCCGAAGAAAATGGGGAGCTCCCCGAAGGAAATGGGGAGCTCCCCGAAAGAAATGGGGAGCTCCCCGAAAGAAATGGGGAGCTCCCCGAAAGAAATGGGGAGCTCCCCGAAGAAAATGGGGAGCTCCCCGAAGCGCATATGCGGATGGTTTCCCGGAGCGGAGAAGCGGCCGGAGGGTCAATACACTTCTACGTTCGAAATCAGCGGGCAGGCTTTGGCATCCGTGATGCGGATGCGTATTTTGGAAGTTTCTACGGCATCGATCGGGAGTATCCGCTTGTATCCGACGGTTGTGCCCGAGGCGGCTTTGATCCATTCCGTGCCGTTCCACGTTTCTATGTCGAAGGCCTTCACTCGCTGTCCCAGCCGGATGTATTCCTGTATTACGACACAGGCGACTTTTTGCGTCGTGCCGAAGTCTATTTCCAGACTGCCGGAGCGGACGTGGTCGTCGGTAGCCCAGTAGCTTTCTTTGTCGCCGTCGGCGACGTTGTCGGCTGCGTATTTCCGTGCTTTGCCGCGATAGTTGTCGGCCGTAGCCTTTGCGCCTGCGGCCAGGTTGCGGGCAAACGTGGCGTCGCGCATTTGTTTCCATTCAAGGAGCGCCTTTGCGTCGTTTTCGTGAATCAGTCCTCGCCGGTCGGGTGGGAGGTTGAGGAGCAGGTTGGCTCCGCGTCCGACGGATTCGAGGTAGAGTTTCATCAGGTTTTCGGGCGTGCGCACCCGGTCGTCTTCCGTGGCGTGGTAGAACCATCCCGGGCGGATGGAGACGTCGACTTCGGCCGGAAGCCATACATTGCCGTCTTCCGCCCCGTGGTTCAGCAGTTCGTTGATGCCCGGTTTGCCGGCGTAGAGCGTGTCGCCGAAGATGGTGCACCAGTTGGGGTCGCCGACGAAGCCGCTTTCGTTGCCGCACCAGCGGATGTCGGGGCCTCCGTCGCTGAACATGACGGCGCGCGGCGCCAGCTTGCGGACGATGGCGTGTGTGTTCGGCCAGTCGTAGTACGTGCGGTTATCTATCTTCCGTCTTTCGCGTGCGCCGCCGTAGTAGCCGTCGCCTCCGTTGGCTCCGTCGAACCATACTTCGGCGATTTCGCCGTAGCGGGTCAGCAGTTCGGTGAGCTGGTTGCGGTAGTAGGTAATGTACTCCGGCGAGGCGTATTGCGCATGGTTCCTGTCCCAGGGGGAGAGGTATACGCCGAAGAAGAGTCCGTGTTTGCGGCAGGCGTCGGCTACTTCTTTCACCACGTCGCCTTTGCCGTCGCGGAAGGGGCTGTGTTTCACGGAATGTTCGGTCAGTGCGCTCGGCCAGAGGCAGAAGCCGTCGTGATGCTTGCATGTCAGTATGATGCCTTTCATTCCGGCCTGACTGACGACGGAAGCCCACTGTTCGGCATCGAAAGAGGTGGGGTTAAAAATCGCCGGGTCTTCGTCGCCGTAGCCCCATTCTTTGTCGGTAAACGTGTTGACCGTAAAATGGATAAAGGCGTACTGTTCCCGTTCGTGCCAGGCAAGTTGATTTTCGTCGGGCGCCGGCAATAGGGCTTCCGGCGGCGCTACTTCCGTCCCGCAGGCGGAGAGCAGGAGCAAGATGCTCGTGATGGAGATGGATAATCTTTTCATTTCTTGTTTTAATCTGATGGTTTATATTATGGGATTTATTTTTCGCTTGCCGTAAAGACGGCAAAGTCTTTTATAAGGGGTTCGGCTTTTGCTTCGGTAACGATTAATTTTATTTCGCTGACGGTGCAGGGTTGAAACTTGTCGATGTGTTTGTGGCCGATATTCGTTCCGGTCGACAGTTGCTTCCATTCGCCGTCCGTCTTTGCTTCGATGCGGTATGAAAGGACGCGCTCTCCCTTTGCAATGTCTTCTTGAATCACTGCGCGGTCAATCGTTGCGGGCTGTTCCGGTCGGATGAGGTATTCTTTTCCCTTTCCGGCAGTCCGGCAGAGAGGCGTTTCGTATTGCCGGCGGATTTCGTTGCCGAAAAGCGTGAGCTGTTGTACGTCCGCATCGGGAATCAGTCCCCGGTCGTCGATCACTACTCCAAGCAGCATATTTGTGTTTCGTCCGACGGAAGTGATGTATTTTGTCATCAATTCGTCTATCGTGAACATCATCGAGTCCTGTCCCGCCGTCCAGAACCATCCGCCTTGGAACGAGCGATTCCACCGAAGGGTAAAATCCGATTCTCCCGGACACCAGTATGGCGCAAAAGGATCGCCGTTCAGTCCGTTGATCACGACCGTTCCGTCGGCGTTGGTCGTCGAGTCGGCCGTTGCCCAGCAGGGATACGGTGCGACGCCTTCTTCGTTGCCGACCCAGCGAATCAGGTTGGGATGACCGTAGGGACCTTGAAAGGCAATTGCTTTGGGCTGTAACTTCTCGACCAGCGCGAGCACGTCTGCGCCGCCGCGTGCTTTGGAGAGTACGCCGCCGTCGAACCATATCTCGAACAGTTCGCCGTAGTTGCGCCACAGTTCCGTCAGTTGCCGCTCGACAATCAGGTTGTATTCTTCCTGCGTGACCGGCGCGCCGGGCTGCACAAGTCCGGGATTGTCTACGTACAGATACCCATTGGCTGTGGTGCTGGCATAAATGCCGGGGCGGATGTTGTACTTTTTACACGAGGCGATAAAGTCCGCCACGATGTCGCCTTTTCCGTCTCGCCACGGCGAATGTTTCACGCTGTAATCGTGCGCCTCCGTAGGCCAGAGGCTGAATCCGCTGCAATGTTTTGCCACCAGTACGGCGTAGGTAGCGCCCAGCGCCCGCGCCGTTTCCATCCACTGGTCTGTGTTCAGTGCGGTGGGGTTGAAGAGCGCCGCGTCGGGATGCGTCCCCCACAGGCGGAAATTGTAGTCGGGTTTGAACGTGGGCATGTCCAGATGAAACAGTACGCCGATTTCGGCATCTGCCCAGGCCAGTTGAATATCGTTCGGCGTCACCACTCTCGCGTCTTTTTTGTTAGCGCACGACAGCAATATTAACGAAAATGAAAGGTAGAAGAAGCATGTTTTTCTTTTCATAAATTCTTTTCTTAAATAAACGACGGTTGGTGTATTTTATTTGCAGAAAACATACCAACCGTCAATAAATTAATGTTAACTCTACCATCCCGGATTTTGCGGGGCTAATTGCGGATTGTAGTTCAGCTCGTCCGTGGGGATGGGACGGAGGTAGAACTTATCGTACCAAACGCGCGTAAAGCCGGGATACAGTACACGATACGAATCTGTTTCGGGGTCGCGTGCGCCCAGATACGTCTTTTCGTTTTCCAGCAGTTTGCCGGCTTTCCATCTGCACAAGTCGTCCCAGCGGAACCCTTCGCAAGCCAACTCTATTCGTCGTTCGCGCCGGATTTCGTTCAGCAGCGGCGACACGGGAATTTCCCATTGCGGCCAGGCGGGGTCGACGAAAGGAACCGGCAGCGTCAGATGCGGCATGGCTACGCGGTCGCGCAGTTTGTTTACCGTGATGTCCAGCACTGCCTGATCACATTCGTGTTGTCATGTCTTTTGAACAGTTAAAATTTATTGCGTAAAGATTGAGATTATCTTTTTAAATCCAAACTTTCTTTTTCTCCGCAACGGGTTCGTTATTTCACCGTCTGCCTGATTATCCGCACCGGCCCGATTAGTCCTGCCGGTTGGAGGGGGGAGTCTTTCCGGAAATAATACCAGATATTAAACGTTTTTCGCCCCTGCGACGGTCGCGGCCGATTATGTATGAACCAGTCCGGATAGGCTTTCATCGCCCTGCCCATTTTTTCGCCGCGGTCTGTTCCCCATTCGAAATCGGGCGGATACTGTTCGTCGCCAATCAGCCGGTTCGCCCAGTTGTTGGTCACGTAAACGGCGATTTTATTGTCGCCTTTTTTCAGGTAAGGCGTAATATCCGTTTTATAGGGTGGGTACCACAGTACGCCGACATACCGTCCGTTGATTTCCAGTTCGGCAATGTCATGCAGTTCGCCCAAATCAAGGGCAATCTGTTTGCCTTTGCCGAGGTCGGCGGACGATATGCGAATGTTTTTTTCATACTTTGCTGTTCCCGAAAAATATTTCAGGGCGTCGTCTTTCTGTTTGCTTAAATCGACCGGGGATGACAGATTTCGTTTGAACGGGGGCGCCAGTTTGGGCGTGAACGAAACACTCCATGCTCCGGTTAGGGGCACGGACGTTTCACTTAAGACTTCTGTTTCGGGCAACAGGGAATAATCGCCTTTGCGACGGGGAAAAATCACGAATACGGATTCGTCGGGCGACAGATTCAGGTCGATGTATATCGAATCGGACTGTTCGCGCCAGTGTGTCGTTTGGCGGATGGCGCCGTTACAGGCGTCCCAGAGTTCGGGCGTACGGTTTTTTACGGGAAAGGCATAGGTTTTCTTCACTTCGTGGGTGGGGTTAATCACAAAGAATATTTCCGCTTCGGGCGTTCTCCGGTGCACCATGTCCGTTTGCGAATCCATATATGTGCCCTGCTGCAAGAGCATCTGGCCACGTGCGAGGTAGCGGAAAAACGCTTTGCCCGGTTTAATCCATGTCTGGTGTCTGCCGAAATGCGTCCCCCACCATCCCATTCCCATTCCCGGCTGGTATTTGTCGTCAAAGGGTTGATGTACCCAGTGATGCAGAAACAGCCGGTTGACGCCGGAAACGAAACTGCCGTCGGCCGAATGTTTCAGAAAAGCAGGGTCTTCCGTATAATGGCTGTTTTCGGGGCGTCCGGTAAAGGCTTCTGCCGCGACAATGCGTTTGCCGTAATGTCGGGCAGCCATGACCGTCGTTTTCCCGATTGCGCCGCTCCCGCCGCTCCAGAACTCGTCCATCGGCACGTCGGGCAGCGATACGGATTCGTATTGGTCGAACGGGCCGGTGTAAGGCTCCCAGTAAAACAGCAGTCCTGCGCGATGAATCATTTCCCGTGCGACGTCCCAGCCGTTTTCGATGAAAAGCCGGTTGACGACCTCTCTGTAATCGGCTGCAAACAGATCCATGTCGTCCCGTTTCCCGACAGAAAGCTTCAGTGCAATCCACGGAAGCGGGTCGTATCCTTTCAGCCGGATAAATTCGTCGCGAAACGTCGGCGTCCAGTCCTGATTGCCGGCCTCGTAGCTGTCGATAAGGATAAATGTAAACGAATCGCCGATGTATTCATTCAAATGTTCAATCAGCGGATTGAGCATCTGCTGCCAGTGATACATGCCGGCTTCGCGGCTCATTTTGTCTGCTTCGAGCGTTTTTCCGATAAGTTCGTCGGGCAGGGGATGCGGAGTAGACATCGTTGGGGCATGTCCGATGCGGTAAACCGTCCATTTGCCTTCGGGCGCCTGCCAGTCCAGATAGCCTCCGGCCTCCATCCGGTCGGTAATGTCCAGCGCTTCCGAAGCGCTTGCATCCGCCTTTGCGGGAACGGCCATAACCGCTACATCTCTGTAGAACGTCGCTTGTTTGCCGGTGGTTCCCCAGCCTTTGTACACCGGCAGTTCGGGTTTTTCCAACTGCAGCCGGACCCGTTGATTTCCGGCGATTTCTTTTCTGCTTGATACGAGCGTTTGCATCCCATGTGCTTCCGTAATCCAGGGGCCGCCGCTTGTGGCATAGCCCGGTGAATTGTGGAGACCCAGTTTCAGCCCAAGCCGTTTGGCTTCGGAGGCGGCAAAGCGCAGGGCATCCCAGTAGGCCGGGCTGCGATAGGTCTGTTCGGGCCACGGATTGTTCGCCGTCGGCGCATGTGATTCCTGCACGGCCGACGACAGGTTGAAAATGGTGGCTCCGCCGATGCCGGCTTCTTTCATTGCTTCCAAATCTTTCCGGATGCCGTCTTTGGAAAAATTACTCCCCATCCAGTGCCACCAGACAAACGGACGGTATTCGTCGCCCGGCGCGTTGAATTGCCGCGCCAGCGATTGCAGGTTTTCCGCCTTTTCCTGTGGCTGGAGGTTAAGGCATCCCGCCA
>JAISNP010000116.1 GCA_031276175.1 Tannerella sp.
GGTGGGAATTGGGTTGGGACGAGATTCTATCTTGTTCGGTTTATCGCTGCGGATTCTATCCGTGTATATATATATTGTGTGAGTCGACATCTCACGGATAGATGCGACGAGATAGAATCTCGGCGGAACACGAGAAGCGGGCAGTTAAGAGATGTAAAATTAATACGATGTAACAGAAAGTCCCTGCGGGGACTACACTTATTAACCGTATGCTTTACTTTCGGCAAGCGAAGACGACAGATAGAAAGTCCCGCAGGGACTACACTTTATTAACCGTGCACTTTAGTGTACGGTCGCGAGGGAACGTGCGCGCCACCAAGTCCCGCAGGGACGACACTTTATTACTCTACCCGTAAGCTAAAGCATACGGTTAATAAAGTGTCGTCCCTGCGGGACTTTCTGTTCATCGCATACTCTCATCGCATACTCTAACCGTAAGCTGAAGCATACGGTTAATAAAGTGTCGTCCCTGCGGGAGGTGTTGTTACAAGTTATTAATATCGCGTCCCTAAACCTAATTTCCACCTAATTTCTTTTCACAAAACGACCGCAGTAGACGGATAGACGCGACGAGCCGGAATCTCGTCGGAACAGGGATATGATACCTCTTTCGGCTGAAAGCCGCCCGATTGCAGAGGCTTTTATTGCGTTAAGATAAGACAACAAGTCTGATGAAACATGAATTGCATGTATTTTATTTATGTTTTATTCACTAAAAACGTCCGATTCGCGTGGTACAGGAACCATACAGGGACCATACAGACAGTATACAGGATCCCTATAAGGATGTTTTGGGCGGATTTTAATATGTGTTATGATATGGTGATTAATTTTGTCTTATTTCTGCGGATTCCATATGTGCGTATCCATATTATATATGTAGCACTCACGTCATTCGGGGATATGCTTGCGGCGTTAAACGCGCATTGCTGCTGCGGTTGTTTTGCTGAGGGAAAATCAGGTTTAACTTATCGCGGAGGTGGGAGAAGTGCGTATCATCCCCGGATGATGCCGAAGGCGGTTATCTTCGGGTAATTGATTCCCAAACACCCGAACCGGCGATTGCCGTTTTCAAAAAATACCGCCGTCCGGGAATCGGATGCGGACTGATGAATAATATAATTGACTCATGTTACGCAGCATCCGGTTTAGTCTCCTTTGTCTGAAAGGCAAAATGTGCATAACCGCAGGTCATCGACCTGCGGCAGGAAGTAAAGCGCCGGCAACCCTGCCTGAAAGGAAGGACTACAGCGAAAGGTGCACGGAGTCCTGCCTTTCAGGCAGGGAGTGGACGGATGCTTCCCTCTCCACAGGTCATTGACCTGCGGTTGTGAAAATTACGTCCTTTCAGGACTTTCCCGAATGTGCGTAACATGAATAATTGATTTAGCGTTCAACAGCAGGGGTTACAGGCAAATTTCGCTGAGCGTGAATAAAGCAAATCAGGCCGTAAACATGTACGGGAAATCAGGCTTTGAGGTAGTGAAGGAAAATGTACTTAAATTTGTTTGCCGGTTTCGGGCGCCCGCTCCGCCCCTTTAAAATTTGCATATGATCAGGAAAAGCCTTATATTTGCGCGCGTTAAACCGCACTTGAAATATGAAACAATAAATAATGGATAAATATCTGATAATAAAAACAAGAGACGAATTCCTTCGCATAAAGCTACATGACATACTTTATTTTGAAGCAGATAGAAATTACACGAAGCTGTTACTGAGCGAAGGTCTTCAGTTTACGTTTGCCATCAATATCGGCAAGATTGAAGAAATGTTTCAAACCCAGTATCTGGATTCGCAATCAATGTTAATTCGGGTGGGTAAAAGTTTTATTGTCAACAAGAACTATATCCTGCAAATCAATTTGCCGAAGCAAAAGCTTTTACTGCTGACGCCCGGAGGCAAGCCGCGAGAATTGATTGTCTCCAAGGAGCCGCTGAAAGCATTAAAAGATATGTTAGAACAGGAAGGAGCCAAACCGAAGAAAAATGTCGAGTAAAGCCATGATGATTGTCAGAATCGGAAAAGCGAAAGATAATGAATTTGTGGTAGACGATCCTCATGTAAGTCGTTATCATGCAAAACTGGAAAAAAATGAGAAGGGCGAACTGTACATCGAAGATGTAGGGTCGACAAACGGCACTTTTGTCAACAAGGACAGGATAATAAGAAAAAAAATTGAGGCAACCGACTCGGTTGTACTTGGAAACAATTATATACTGAATATCAGGGATGCTCTGAAATATGACAATGATTACAGCGAAGAATTTGCTGCCCTTAAACAGGTTTATGACAATTATGTCCGTGAAAAAGTTCGCATACAGTCGTCCAATCAGTTTAAAACGAGACTTTTTCAGTCATTTCCATTTGCAGTCATTGGCATAGTGGGGTTGATTATCGGACTTGTTGGTAAAAGCAATCATACTCTGATTATCGTCAGCCTCATCCTCGCAGTATGTGCGCCAACCGCAGGTATTTATTTAGGAGCAAGACAATCGGCAAAAATTCCGGAGTTGCTGCAAAACATTGTAAACCGGTTTAAAATAGATTATGTTTGTCCCAAATGCGGCGCATTTCTGGGCGAAATCCCATGGGAATCGCTTGCCAACAAAAAGCAATGCCCTGTCGGCACATGCAGAGCAAAATGGATGAAGAAATAATACATACGCCGATTATCGTTTCACAAAAGCAGTATTTTGTACAGTAATCCCCCGTGTTTGTACGTTATTCGGGAAAAACAAACCACATGTTTTGAATTGTACGTATTTTTGTGTGCTTGGAATGTTAACCAAGTATATAGAAATAAAATTTAAAATGTTATAAGTTATGATTGAAGAAAGTACATTTGTCTCGATAGACAATGACGATTTGTGGAATGAAGTAGTAGTCATAGACATGGACGACAGTTATGATGATACGCCCGATTTCATCTCATTATCGGATGATGTTGAAATCGTTACGGATATGGACGTCATGGATGTATTCGCCGGCGCGGATGATATTGATGTGTCTATTACTCTATGATTTCGGTAAAATGCCCGCATTGCAGAGTAGGTTTAAAAGTTGATGAACAGAAAATCCCTAAAGGGATAACGTCTTTTAAATGTCCTAAATGCAAACAGGAAATATCTGTTTCCCTGTTGCGGGAATTGCAGAAAGAATGCCAAGCATCCGGTCCCGATACGTTGGTGATCCAAACCTCTAAAAAAGGTAGAGGAAAATTAATCGTCTTTCCTAATAAATACACGCCGGAACAGACGTTTCCTTTACAGGAGGAAGGGATTTACATCGTAGGCCGGAAAGCTTCGGCATCCAAGGCGGATATATGTATCGACACACAGGATAAATCAATGAGCCGCGGTCATATACGAATAGAAATAAAAAAAAGTGCACAAGGAGGTCTAATACATTCTCTTTCGGATAATCTCAGTAAGAATCATACTCTGTATAACGGACGGTATTTGGATGAAGGAGAAGTGATTGTGTTGAAAAACAATGATGAAATTGTAATAGGAGATACCAAACTGCAATTTTGCGAATAATATAAATGAGTTGTAATCATGAATATAAAAATAGAAAGACCTTTTGCAATTAGTGAAAGAGGAGGACGGAGGCAAAATGAAGATTCTGTTTTTCCATTGTCCGAATTAGTCACTTCCAATCAAAAACTTTTTATTGTTTGCGATGGTGTGGGTGGCTCCGAAAAAGGAGAGATAGCCAGCGCGTTGGCCTGCGAATCTTTTCAGACTTTTTTTTCCACGTTTATTGACGGCGACCCGACTCCGGAATTTATCAATAAAGCCGTTCATTATACCGAAACCCGTTTTGACGAATATGTACAGATGCATTCCGAAGCCAAAGGTATGGCGACCACACTCACAATGGTATATATCGGGAAATCGGGAATTACGATAGCCCATATCGGCGACAGCCGTATTTATCAGTTTCGCAAGGGGGAGACCTTATTTCAGACCGAAGATCATTCGTTAGTCAACTCGTTGGTTAAGTTGGGACAAATTACGAAAGATGAAGCCAAAACATATCCCAGGAAAAACATTATCACCAGAGCCATCAGTGGAACGGATAATCCGACGGAAGCGGACGTGACGTTGATTACGGACATTCAGGCGGGAGATTATTTCTTCATGTGTACGGACGGAGTAACCGAATGTGTGATGAATGATGCACTTGCAGAGATATTTAAGGTTTCAGTCTCAACAGAAAATATCAAAAACACAATCGTCGAATCATGCAGTAAAAAGGCACGCGACAACTACTCCTTTTATATTTTGCCGATACAAAACGTGCAAAATTCGATTAGCTACAAACAATTTATTTTGTCTTTTCTTTATACTTTCATATAAAAAACATATCTTTGCAGGTAGAAAGTTTAATTGCGGACGGTAACTATGCATTTACCAACAGGACACTATTTGCAAAAGGGAAAGTATCATATAACAGATGTGATTGGCCAAGGAGGTTTTGGTATCACATATTTGGGTGTTTGGAGTACTGAGGTGAAAGGAAATCTGGGTACGGTAAGGACTGATGTGCCTGTCTGTATCAAGGAATATTTTTTCAAAGACTATTGTTTGCGCGATAACGATACGCTGAGCGTGAAAGTACATTCCGAAACCGGGAAAATCCTTTTCTCCAAATTTAAGGAGAAATTGATTAAGGAGGCGAAAATTCTCTCCGAAGTTCATCATCCGTATATCGTAAACGTACTGGAAGTATTCGAAGAAAATGATACGGCTTATATTGCAATGGAATACATACAGGGTTGTTCGCTCAAATATATGCTTGAGAAAGAAGGAGTTTTGCCGGAGAAGAAAGTATTGAAATACGTATATCAAATCGGACAGGCTCTGGAGTTTGTCCATCAGAAAAGCATCCTCCATTTGGATATTAAGCCTAATAATATACTGATAGATAAGAAAAACAATGCCCGTCTGATAGATTTTGGCGTAAGCAAACGCTACGACATTGAGCAGCAGGAAACGAGTACGACCATGCTTACTCTGTCCAAAGGATTTGCCGCCATCGAACAGTATGATACCGATGGAATACAAAATTTCTCGCCTTGTCCCGATATATATTCTCTCGGCGCAACCATGTATAACCTGCTGACCGGAATTATCCCGACCGAATCCATCTTGCGAGCAACCAAGCCGATATCTCAACCTTCGGAACTGAATAAGGCGATTACACCGCAAACCGAAGCCGTCATTATGAAGGCAATGAAAATCAATCCGGTTAAACGGTATCAATCCGTAAGGCAGATGCTTAATGAACTGGATATTCCTTCTTACTTCGAAGAAATAGAAAATACCTTTTCGGAACAACCCAAGTTGACGGCCAATGAAAATGACAGTACGACTTTTCGTTACGATTCGCATCAGAAACAAGACAAAGGCCAAGCCGATGAAAATTTAGAGAAAGCACAGGCAAGAAAAAAACGAAAAAGGCGCGTATTGATACCTTTATTTATTACATTTGTAGCTATTTTCGGTTGGACGGTTACATACATTCTGGATTTGGACGGGTCGGCAATAAATGTTTCATCATTGATGACAAATCCGGATTCGACTCGGGTTCTTGTAGATGTGGGAAATGCAAAGCCGATAGAAAACGTTTCACTTGCCGTGTCCGAAAAAGATACGAATAAAGCAAATGGCAGGCAGGCCGTTTCCGCATTAACAACGTCCAATACGTCGGCTGAAAAAACGCCGAAGGATACGACTGATGAAGAAGCGATACGTAAAAATGTCGATAACAAGACGGAAGAAATAAAACTTGAAGAAAAAGAAGCAATTGAGACAAAGTATGCCGCTCTGGTAGCAAGCGGAAAAACGAAAATGGAACAAAAAAAATATGCCGAAGCAAAAGTAGATTTTGTCAAGGCCAAAGACTTAAAAGTGACGGAAGAAGTACTTCTCTTGAGCATCGCATGCGACGATAAGGCGGAAGAACAGCGAATTAGCGAACGAAAGGTTTTGTATGAAGAAAAATATCCATTTGGGTCTTTCATGATTGTCCGTAAAATATCGAACGGACGGTACGGAGCAATCGATTCGAAAGGGTTTGAGCGTATTGAAGCCATTTATTTGAGTGTAGCTCCCTCTGTAAACGGGCGTGCATTTGAGCGCGAAGACCATTTGTATGATATTTATGATGTGAACGGAGCGCGAGTAGGGAATGGTTTGACATCATATTAAAATGAGTTGTAGATGATAAAGATAATTGTGGTTTGCATGTTGTTGATTCCGTTGGGTGTGTATGCACAGCGACAGACCGAATATAATCGCAGGGGGGACGAAGCGATGGGGAAAAAAGACTATCGCGACGCCAAAATGTGGTATGAAGAAGGTGTGACATATTGTAATTCGTACAGTATCGACCAATTGACGAAAATATGGATGGCTGACGAAACGATGCATCTGTCCATGCGTACGGTAATGACCAAGTGTCTGAATTGCTTGAATGAATTGGCAATAGAAAATGATACTGTCGCCATGAATAAGTTGATTGTGTTTTATGCGGAAGGCATCGGAACAGCCAAAAGCGAATCGTCCGCCAATTATTGGAAAAACCAGCTGGAGCAGGCGCGTCAGTCTTATGCCATGATAACGTCTCAAATCATCGTACCGAAAGAAAGAATGAACTTTTTGATCGGCTATCATTTTTCTCCCATTGCGCCGTTTGGCCTCCAGATCGGAGGATACAACAGTAAACTGGGGTGGTATCTGCGTTTGCGTTCCGATTTATCCTTTCAAAAGGAAAACGGAAAGATGAGATATTTTAAGGAAGAAAAAAGAGTGGAGTTGGAAGGCGTTGAGTTTGATTTTGCCGGGTATGCAGGAGAAAGTAAATGGAATGCGACCATGATGGGTTCCGTCGGTATGATGGTGAAAATGTTCTCCGGCGTGTATCTGTCGGCAGGAGTGGGTTACTGGCAACGTGACCGGCTGGTAAAATATGATTCTAAGGATGACGAAGGAAACAAATTATCCGATTTTTGGGTAAAAGACATGGACAAGTCGAAAAAAGGCGTACTGGTCGATGCCGATGTCGTTGTCTTTACAGGCAAGAGATTCTATGGAACGGCAGGTTGCAGTGTTTTAAATTTCAGTTATGTATATCCCGGTATAGGGATAGGTGTTTGTTTTTGAATCGGGAACAGTATGAATTGGGACGTGATACGGAAAATATTTTTAATCTCGGTGTGTGCAGGTATTGCATATAGCTGCATGGACGATAACAAGGATATCCCTGTCGATGTGGTAAACGGCGCCGCACCGGAATTAGGCAGTATAGAATTTGTCGGTTACACGGCATCGGAGATTGTGCTGAAATCGAACGTTGTCAAGGCAAACGGGTATGCAGTTTCCGAGCGCGGATTTTGTTGGGGTACGGAGACTTTGCCGACGGTTGTATCAGGCCGGTATATTGCAGCCGGAAATGGGAAAGGAGAATTTGCCGATACCATTAAAAACTTGCAGGGAAATACGAAATACTACTTCCGCGCATATGCCGTCAATGAAAAAGGCATGAGTTATTCGGACGAGGATTCGCTTACAACCAATAGCGGACTGGGAAAAGTCCGTACACTTGAAGTCACGAACCGCAGGGCAACTACGGCCGTAGGCGGCGGAAAAATAGAATTGTACGGTGAAGGAGAGATTGTGTCCTACGGCATTTTCAAGGCACTGTCCGCAGACATGACGAATAAGGATACTGTCCGCAGCACGAATCCTATCGTAGGCGATTCGTTCCTGTGTAATATTTCGGGATTGAGCGCAGACACGCGATATTATGTACAGGCGTTTGTCTCCAATCAATTCGGGACTTTCGCCGGCAATAATGTAGTATATTTTACTACCGGAAACGGCAAACCTGTAATCGACTCGGCAAAAGTGCTGAATCCCTCGACAGACATCGGATATACGGAGGTGACTGTAGTATCGGGCGTGCTCGAAGGAGGTGACAGTACGATTGACGAGAGCGGATTTTGCTGGAGTGAAAATCCGATGCCCTCTACCGAAAGCGGCATCAAGATACCTTGCCGTTTCAGAGGCGAAATAGGACCTTTTGTGGCGCAAATTGACGGATTGATACCTCATCAAACCTATTATTTCCGAGCCTATGCAAAGAACGGGTTCGGAACGGTATACAGCAATCAACTTGTTATACAAACAAAAAGCCAGTTGCCTTCGCTGAAAACGAACTTGCCGGCAGTCAACAATGCATTGGGAACAGTCGTTTTCGGAGGACAAATTCTGGATCAGGGTAAATCGTCGATTATCGCAAAAGGCGTATGCTATTCGTTGACCAATACGAAGCCAACCACGGCAGACGACATGCAGGTAAATATTGGAGTGAGCGAAACTTTCTCAATAGAGTTGTCCGGCCTGAGAGGTGAAACAACTTATTATGTACGCGCATACGCAAGGAACAGCGAAGGCGAGTCATACGGCGAAACCATGACGATTACCACCCCGCAAATATTTAACGGCGGCCTCTCCCCATTCCCGGGTACAACGCCTCTGGAAGCCTCGTCCGCCTATTTCATAATAGGGAACAGATTCTACCTGCTGGGCGGCGACATAGGGCCTAATTATACGGCTGAGCTGTTTAGTTACGACAGGCCGGAAGGCAAATGGAGGAAGTTGTGGCCACATCCCGCCGGCGCGTTCAAATGGCAGTCGGTCGTCGTCGGCATTGAAAAAACCGCGTATGTGCTGGGTGGGATGAGTGAAAACAACAAGGCAAGCAATGCTTTTTACCAGTATGTCCCGGCCAACAATACGTGGTATCCGATGCCGAAAGGGCCGGATTCGGCTTATCTCCGGACAGGCGTTGCGCTGGATGATAAGATATATTATTTCGGCGGAATGAAAGATACCGCTAAAAATGAGGTATGGGAATACACGGCAAATGTGGACGGAACGTGGACGACAAAGCCCACACTCCCGGAGGCGCAATACGGCGGGATAGCCGTCGGTATCGACAGCATCGTTTATGTAGGTTTCGGCAAGAATACATTCGGCGTATGCAACAGGACTTTGTGGAAATCTGCGGATAAAATGATGACATGGGCGGTGGAAACGGAACTTGCGGCGCTCGGCAACGGTGTACTGGTTGGGGTAGCATTCAAGAAGAAAATCTATGTCATAGACGAATCGTACAGGATTCATGAATACAATCCGCAAACCGCTCTCTGGCGTACGAAATCATTGCTCCCGTCGTCGATGCGCGACATACAATGCATGTACGCAACGGAAGATTTGATTTTCATAGGTTTCGGCAACAACTCGCTTGTCATGTACAATCCGTTATGGGATAATTGATCCCGAAAGCGTTTTCCATAGATTATCCGAAGGAACGGCGGCGATAATATCGACAGGCATTTGGGACACGGGATGTGCGAACGAGATTTGCCGCGCGTGCAGGCAGATGCCTCCGTCGGGGTTCGAACGTTCGGCGCCGTATTTCAGGTCGCCCTTGACCGGCAGACCGATGTGGGCGAGTTGGCATCGTATCTGGTGGTGGCGTCCCGTCTTCAGGTCGATTTCCAGCAGATGGTAGTGTTCCGATCGTGCAATCAATCGATAACGCAATACGGCTTCTTTCGCGCCCTGCCTTTCCGGATTGCACACGTAGCTTTTATTTTGTTTTTCGTTGCGTATCAGCCAGTGGATTAATTCGTCTTCGGGATGGGGCGGAGGATTCTTGACTATCGCCCAGTAGATTTTCCGGACTTCGCCCAGACGGAATTTCTCGTTCATTCGCGCAAGCGCCTTGCTCGTTTTGGCAAAAAGCACAATGCCCGTCACGGGTCTGTCCAGACGATGCGTCACGCCGGTAAAAACGTTTCCGGGCTTATTGTGTTTCTCTTTCAACCATGCGCTTACCGCCTCGGAAAGCGGTGCGTCGCCGGTTTTGTCGCCCTGTACGATTTCGTGACAGTTTTTATTGACGGCAATCAAATGATTGTCTTCATAAATGATTTTCATTCATTATTTCTTTTGTAATTCAAAAAGAATAGATACTTTTGCACGTTCAAAAAACGAAACGGTTCCTTGGCCGAGGGGTTAGGCGCCGGTCTGCAAAACCGTTTACGGCGGTTCGAGTCCGCCAGGAACCTCTTAAATCCTCATAATGTCGCATCAATATGATACGGTCGTTATGAGGGTTTTAATTTTATCTTCCAGTTCGAGCAGGCTTTTTACGTTTCGTACATCCCTGTTCAGTCCGATAGCCTTTTGGATCGTTTTGAGCGCCTGTTCGCCGTCGCCTTTGTCATACAGCGCTTCGGCAAGCGACATCAGAGGCTGCCATGCTTCGGGATACAGGTATGCGTTTATTTTAAAAACGTTTATCGCCGCCTCCAGTCCCTCGCCGCCGCTTTTGGACAGTACGTATCCGTAACCGTTCAGTTCGCCAACCGACTGCGTCAGGTGTTTTATATGCCGCGCCAGCCCTCGGTGCGAAATGTTTTTGTCGTTCAGTACGCCTTCGTCGAACCATCGGGAAAGATATATGTACGATTCGTAATTAGGCGTATATCTGTTGTTCAAAATTGCCAGCAAATCCCGTTCGAGCGTCGCCACGGGTATTTCGACAATCCGGTTCACTTCGCTGCCTTTTTTTGATATGACGAAGACAGGTACACGGTAGATGTGCTTGCCCCGTTCTTCGCGGGTGACGGATTGCTTGTATACGGAATCTTCCGCACTGACGGCAATCACTGTTATCCCTTGTTGCGGAAAACCGGCCGCATCCCATATCTTGATGAAACGCGGGACTTCGCGACGGCTGTCGCCGCACCACGTACCCATATAAACTGTCGCCGAATAATCTTTAAGGTCGAAATTTTTCAATTGTCGGACTATTGCGGGATTGGGTTCGTAACCGGCATAGTTTGCAGTATACCATTCCGAATAAGGCGCTTTTTGAAGATCGTCGAGGGTGCATTTCCCCCATAATTGCGGTTCATCTGTTTGTGCCGACAGTAAGATCGGCAATAAACATGCTGCGATTAAGTACATTCGTTTGTTCATTGCGATTATTTTAATATTTTATTCGCAAAAGTAATCGAATTAAATTGAATTGTTGCGGATGGAAACCGAAAAAAAATGTCCGATCTGATTGTAACATATTAGAGAAACAATATTTGGCGCTTGATAATTTCGACTTGCGGCAACACTAATATTTCGTGTATTGTCGACATTCTCGGCGACAACGTCGACATTCTTCGCGACAACGTCGACATTCTCGGCGACAACGTCGACATTCTTCACGACAACGTCGACATTATTGGCGACAACGTCGACATTCTTGGCGACAACGTCGACATTCTTCGTGACAACGTCGACATTCTTCGCGACAACGTCGACATTCTTCGCGACAACGTCGACATTCTTCGCGACAACGTCGACATTCTTCGCGGCAACGTCGACATTCTTCGCGACAACGTCGACATTCTCGGCGACAACGTCGACATTCTTCGTGACAACGTCGACATTCTCGGCGACAACGTCGACATTCTTCGCGACAACGTCGACATTCTTCGTGACAACGTCGACATTCTTCGTGACAACGTCGACATTCTTCGTGACAACGTCGACATTATCGGCGGCAACGTCGGCAATATTTCATGCTGTATACATACGTTTTTGTAAATTCAAAACGGTTTTCGGGGCGTTTGAAGTATTTTTGAAACCACATACGGGGAAAATTCACCGTGTACCGTGTATCGTCTGTTATGAATAGGTATTTATTTGCCGGATAATAGCTATTTGTCGGTATTGATTGATACGGGGAACGGGAATATCTTTGTCGTCGAAAAAAATTATATATCTTTGTTGCGGCTTTTAAAAGGATTAACAGGGTTTCACCCTCATTTTTGACAATTCAAAGAAACAGAGATGATTTTTTTACATTTAAAGTTTATCAAGGAATGATGAAGCAGATAAAGATTGTTTTCCTGATTGTTTTTTCAGGAATATGTGTTACGGTGTTCGCCCGCGAAGGCGAGGATGGGAAGCAGGAAAGCCTTCCCCGTTTTTCGGGATTGACGCTGGGCGGTTATGCGGAAGCGGTTTATAGCCGTAATTTTTACAGCGGCAGTCCGTTCCGGTACATGCAGCCGGAGTCGCACGTAAACGACCCGTCGCACGGACGTTTCGACTTGCCGCACGTTGTCTTTTTCGTAGGTTACGAGTTCGGGAAGGGCTGGCGCGTCAATTCGGAGATTGAGTTTGAGCACGGCGGGACAGAGTCGGCCATGGAAGTCGAACCCGAAGAGGGCGGCGAGTATGAACAGGAGATAGAGCGCGGCGGCGAAGTGGTGCTCGAACAGTTCTGGATAGAGAAGACGATTACCGCGGCGTTGAATATACGCGCCGGGCATATCATTGTGCCCATAGGGCTGACGAACGGGAATCATCTGCCGACGCAGTTTTTCACCGTGTACCGCCCCGAAGGCGAGAGCACGATACTCCCCTGTACGTGGCACGAAACGGGCATCAGCGTCTGGGGACGTGTCGCCGACTGGCGCTACGAAGCCATGCTGCTTCCTGCGCTCGACTCCGAACTGTTCGGCAGCGATAAATGGATCGGCAATGCCTCCGCGTCTCCCTACGAATTCAGGATCGCCAACAAGTATGCCGTCGCCCTGCGCCTCGACAACTATTCCTTTCGCGGCTTGAGGATGGGCATAAGCGCCTACTGCGGGGAAAGTTTCAGGAACAGCCTGATGCCTTCGTATGCCGAAAAGTTCGACCACATCAGGGGGCTTGTCGGTATCGGCAGTTTCGACTTCGAATACAGGGGCAGTCGCGTCACGGCACGCGGATATTTCGACTACGGCCATCTGAACGATGCGAAAAACATATCGACCTACAACCGGAGCCTGCCCAATCAGTCGCCGTCGCCACGCACGGCGATAGCCTCCGACGCCGTCGCGGCAGGTGCGGAAGCCGGATACGACTTATTTGCGCACATCCCGACACTCAGGCAGCAGAATCAGAAAATGTATCTCTTCGGACGTTACGAATACTATGACTCGATGTTTAAAACGCCCCGTGACGTGCAGGACGAAAAGTGGTGCGGACGGCAACGGATCGTGGGCGGACTGAACTGGTTCCCCATAGCAGACATCGTCGTCAAGGCCGAATATTCCGCCGGGCTGCTTCAGGCGCCGTTCAACAATGAACATTCCGTTTCCGTCGGCATTGCCTATGCCGGGTTTTTCTCCAAATGAATCATCTTTATTAATTTAAAAGCATATACAAATGAAAATGTTTAAATTTAGTGTTTATCTGCTGCTTGCAGCAATGTGTGCAGGCAGCACGGTTTCCTGTGGCGACGACGGTGACGACATCAACCCGTCCGAGGCGAAGGAAAAAGAATTTGCGGCGATTATTCCGCAGTATGTGAACAACACGGTCATTTCGACCTACAAGTCGCTGGCCGATGCCACGATCACCCTCTACGACGCGCTCGTCGGCCTGAAGGAAAACAGGACGCAGGCCAATCTCAAAGCCGTTACCGATGCGTGGGTAGCCTCCCGCGTGTACTGGGAAAGAAGCGAAGCCTTCCTCTACGGCGCAGTGGCCGATTTCGGCATCGATCCGCACATCGACACCTGGCCGCTCGACGAACCTGCGTTTCTCAGCACAATCAAAAACGCGGACTTCATCGAAAGCATGTCCGGCGACGACGGCGACGTATGGGTGGCCGAACATCTGGGCTATTCGCTGCTCGGATTCCACGGCATCGAATACATCCTCTTTGCCGAAGGTAGCCCGAAAGACGTATCCGCCATCACCGACGGCGAACTGATCTACGCCGCAGCCGTAAGCGGCGACCTGCGCAACCAGTGTATCCGCCTCGAAGCATCGTGGGCGGGAATCGACAACGTCACCTCCTTCAAGCAAAACCTGATAGAGGAACTTGAACTTGCCATCACGCCCTCCAACAGCGCCGTTTCGTACGGCGAAAACATGCTGAACGCCGGCCGGCCGGGCAGTACTTACCGTACCGTAACCGACGCCGTGGTGGCCATCATCGAAGGATGTCTTACGATTTCGACCGAAGTAGGCGAGGTGAAAATAGGCACCTCCTACAACAAGGACGATGTCGACTACATCGAATCGCCGTACAGCTACAACTCGAAAGTCGACTTTGCAGACAACATCAGGAGCATCGAAAATGCCTGTCTCGGCGGAGTAGAAAACGCGCGCGGCGCGTCGGTAAGCGACTACGTCAAAAAGGAAGATGCCGCGCTGGACGAAAAACTGCGGGCTTCCATCCGGAACGCCATCGACAAAATCAACGCCATCCCCTATCCCTTTGCACAAAACTATGCCTCGCCACAGGCAGGCGAAGCAATGGACGCATGTGCGGAACTGACCGGTATCCTGACCGAAGTAAAGACTTTGTTGCAGAAATAAACACGGAGAAAGTGCAAGATGAAAAAAATTAAGGTATACATTGCTTTTATACTGTCGCTGTCCTTTATGGCATGTGAGGACGGCGGCAACGGCTTGAACCCGGAGACGGGAGAATTGTCGGAAGAATATTACACCGGCGGAAAGCTCGGCACCGTGTTCAACGAAACGCCGTTCGCCTACGAACAGCCTTCGCCGGCGGTCGAAGAACAGGGCCTTTCGTACGGCTTCCAGTTGGGCGAGGCCTTCTTTGAACACGAGTTCAACACCAACCTCACCGGTACGCGAACAGGCCTTGGCCCCGTCTCGGTACGCAGTTCGTGCATCACCTGCCATCCGGGCTACGGACACGGCAAGCGGATGGAACGCTACCGCGCCAACGATTTCGGAAACGGATACCTGCTCGTCGTTACGGACGAAAACGACAATTACGTCCCGCAACTCACCGGTATGCCGCAGGTGCAGGCCGTTGCGCCCTTCCTGCCGCCGATAGACGAGACGGGAATAAAAATCGAATGGAGACAGCATACGGACGAATACGGCAATACGTTTCCCGACGGCGAAAAGTACAACCTGATTTATCCCGAAGTAACCATTCCCCGCGAATCGTTCCACGTCCCCATGCCCGACTTCTACAAAGTCCGCCTCGAAGCCACTATCGGCATTTACGGCACGGGACTGGTCGACGCCATCCCCGACGATTCGCTGCTGGCGCAATATGCGTACGAGAAAAGCCTGGGGCTGCCGCTGAACGACGCCAAGTACCGGCCGGAGAACTTTATCCGCGAGGTCGACGGCACGTCGCATCCCGGACGCTTCACCTACGGACTGACGCGCGGTACGCTGCAAAACGGCCCCGGCGCCAATGCCATCTGGAACATTACCAACGTGACGCGCTCCGACAGGCGCTACCACTACATCACGACGGCGTATGCCACAGCCATGTCGCAAAACGAAGCCATACAACAGGCGCTCGGTAAAGACGCGGAAACGATATACGCCGAACTGATGTCGAAGGAACTGCCCGCCGAGATGAGCGACGAAGACTACGTGGACTTCATGATATGGCACCGCGGGCTGGCCGTTCCCGCCGCGCGCAATCTCGACGACCCCACGGTGCAGCAGGGCAAGGCGAAGTTCTACGAAATAGGATGCACCCTCTGCCACCGCCCGTCGTGGACAACCGGCGCGGACAATTATACCGGCGACCCGCTCGTTGCCGGCAAGTTGCCACGCTATCCGCATCAGAAAATATGGCCGTATTCCGACTTCCTTCAGCACCGCCTCGATATGGTAAACGACATACGTACCGGATGGTGCCGCACAACGCCGCTGTGGGGGCGCGGGCTGTCGGGCACATGCACCGGGGCAAGCGAACATCTGCACGACATGCGGGCGCGCAACTACACCGAAGCCATCATGTGGCACGGCGGCGACGCGCAAATCTCGAAAGACAAGTTCCGCAGCCTGTCCAAGGCAGACCGGGATGCCATCATCCTGTTTCTGGAATCAATCTGACGCATAAGCGGAACGAATGACGCGCGCGGGGGATGGAGTTTTTCTTCATCCCCCGCGTTTTTTTGAACCGCCGGCGCCTGTTCCCGCAAATGTTGCCGGGTCACGGGGCAACCAAATGCCTCCGCCTGTCCGGAGCGTTCACAAACCGGCGCGATGACGGCGTCGGTTTCAAGACTAAACCGTATCTTTATACCCGAATAAATAAAAAGCATAACCACGTATGAAAAAACTGATCCTCTCCGTCGCGCCATGCCTGTTCGGGACGCTGATGTCGCTGTATGCGCAGGACGTGTACCGCACCGAAGCGCTGTCCGACCGGATAAAAAGCTTCCGGATGGGCGTGGCCGGCGAACTTATCTCCGCGCCGTTCATCGAACTGGACGGCGACGATGTGCTCGAAGTCGATTTCGACGTACTCAATCACAGCCGGGGGCAATACCTGTATTCCGTAATCCACTGCAACGAAGACCGGACACAATCCACGCTCGTGCAGCCCGAATATATGGACGGCTTCCAGGGGATGCCGATCGACGATTATGCGCAGGCAATGACCACCACGACGCACTACACCCATTTCCGCCTCCGCCTGCCGAACGAAAACATGCGCTTCAAGGTATCCGGCAACTATCTCCTCCGGATATGTCACGAAGATGCGCCGGACAGGCCTGTCCTTACGGCACGCTTTTTTGTATACGAATCGCTGTTCGACATCAACGCTACCGTACGGAGCAATACGGACGTATCGTTCAACACGGCGTACCAGCAGCTCGACTTCCAAATAGACTGCCGGAAAACGCCCGTAGCCTGGCCTCAAACCGACCTCAAAGTGCACGTCTTCCGGAATAACCGGGCGGACACCGAGGTGACGGGCATACAGCCCACGCATGTGGCGGACAGGAAACTGAGCTACGAGCATATCCCCGCCCTGATTTTCGAGGGAGGGAACGAATACCGGCGCATCGAATTCCTCACGCACAGCTACAACGGGCTTGGCATTGCGCAAATCCGCTATTTCAACCCTTACTATCATGCCGACGTGGAGATTGACAATAGCCGCAACAACCGCGCGTACCTGTATGACGAAGACCAGAACGGACGCTTCTTCATCAATTGCAGCCGGTGCGACGACCCCGACACGGAAGCGGACTACTACATCGTCCACTTCGCTTACGCCTCCGAACCGATACCGGGCGGCAAACTGTACCTGCTCGGCGATTTCGTGCAAAACCGTTTCGACGCAAACAGCCTGATGGAATATAATCCCCAAACGCGACGGTACGAAAAGGCGATGCTCATGAAGCAGGGTTATTACAACTATCAATATGCGTTCGTGCCCGACGGCGAAACGCAAGCCTCGGTGCAGCCCGCCGAAGGAAGTTATTTCCAGACGGAAAACGAATATACAATCCTCGTGTACTACCGTCCGATGGGCACCCGCTACGACAGGCTGGCAGGAATATCCGTCGTCGGAAGCAAATAAGCAAAACGATGGCCGATATATCAGTTAAAGATTACTGCATAGCCCGTTCTTCGTCGGGAAATACATAATTTTGCGGAACATAAAAACAATAACCCAAACACAAGATTAAGCATGATGAGAAGAACAATCTTTTTTGCGTCGCTTGCAGCGATTGCGCTGCTGGCCGCCTGCCATTCGTCGCCGGGCGACGGCGTCCTGTTCGACGGAACGGACGCCGGACGCTGGGAAGCGACGGGCGAACATGTCGTAGCCGACGGCATCCTGTCTCTCAAAGGCGACGGCGCGACGGCCGTCCTGAAAAACGGCCGCTACAAAGACTTTGAACTGGAAATGGAAATGCGCACCCTCCCCGGCGGGAAAGGATTCGTCGCCTTCCATTCCGACAAATCGCAGACGAAGGGCTACCGCGTAGCTGTCAACAACGACCGCAACGACCCCGTCTGGTGGAAAATGACCGGCAGCCTGCTTTCGGTTCGCAACCTGACGAAAAGTTTCGTCCGCGAAGGCGACTGGTTCACGATGACCGTGCGCGTGTCCGGACGCGCCGTCACGATCGCCGTCGACGGCCGACCGGTGGTCGAATACATCGAACCCTCCGCGCCCTGCCGCCTGTCGCCGAACGAAGGCGCCCTGCTCTCGGACGGCACGTTCGCGCTGGCAAGCGAAGCCGGCGAAATACAGTTCAGGCGCATTGCCGTCAAGACTTTCCGCACAGACCCGGCCGTCGTACAGGCGCAGCTGGCCGAAGCCGGCGACGAACAGCGCGACGAAATCATCCGCCTGCATCAGGAAGACTTTCCCGTGCTCGACTATCACGTGCACCTGAAAGGCGGGCTGACCGAAGCCGAAGCGGCGCAAATGTCGCGCAAACTGGGCATCAACTATGCCGTTGCGCCCAATTGCGGCATCGGATTCCCGGTTACGGACGACGCGGGGGCGCTTGCCTTCCTCGACAGTATGCGCGCGCAGCCGTTCATCCTCGCCATGCAGGCCGAAGGACGCGAATGGGTGACAACCTTCTCGCAGGCCGTGCGCGATGAATTTGACTACGTCTTTACCGACGCCCTCACCTTTACCGACGACAAGGGACGGCGCACGCGCCTGTGGATGCCCGACGAAACGTGGATCGACGACGACCGGCAGCAGTACATGGACCTGATTGTAGACCGTATCTGCGAAGTGCTGAAAGAACCGGCCGACGTGTACGTAAATCCCTGTTTCCTCCCCGAACCGATGGACGGGCAGTACGACGCTTTCTGGACCGAAGCACGGATGAACCGCTTCGTGGACGCGCTGGCTAAAAGCGGCGAAGCGCTCGAAATAAACGCCCGCTACAAAATCCCGAACAAGGCCATCATCCTGAAAGCAAAGGAAGCCGGCGTGAAGTTTACTTTCGGCACAAACAACGGGCTGCGGGACATCGGCAAACTGGAGTACTGCATCAGGATGAAAAAAGAGTGCGGCATCACAGCCGAAGACATGTACAAACCTTCAATTAAAATATGAACGTAATGAAACCAATCAAGTTATTTTACCTCAAGGCGTGCCCCTACTGTCAAAAGGCGCTGTCGTACATCGACGAACTGAAGAAACGGGAAGGCTTCGGAAATCCGGAAATCGAAATGATTGAAGAATCGGAAGAACCGGAGGTGGCCGACAGCTACGACTACTACTACGTCCCGACCTTCTACGTGGACGGCGAAAAGGTGCACGAAGGCGCCGCCACCTTCGAAGAAATAGAAGCCGTGTTCCGGAAAGCGGAAGCGCGGGAATAAGCATTGAAATCCGTTTACCTATTATAATATGCAGGGATTTAAAAAGCGATTTACATTAAAACTTTAATTTGTGGATTTATGAAAAGAATTTATTTGTTTCCGGTACTGGTACTGGCCGTCATACTTCTGGCCGTTGCCTGTCAAAACACGTCGAAGAAGTATGCTTACGAAAGTGTTCCCGGCGATCCGCTGAAAACACGCATCTACACGCTTGACAACGGACTGAAAGTATTTCTCTCCGTCAATAAGGACGAACCGCGCATCCAAACCTTTATCGGCGTGCGCGTGGGCGGAAAGAACGACCCGGCGGAAACGACCGGGCTGGCACATTATTTTGAGCACCTGATGTTCAAAGGCACGCAACATTTCGGCACGTCCGACTACGAAGCCGAAAAGCCGCTGCTCGACCGCATCGAGGCGCTGTTCGAAACGTATCGCCAAACAACCGGCGAGGCGGAACGCAAGGCAATATACGCCGAGATCGACAGCGTGGCGCAGGAAGCCTCCAAGGTTGCCATCCCCAACGAGTACGACAAGCTGATGTCGGCCATCGGCTCGCAGGGCACCAACGCCTTCACGTCCTACGATGTGACGGCGTATATGGAGAACATCCCCTCCAACGAGGTGGAAAACTGGGCGATGATACAGGCCGACCGCTTCACCAACCCCGTCATCCGCCTTTTTCACACCGAACTGGAAACGGTGTACGAAGAGTACAACATGGGCCTGACGCGCGACAGCTGGCGCATGTCCGACACGCTGATGAACGCCCTCTTCCCGCACCATCCCTACGGCACGCAAACGATTCTCGGCACGCAGGAGCATCTCAAGAATCCGTCCATCGTCAACATCAAGAAATACTTCGACACCTACTACGTCCCCAACAACATGGCGATATGTATGGTGGGCGACCTTGATCCCGACTCGGTCATTGCGACCGTCGACCGGTATTTCGGCAAACTGACGCCCGGCGAACTGCCCGAACTCAAGATTTCTCCCGAACAGCCCATCGAGACGCCCGTCGTCAAAGAAGTCGTCGGCCTTGAAGCCGAGAACATCATGATCGGCTACCGCCTGCCCGCCGCCAATACAAGAGAAGCGGCCGTCATAGAGTTTATCGACTACCTGCTGACCAACGGCAAGGCCGGCCTGATAGACCTCAACCTCGTGCAGAAGCAGAAGCTGCTGAGAGGCGGAAGCGGTACGGACATCCTGGCCGACTACACGATGTTCATCCTCTACGGCACCCCGAAGGAAGGACAGACCCTCGACGAGGTGAAAGATTTGCTGTTGGGACAGATCGACCTGCTGAAGAAGGGCGAGTTCGACGAACAGCTGCTCGACGCCGTCATCAACAATTTCAAGCTCAACCGCTACTATCAGCAGGAAGCATACAGCTATGCCGCCCAGTTGCTGCTCTTCTCGTTCGTGAACGGAATAGACTGGAAAGACGCCGTGGGGCGCATCGACCTCCAGTCGAAACTGTCCAAACAGGACGTGGTAGATTTTGCAAACAAGTATCTGAACGATAACTATGCCGTGGTGTACAAACGTCAGGGCACGCCGGGCGACAAAAAACTCGACAAGCCCTCCATCACGCCCATTTCGACCAACCGCGACAACGAGAGCGCCTTCCTCGCCTCCGTCAAGGCGCGCGAAGTGCGTCCCATCGAACCTCTCTTCGTCGATTACGACAAGGATCTCTCGAAACTGAGCGTGAAGGGCAAAGTACCCCTGCTCTACAAACAGAACACGGTGAACCCGATATTCTCGCTCTACTACGTCTTCGAAATGGGAAACAACCACGACAAGGCGCTCGGCACGGCCTTTAACTACCTGAACTATCTGGGCACGTCGACCCGGACGGCCGAGGAAATCAAGAGCGAACTCTACCGGCTGGCATGTTCCTTCGGCGTGCAGGCTACCAATGAACGGGTATATGTATACATCAGCGGATTGAGCGACAACTTCGACAAGGCGCTGGCCATCCTCGAAGACAGGCTTGCCGACGCGAAGCCCGACCGCGAAGTGTACGACAATCTCGTGACGGACATACTCAAAAGCCGCGCCGACGCCAAAACCAACCAGAACGACAACTTCAATGCGCTGCGGCAGTACGCCGTCTGGGGCGCCCAATCGCCGCAGACGCACATCCTCTCCGAAGCCGAACTGAAGGCGATGAATCCCGAAGAGCTGGTGAACCGTACCAAAAACCTCAAAAACTTTGAACACACCATCCTCTACTACGGCCCGCTGACGGAAAAGCAGATTACCGACGCCCTCGAACGAAGTCATGCCCTGGGCGAAACGTTGCAGCCCGTGCCCGCGCCCGCGCCTTTCGCCGAGCAGGAAACGAACGAAAACCGCGTGCTGCTGGCGCACTACGACGCCAAGCAGATCTACATGTCCATGTTCCACAAAGGCGGGAAGTTCGACCGCGCGATAGAGGCCGACCGCACGATGTATAACGAATACTTCGGCGGAAACATGAACAGCATTGTCTTTCAGGAAATGCGCGAAGCCCGCGGGCTGGCCTACTCCGCCAGCGCAGGCTACCGGTTCCCCGCCAAGTCCGACCGCGCGTACTACATGCAGACTTTCATCGCTACGCAGAACGACAAGATGACGGACGCCATCGACGCCTTCCACGACATCCTGAACAACATGCCGGAGTCGGAAAACGCCTTCGGCATCGCCAAAGAAGCCATCCTGACCAATATCCGCACGCAACGCACCCTGCGCGCCAACGTCCTCTGGAGCTATCTCGACGCACAGGAATTCGGCTTCGAGACCGACCGGAACAGGGAACTGTTTGAAAAGATACCGTCGCTCACCCTCGATCACGTGAAAGCCTTTCAGCAACAGTACGTCAAAAACAAGCCTTACACGTACTGCATCCTCGGCGACACGAAAGACCTTAACGTGGAGGCGCTGAATAAAATCGGCACAGTGACTTTCCTCAAGCCGGAAGACATCTTCGGGTACTGATCCCGCAAAAAATGAAACGGAGACAGCCCGGCCGCAGTTGCTTGCGGTCGGGCTGTCTGTTTTTGCCGCAGCTCCGGCGGGATTCCGTCCCGCGCCTGTAACGGCGGATGTAATCTGCCCGCACAGCGGGAACGCAGCAGCGCTTCGCCGCAACAGCGGATTCCTTCCGTATATATAATAATATGCAGACAGACAGTTTGACTTGCAGTATGCCGGCATGAAAATAACACTGTGGTTTTTTCTTGCGGATAGCGGCGGAGGGTAAATTGAGGACTGAACACGGCGTCGCGATGGACGCAGAGGTTTAATCCGGCCGGTCGTTTTTGCCGGAGCGCTTTTACGCGGGCGGAAAAAGTTTGCCTGTAAGCCTCCCGGAAACATTTCCGCGCCGCTCGGAAATATTTCCCTGTCGCTCGGAAACATTTCCGCGTCGCTCGGAAACATTTCCGCGTCACTCGGAAACATTTCCGCGTCACTCGGAAACATTTCCGCGTCGCTCGGAAACATTTCCGCGTCGCTCGGAAACATTTCCGCGTCGCTCGGAAACATTTCCACGTCACTCGGAAACATTTCCGCGTTGCTCGGAAATATTTCCGCGTTGTTCCAAGATGGATTGATTATTGTCTCCTTAAGGTACTGTTACGCGATATGGACAGCGAAAGCAGGGCAAAGCAAAGCCCTGCCGCATAAACGGTGCGGTTATCGTTCGGTTCTAACTCACGTTAAAATAAGAGAGGATGAAGGTGGGGAGCAGATTGAGGGGGGATATAAAAAACACCGTGCGGTTTCTGCGGCGGAAGTTGCGGCGGAAATTCTGCACGGCGTTTTTTCATTCATATGTTTATGTCAGTAATATCCTTCGTTTTGCGCTTCGTTCAAAGGCGGTTGCGGCGAAAGGCGGTCGATGTGTTTCTGCGGTATGGGGCGCAGTTTGTGATACTCGCGGATGTTGTTGGCGGCATCGGGGTTAAAGCGTTTTACCCGTTCGAGCAGCGTTTCGGTGCGCACCAGGTCTTCCCAGCGGTTCATTTCGCCGAACATTTCGCGGCAACGCTCGTCGAGCATGAAGGAAATGAAATCGCCGCTGATGTCGGCGGCCGATACCGTCATGTCCGCTTCGGTGGAGGCGGTCAGCCGTTCGGGGTCGCCTTCGTCTACGGTGGTCCATTCCTTCGGCTTCGCTTCGTTTTCTTTGTATGCGGCGCGGCGTCGGACGGCGTTGATGTATGTGGCGGCGGTTTCGTAGTCGCCCTTCCTTCCGGCAGCTTCGGCGGCGATGAGGTAGGTTTCGGCCAGTCGCATACGGATGAAGTTGCGCGAGCCTTGCTCGTAGTTCATGTCCGGGCGTTCGGGGTCGAGCCATTTCAGCAGTCCGGGGAAGAAGTGGTTGGTGTTGTTGTCTACCGGGATCAGGGTGTAGCGGCTTTTGGCCACGTCGATCTGCAGCTGACGGTTTTTGGCTGCATCGAGCACTTTGTTGGTATGGTCTTTGGCGCCGTAGGATTTGGGGATGAAGTACGCGGCGGTGTCGCCGATTCCGAATTTGGGTTTCCCTACCAGTTCGGCCGGCGGCTCGTAGATCAGGTCGTCCGTGGCGCGTCCGTTCTCGTCTATATAGAAGTATTGCGCCTGCCATACGGGTATGGACGATTCTTTGTTAGCCCGGTAGTCCCATTTGAACATTTTGTAGAAGCGCGAGTCGCTCAGGTGGTCGAACAGTTCGGTCTGGAAATAGGGCGTAGGTCTCACGCGCTTCCATGCGCGTCCCTGTTGCACGTCGCGCTGCAGTCCGGGCAGGTTTTCGTAGGTAGGCACCCAGTAGAGGTGCATCTTGTTGCCGTCGCCGTTGAACTGCACGTCGGTGGTAAATTCGACGGCGAAGATGGTTTCTGCGGACGATTTTTGCAGATGCTGGTCGAATGTGGCCGTATAGTCGTTTTCGAGATTGAATTTGCCCGATTTGATGACGGCTTCGGCGCAGGCCAGCGCGTTGTCCATGTCGTCGGGCTGCTGTCCGCGCCGGTCGTTCACGGCGCTGCCCCGCGTGAGGTATACTTTGGCCAGCAGGTGCGTGGCCGCCCACCGGGTAGCCCGTCCGCGCTGCGTCTGTCGTGCGGCGTCGGGCAGTGCGTTGCAGGCCACCTTCAGGTCGGCAATGACGGCATCGTATACGTCGGCTACGGGGGCGCGCCGGAAGTCGGTGATGATTTCCGTCACGTTTCCATCCGTCATCAGCGGTATGGGACCGAAATGCTGTACGAGGTCGAAATAGAAGTAAGCGCGCATGAAGCGCAGCTCGCCTTCGCGCAGGGTCTTTTCGGCGTCGGTCATGTCCGCCACTTTCGGGAGATACATCAGGGCGGTGTTGATGCGGTTGATCCCTTTGTAATTGTTTTCCCAGAACTCGTACAGGAGGCCTGCTTCGGGGTTCATCTGGACGCTGTATTTGTTGAAAGCGTCTTTCTGCCCGCCGTCGGCGCCTTCCCACACATAGTCTGTGCCGTATTCGGTGAGGCAATAGTAGCGTTCGCCGCCCACGTACCAGCGCATGGCGTTATAGGCGCCGTTTACGGCCGTTTCGATACCCGTTTTGGTTTCGAAGAAATCATACGATACCCCGCTGACTACCTTTTCTTCCAGAAAAGAATCGCACGAGGAAACGATTGTCGCCGGCAGGAGGAATAAAATGTATTTCAGATAATTTTTCATGTCTCTAATATTTATAATGTAATCACTGGTCAAAAACTAAGATTAAGTCCGATGAGGAATGTGCGCGGGACGGGTTCGTTGAATCCCCGGTTGTCGTCTTTATTGCCCAGCTCGGGGTCGATGCCGGGGAAGTCGGTAAACACGAAAGCGTTCTGCACCGTGGCGTACACCCTGCATTTGGCGATGCCCGTCTTCCGTATAAGTGCGGCGGGCAGGGTGTATCCCAGCGTCGCCTGCTGCACGCGCAGGAAGGAGGAGGAGGCGTAGTAGAGGGCGTCGATGTAATTGGGGTTTTCAAAGTCGCGGTTGGGTCGCGGCGCTTCGTTGCTGCCGTTGCTGACGGGATTGCCGTTTGCATCTTCGCCGACGATGCGCCAGTAGTCCACCTTGGCGCAGTTGTAGCGTCCGTTGAGGCTCCAGTTCCGTTCGAACTTGCGCATCTGCCCGAAGGCGCCGTAGAGCGAGAAGTTCAGGTCGAGATTCCGGTAGTTGAAGTAATTGCTTATGCTCAGGTTGAGTTTCGGCTCTACCTGTCCGAGTATGAAGCGGTCTTCGGAAGTAATCTTGTAGTCGCCGTTACGGTCCGTCACCTTCACGTCGCCGGGTTTGAACACCCCACCCCACTTGGCCAGTTCTTCCGTATCTTCCAGTTGCCAGATGCCGTCGGCCTTGTAGTCGTAAAACACCTTTACGGGCTGACCGATAAACCAGCCGTTGCCCATGTCGTCCGTCTTGCCGTTATACAGTTCGTCAATCTCTTCCCTGTTGGCCGAAAGCAGGATGTCGCTTGTCCAGCGGAAGTCTTTGCGCTCGATGTTCACCGTATTCACGGTCAGTTCGACGCCCCGGTTCTTTATCCTGCCGATGTTGGAAGTCACGCCCGAAAATCCGGACACGATGGGCAGCTGGCGATCCATCAGCAGGTCGTTTGTTTCCTGATAATAGAAGTCCAGCACGCCGCCGATGCGTCCGTTCAGGAAACCGAAATCCAGTCCGGCATTCCACTGCGAGGTCTTTTCCCACGTCAGGTAAGGATTCGGCATCTCGTTCTGGTAGAAAGCCAGGACGCCCTGCGTGTCGTATGAATAGCGTCCGTAGGAAAGGTTGCCCTGCGTCTTGTAGGGGTCGATGGCCGTATTGCCGGTCACTCCGAAGCCCACCCGCAGTTTCAGGTTGCTCAGCGCATCCGCATCCTGCAGGAAAGATTCCTCCTTGATGCGCCAGGCCAGCGCCGCCGAGGGAAACAGTACCCATTTATGGTCGCGCGCCAGCCGAGACGAGCCGTCGTAGCGCGCCGAGACGGTGAGGAGATATTTATCCATCAGCGAATAGTTGACGCGCCCCATGAACGAGGCCAGCCGCCAGCGGACGTAGTTGCTGGCTACCGATTCGATGGTTTCGGCCGAGCCGACGTTGTGCCACAACTGGTTTTCGTAGGGCAGGTCGCGCACTTTGATTTCGGACGTTTCCTGCGTTTCCTCCTGTACGGACTGCAGGAATGTCAATCCGAGGTTGTGAATCCCGCGGAAGGTTTTATTGTACATCAACAGGTTTTCCCACGTATACATTCGCCGGTTGTCTTTGCGGTTGATGGCGCGCGCCGGGCTGCCCGAACGGTCGGAACTCAGGACGCCGTAGAACTCGTTGTCGTAATACGGCCCGATGTCGATGCCCGCATTGGTACGGTAGCGGATGTCGAACGGCAGCTTCACTTCCACGTAGTAGCTGCCGAAGAAGCGGTCTTTTTGCTGTATCCTCTGCCGGTTGTCCAGATTAAGGAAATAGTTCCACAACTGCGGGTCGTTGCCGGGACGTGCCGTGGCGTATTTCCCGTTCGCGTCGTAAATATCGGCTAAAGGATACACGCCTCTGGAATCGTGGAAAATGTTCGACCCTGCATTGCGGTCGAAATGCGAGAACTGCGTCTGTGCGCCGACGGTGACGAAACGGTTCAGCACCCAGTCGAAATTGACGCGCGCCGAATAGCGCTCGTATCCCTGCCCCCTGACGATGCCGTCCTGACTGAACCATGTGGCCGATGCCGAGAGCTTGATGTTGTCCGTCCCGCCCCTGACGCTCACTTCATGATTCTGTATCGGCGCCGTTTGCAGGGTTTCGGCCATCCAGTCGGTATAGGGCACGCGCTCCGGATGCCAGCCGCCCTGTTCGTCGTAGCCCTGCTCTATTTTGCTGATGACGCGCTCGTCGGAAGTAAAATACCCTATTTTCCTGTCCCAGTCCAAGGTAGGCGTCAGGGGATAAGGCGTCGTCTTGGTTGTAGCGCGGTTGGCTTCGCGAACAAGTTCCACCCATTCGCCGCCGTCCATCATCTCTATGGTACGCGAAGCCTGCTGCAGGCCGTAGTACCCGTTGTAATCAATCTGCGTCCGTCCGGCCTTGCCCTTTTTGGTAGTGATCAGGATGACGCCGTTGGCACCGCGCGAACCGTAGATAGCCGTTGCCGACGCATCTTTCAGGATGTCGATCGATTCGATGTCGGAACCGCTCAATTCGTCCAGCCCTACCACAATGGGGATACCGTCCACCACATACAGCGGGTCGTTGGTAGCCTTCAGCGACCTGTTTCCGCGTATGCGGATGGACGTACTGCCGCCCGGCGTAGAATTGGTGCGCATCACGGAAATACCCGCAGCCTGCCCCTGCAAGGCCTGAATGGTGCTGAACGAAGCCGTTTCATGCAGTTTCTCGCTTTTCACCGAGGCCACCGAGCCGGTCAGGTCGCGCTTGCGGGCTGTGCCGTAGCCTACGACCACGATTTCGTCCAGATTTTGGAGGTCTTCCGTTAATACGATCGAAGCCTCGCTTTTTCCGTTCAGGGGAAATGTCACCGACTGATAGCCGACGAACGACACGTTCAGAATGGCATCCGGGTTGGATACGGTCAGCATAAACTCCCCGTTCAAGTCCGATATTGTCCCGTTGGACGTACCGGATTCCATGATATTAGCGCCGATAACCGGCTCGCCGCCGATATCGACCACCGTGCCGTTCACACGCTTCTGCGCGTGCAGCACAAAGGAACAACTCAGGATACAGCACACGCACAGCGCCTTTCGCCATGTATCCTGCATACGCAATAAAACAAACTTTTCTTTCATAAATAATAAATTGTTAAGTGGATAATAAAAAAATAAACCTCCGGAACACGGGAATATCCGTCTTTCCGAAAATCTTGTTTTTTCTCCTTCCCGATGCAGGGAGGAATACTGCCGATCGGAAATATTTTCAGCCGATCGAATAAATATAGAAAAGGAAATATTATTTTACGCGCGCATGTCGACGCCAGGCGTAATCTCTCTCTCTCTCTCTCTCTCTCTCTCTCTCTCTCTCTCTCTCTCTCTCTCTCTCTCTCTCTCTAACAAAATATCGCGCTTAATCAACCCGCAGGAGTTAATTAAACGTAACATGGATAGATATTTCAGGTTCAAGATATACATTAAAGATTCATTATTAATATGGGCGCAAATGTAAACCTATTTTTTTAAATATGCACGGAAAACGAAGAAAAAAACGAAGTTTTAAAAAACGAATTACTAAAGCCGGTTGATAACCATGCTTTCGAAATCCGCATCTTTGTGGGGTATGCGGATTCCCTTAAATTGTCGTCGGATGTCCCTGAACGGTTTTGGGGAAGGGTAGAACAGGAAATATACTGTCGCCGACAATCCCTGTTTGTAGGGATTTTTGAGGGAGATAATACTACAAATGGTTTGAAATTGAGTTCGGAGAAAAATAATCGTTACCTTTGCGGCTGTAAAAAAGCGTAAAGAATGAACACGAAACATATCATAATCAATGGCGACAGCCGTAGGATGAACGAACTTGCCGACAAATCCGTTCATTTGATAATCACCTCGCCGCCCTATTGGCAACTGAAAGACTACGGCGACGAAAACCAAATCGGATTTAATGACAGTTACGAAAGTTA
>JAISNP010000003.1 GCA_031276175.1 Tannerella sp.
AATCAGACTTTGGGGAATGTCCACGGCGCGCGGTATTCTTTCGTCAGATAACGGTCGGCCTCGCTGTCGTGGAAAGATTTCCCGTCCCACGCCAGTTTTTTCCCGGTGCGGAAGGCGATGTTACCCAGTTGCGAGAATTTGGCGATGTGCGCGCCGATTTCGATGCTTGCGTTACAGTTGCGGTTGCGCGTCTTGATGCACTCCAGGTGGTTTTTGACGTGGAGGTTCAGTCCGCCTTCGCCGTGCTGTTTGTGCAGCGGGACGGCTTCCATTCGCTCGACGCCGCCTACCTTTTCGGGAATTACTTCCCAGCCGCCGCGGTCAAGCACCAGGGTTCCGTTTTCGCCTACAAAGCCCAGTCCGTGCGTCCGTCCGTATGCGCCGTCGTCGATGCCGATGGCGTGATCCCAGACCACCGTGAAGTCGTTGAAGGTGTAGATGGTCTGCAAGAGGTCGGGCGTTTCGCAGGCGTCGTCCGGGTATCCGAACTTTCCTCCGGCGGCCATGATGGAATTGGGAGCGGTCACTTTCATACCGTAGAGCGCATAGTCGAGCAGGTGTACGCCCCAGTCGGTCATCAATCCTCCGGCATAGTCCCAGAACCATCGGAAGGTGAAATGGAAGCGGTTGCGGTTGAAGGGTCGTTGCGGGGCCGGGCCGAGCCACATGTTGTAGTCGACGCCCTGCGGGACGGGTTCGTCGGGCTTGACGGGAATGGAGGGGCACCAGCCTTGATAGGAAAAGACGCGGACGGTGCGAATCTTTCCGAGCTTGCCGCTGTGGACAAAGGCCATGGCTTCCTGCCAGTGGGGATCGCTGCGCTGCCACTGGCCTACCTGCACGACGCGGTTGTAGCGCTCTGCCGCGCGAATCATTACGTTACATTCTTCGATGCTGTTTCCGAGGGGTTTTTCGCAGTAGACGTCCTTCCCCGCTTCGCAGGCTGCAACCATCTGGAGGCAATGCCAGTGGTCGGGCGTTCCGACGATTACGATGTCGATGTCCTTGTTGTCGATCAGCCGCCGCCAGTCTTTGTAGAGGTGGGCTACTTTTTTACCCTTCTGTAACTTTGCGGCGTCGGCGGCTTTTTTGTTCAGGACGCCTTCGTCCACATCGGCAATGGCGATACATTCCACATCGGGATTGCGGAGGAAAGCCTCCAGATCGCCGAAGCCCATCCCGTTACATCCGATGAGTCCTACTCTGATCTTGTCGTTTGCCGATACTGAGCCGTTGCCGGCTTTGATAAAAAACGGATTAACCGAAAGTCCGGCGCCGAGCATTGCGGCCTGCCGGATGAAATTTCTACGTGTTGTCATGTCTTTTGAACAGTTAAAATTTATTGCGCAAAGATAGGGATTAAATCTTTAAATCCAAACTTTCTTTTTCTCCGCAAGGGGTTCGTTATTTCAGCGTCTGCCTGATTGTCCGTACCGGCCTGATTAGTCCTGCCGGTTGGAGGGGGGAGTTATGTCCTGAAAAAACTATACACATTTACGGCAGATAGTGCAGTTCGTATATTTTGTCGTAATCGCCGCTGTCGCGAATTTTTTTCATCCAGAGGTTGAGGCTGTCGGCGAGGGCGGGGGAGTTTTTCCTGACTGCCCACGATTGCAGTTGGGTGAAGCTTATGTCTGTTTCGATGTCCAGACCGGGGTATTGTTTTTTAGACTGTTGTGCGATATGGCGGTCGCATACGGTGTAGTCGATGCTTTCGTCGGCCACCATGGCGCAGAGCTGTGCGGAGGAGTGGAGGCGGTCTTCGACGATGAAGATCGTGTCTCCCATCTCGCTTTGCAGGTTGCGGAGGCGGAGTATGGCGGGCGAGTTTTGGGGTACGTGGAGCGTTTTGTGCGCCAGATGCAGTTGGTTGCGGAGCGGTTCGGCGCCGTGGTTGGCGTCGGCCGTGCGCTGCACCAGTACTTGCCTGCTGAGGACGATGGGGTCGAGGAAGCGGTATTTTTCTTTCAGTTCGCTGACTGCGGGTATGTTTCGCGCCACGATGTCGTATTGGTTGGCCGACAGTCCGCGGAGGCTTTTTTCGAGGCTTGGTTCCGGGTATATTCGTACTTCCATTCCGGCCATGCGCGATATTTCGCGACACAGCGCATACTGGAATCCGTCGATACGGTGGCTGTCCGACGTGCTGTCGGCTGCGTGGCTGTATTCGGCGACGATGTGCAGTACGCCTTCGCGTCGTATCTCCCGGTAGTCGCGCACGGGCGGCGCCGGCAGAGGTTTGAAGTAGATCAGCACGAGCATGAGGCACAGCGCGGCGAGCAGCAGTATGATGTATGTGACAGGCAGTTTACGGGTGGACATGGCGCGTCAGTTGTTGAACATTACGGCGACGCCCATTTTAATCAGCATCGGGTTCGTCGGGTAGTGCGGCATGGAGAAGTATGCCGGGTGGTCTATGATCAGGCTTCCGAGGTTATAGGCGGAGACGAAGAAGCGCGTCTGCTTCAGGTGGAAATTGGCGTATGCGTTGAGCAGCGGATAGTTGCCCGTCTTTATTTTGTCCTGATTGAGGAACTGCTGCGTGGCCGGTTCGTAGTACGGCGCGTAGTAGGAGGCGTAGTAGTGCAGGTCGGCGCCGAGCTGTACGGTCAGCACGTCGAAGAGCTTGAAGGCGGCGTACAGATTGGTGTAGGCGCACAGTTGCGGCAACGGGAGGACGCTGTTGTTGCTGCTCAGTTGGTAGACGAGTTCGTTGTCCCACCCCAGCGCCTTGTATCGGAAATCCTGCTTCAGTCGTCCGGTGATTACCTGAATGTTGCCGCCGAACTGTTCGGGTATGCCGTCCTGATTGAAGTACACGTAATTGCCGATGCTTTCCAGTCCGGCGGACAGTTGCGTGCGTGTGCGTGCGATGGAGGCGATGCCTTCCGCGCGAGCGTGGCGGGTCATTTTGAGCGGCCTGTCCCAGCGGAAATATCTGCCGGAGTAGTGTTGTTGGAAGAAGGCAGGCCTGACGTTGCGGATGAATCCTGCGGCCTGCAGCGAGGCTTCCTGTCCGAGCAGCGGGAAGCGGGTTTTGAGGTTGCCGTGGATGCGAAATTCGCCCAAGTCTTTGCCTGCGACGCACAGTTCGCCGAAGGCGCGGTAGGTGAGCATGTCGCCCTGCCGTTTTGATATTTCGCCGCCGACGAAGGTGGAAAACTCGTTGTATACGGCGGGCGCGACGGAGGCGGAGTCGCCCATGAATTTGAAATTGCGGTTTTCGAAGCCGGCAAAGACGGAAAACCCGAATTTAGCCCAGTCCTGAAATCCTTCGCGCATGGCAAGCGCCAGCGTGTTCCGCGCACGCCATGCCGAGGCAGTGTCGTTGGGCAGGCGGTCTGCGGCGCCGTAGACGTTTTTGTAGCACGTGTCCATCGCGGCGTAGTTGGAGATGAATCGCCGGCGATGGTCTTCGTATTCAAAGCTGTGTACGATGCTTGATACGGGTACGAACACTTCGTTTTCGTGCACGTCTTCCTCTTCTTCCTCTTCGCCTGTCTGCCGTTGTGCGTCGTCGTGATGTGCGTCGTGCGCCGCTTCCGCTTCCTTCCGGCGTTTTTTCTCCTCCGCTTGTTGCTTTTTCTTTTCTTCCTCGTTTGCGGTGAGCCGTCGGTAGAAGCCCAGGTTGTAGCGGTGGGAGAGGAAGAAGTTTTTTCCGCGCACGCGGTTCCATGTGTTGCCGAACCGGGTGGGGTAGGATCGGGTGTCGACCTTTCGCTTGCCGTCGGCAAATTCGTCGGGGTTGGTGACGTATCGATCGTCCGCCAGTCCGCCGTTTTCGCCGGTGACCATGTTAAAGTTGCGGACGTGAGCAAAGGCTTCGTAGCGGTCTGCGCGGTAGTTGCCGAAGATGCGGTAGTTTACCAGTTTGTTGCCGTTGGAATGGTAGAATCCCCGGCCGTAGATGTAGTCGAAATCGAGGCCTGCGTTGATTTTCTTTCCGAAATTGCCGGTGAGCAGCGCCTTCAGCTGTTCTTCCATGCGTTCGCCGCTTCCGGCGCGCGTGTAAAGGACGTGGGTGTAGGGCAGTTTGGTGTCGTAGAAGCGTGCGTTTCGCGGGGTGATGATGTAAGGGTCGTAAGGGTCGGCGAAGATGAAGTCGCGGCTCTCGGGTCGTTCCGCAAAGATGCGGCTTTGCGATGCGGAGCCGACGTTTCCGGTGTGGGCGACGGCGATGCCCTGTCCTTCGACCAGCGTGCTGTTGGCGGTGTTCATGCGGTCGGTATCCATTGAGACGGTGAAAGGTTCGCCCAGTTCCGAGAGGCAGAAGGCGTCGATGCGGCTTGAGCCGGGCGAGCTGCTGTCCGGCGCGGACGTGCTGTCGGGCGTTGAGGTTGCGCGGCTGGCGTCCGTCGGGCTGTTCCGTCCGCTTTGGGCGCGGACGTCCGTCATGCAGACGGCTATGAGAAGGAATATGTGTAACCCGCGTTTCATCATTGCGTACAAAGATATTCTTTTTCCCCCGAATCGGCGGGATTATTCTTTGCGAATGATTTCCATTCCTTTCCGTATGGCGGCTTCGTTGAGCGGGATGAGGTTGTAGTGGCGTTCGGGCAGCGTTTTCTTCAGTCCTTTGACGACGCTTTCGAGGCTGACCATCGGCACGACTTTCAGCAGTCCGCCGAGGACGATCATGTTGAACGTTTTTTGCATGTTCATTTCCGTTGCGGCATCCATGGCGTCGATGCGGTACACGTCGATGTCGCGGCGTGCTACGGGATTGTGAATCCCGTAGCCGTCGTAGATGAGTATTCCGCCGCTTTTGACCTTCGATTCGAACTTGTCCATCGAGGGCTGGTTGAGGATGACGGCGATGTCGTATTCGTTAAGGATGGGCGAACTGATGCGTTCGTCGCTGATGATTACGGTGACGTTGGCCGTGCCGCCGCGCTGTTCGGGGCCGTAGGAGGGCATCCATGTGACTTCTTTGTTTTCCATCAGTCCCGAGCAGGCAAGTATTTTACCCATCGACAGCACGCCCTGTCCTCCGAATCCGGCTATGATGATTTCCTGTGTCATATTGATTGTGTATATGTGTGCGGCTTTGCTTTGCCGGCTGTGTTGATGTCAGTTGTTTTTAATATCTCCGAGCGGATAGAAGGGGAACATGTGTTCTTCCATCCAGCGGTTGGAGGCGTCGGGGGTCATTTTCCATCCGGAGGCGCATGTAGAGACAAATTCGACAATCGAGGTTCCTTTCCGGGACATGGAGTTTTCGAAGGCGCGGCGGAGTATTTTTTTCGCTTTGCGTATGGCGGCGGCGGAGTGCACGCTTTGTCGCGAGACGAGGCATGTGCCGTCGAGCAGGGCAAGCATGTCGGATATTTTCAGCGGATAGCCGCTCATCTCCGCGTCCCGTCCGTAGGGGGAGGTGGAAGTGGACATTCCGAGCAGGGTTGTCGGCGCCATCTGTCCGCCGGTCATGCCGTAGATGGCGTTGTTGACGAAGATGATGACGATGTTTTCGCCGCGGTTGGCGGCGTGTATGGTTTCGGCGGTACCGATGGCGGCAAGGTCGCCGTCGCCCTGATAGGTGAAGACCATCCTGTCGGGATAGAGGCGTTTTACGGCGGAGGCTACGGCGGGGGCGCGTCCGTGCGCGGCTTCGATCCAGTCGATGTCCAGATAGTTATATGCGAATACGGCGCATCCGACGGGCGAGATGCCGATGGTTTTTTCTTCCATACCCATTTCTTCTACCGTCTCGGCGACAAGTTTGTGGATGACGCCGTGGCTGCATCCGGGACAGTAGTGCATGGCGTTGTCGTTCATCAGTCGCGGTTTGCCGCAGACGAGGTTTTCGGGTTTGATGATTTCGTTTTGTTGCATATGATGATTCTTTGTTTCAGGGGAAAATTCTCATTATATATTGTGCAATGCGCAAAACAAGTGCGGCGCCTCCGCAGATGTAGAACGGCAGGCGATTGCTTACGGCAAAGAAACATATTGCAGCTGCGATTGCAAGGAGCATGAAGAGCAGCGTCATAATTTCGTCGGCACGGCTGTTCCGGTTCATAGCAATTTGTCGTTTACGGCTCGTACTATTTCGTCCGGGGTGAAGACGATGCCTCCCATGCGTCCGCAATGTGCGATTTTGGTTTTGTCGCCGATTGCCAAACGGACATCTTCGATCATTTGTCCGGCGTTGAGTTCGACGACGAGGATGCCTTTCACCGTGCCTGCGCGTTCGGCAAGCGCTTTTGCGGGGAAGGGCCACAGGGTGACGGGGCGGAGCAGTCCGAGCCGGATTCCGGAGCGGCGGGCTGTTTCGATGGCTTTCCGGCATATCCGGGCGGGAGAGCCGAAGGCGACGAGGAGGTACTCGGCGTCGTCGCACAGGTATTCGTCGTATCGCACTTCGCAGTCTTCTATGAGGCGGTATTTTGCCTGAAAGCGGAGGTTTTTTTCTTCCATGATGACGGGGTCGAGTTCGAGCGAGGTGATGATGTTCGGCCTGCGTGCGTGCATCCGTCCGAAAGCAGCCCAGGGCGATTCGGCGGCGATTTGGGCTTCCGTCCTGCGCGGGCGGAAGGGTGGGAGGACGACTTTTTCCATCAGTTGCCCGACGATGCCGTCGGCAAGGATCATGGCGGGGTTGGAGTATTTGAAGGCAAGTTCGAATCCGAGTTCGACGAAGTCGGCCATTTCCTGCACGGATGCGGGCGCAAGGGTGATGAGGCGATAGTCGCCGTGTCCGCCGCCCTTGACGGTCTGGAAATAATCTGCCTGACTGGGCTGGATGGTACCCAGTCCGGGGCCGCCGCGCATGACGTTGACGATGAGGCACGGCAGGGCGGCGCCGGCGATGTAGGAGATGCCTTCCTGCTTGAGGCTGATTCCGGGGCTTGAAGATGAAGTCATGACGCGCTTGCCCGTCCCGGCGCCGCCGTATACCATGTTGATGGCGGCCACTTCGCTTTCGGCCTGAAGGACGACCATCCCGGTCGTTTCCCAAGGTTTTTCGAACATCAGCGTTTCCAGTATTTCGGATTGCGGGGTGATGGGATAGCCGAAGTATCCGTCCGTTCCGTAGCGGATTGCCGCGTGGGCTATCGCTTCGTTTCCTTTCATCAGTTGTATATCTTCCATAATGCTGTATATATATGTAGGGCGGCGGTCAGAGGCGCGTCCGGTAGATGGTGAGGCATCCGTCGGGACAGACGATGCCGCATGAGGCGCATCCGGTACATGCGTCGGGCTGATCCGTGTATACGTAGTGGTATCCTTTGTGATTGACTTCGCGGGGGTGCAGTTTCAAGACGCGGGAGGGACATGCCACGATGCACAATTCACAACCCTTGCAACGTTCGCTGTTCACCACAACTGCTCCTTTTACTTTTGCCATAGTCTGTTTTCTGTTGATAAAATCGTGCAAATATACGTGATTAAAATGACTTTCGGCGCAGAGGGAGTGAAAAATCGCGGCGCAGTTCAGGGTACGGCGGGCGTGCGGCGCCTGAATTCGGAACAGACGACGGCGGCGGCAACGGCGACGTTCAGCGATTCGGACGTGCGGCGGCCGGGCGGATAGCTTGGAATGCGCAGGCGGGTATCGACACGTGCGGCGACGGCAGGGCGTATGCCGTTGCCTTCGTTGCCCATCACGACGAAGCCGTTTGCGTCGAGGGGATGGGTATAGATGTCGCACCCGTCGGTAAAGGCGCCGTAGACGCGGACGTGCGGATGGAGGTCGAGATAGCGGTCGAGTTCGGCATAGTGTACCCTGACGTGAGCCAGGGCGCCCATAGTGGCCTGCACGGCTTTGGGTGCGAAGACGTCGGCGGAGTCGGGGCTGCATACGACGTGCTCGATGCCGAACCAGTCGGCAAGGCGTACGATGGTGCCGAGGTTGCCGGGATTGGCGATGCCGTCGAGCAGGAGGACGAGCCGTCGTGCGGGATCGACTTCGTCGATGTCGTACGCCGGCAGGCGGAAGAGCGCCAGTACGTCCTGCGGGGTCTTCATCAGGCTGATCCGGCGGATGTCGTCTTCGCCGGCTTCGACCACTTGCGCCGCGCGGATGTCTCCCTGCGTCGCTATCCACGAGGAGGTGGCAATCATCCATTCGCAATCAAAGGCGGGTAGCATGTCGGCCACGAGGCGGTTGCCTTCGGCCACGAAGAGGCGGTGTGCATCGCGATGTTTTTTCGTTTCCAGCCGGCGTACGAGGCTGATTTTGGCTTTACTGATCATACCGGTTCCGGTTTTCGTTTTTAGGAAGCCAAAAGTACGCGGAATAATTTTATTTGGCGTATTTTTGCGCTTCGAAAATTCAGGGTTGTGATAAAAACGTTTCGTTATTTACTTTATGCGTGCTGCGCGGCGTGCGGCGTCTCGTGTTCTACCACAAAACTTGTGGGGGAGCAGGAGTATTTGCTGGACAGGGTAAAGATTGTGACGGACGATGCGGGGGTGAAGGCGGGCGACCTGAAGCCGTATCTCCGGCAGACGCCGAACTACAAGGTTTTCGGCATCCTGAAGTGGCCGCTCTACGTCTACAACTGGGCAGGCCGCGACAAGTCGGGATGGCTGTACGAACAGCTGAGGCGCGTCGGCGAACCGCCGGTGTTGATGGACACCATGCTGACGGCGCGGTCGAAACGCGAGTTGGAGTTATACATGACGAACAAAGGCTACCTGAGTGCGGAGGTATCGGTCGCCGTCGACACTTCGCGGCGGCGGAAAGCCACGGTGGAGTACCGCATTGCCGCCGGCGTGCCTCACCGCATACGCGAGTACCGGGTGATTGCCGGCGATGCGCGGATAGACAGCCTCGTCCGCCTCGCGCCGCAACGGCGCCCGCGCTTCGGGCTGCCTTTCCGCCCTGCGGACGACGAGTATGTATCGACGGTACGCGCGGGCGACCTTTTCGACCGCGACGTGCTGAACGCCGAACGCCGCCGCATCGCCGCCATATTGCAGAATCACGGCTACTATGCCTTCAATCCGGACTACATACGGTTTACGGTCGACAGCGCGAACGGCCTGCACCTTGTCGACCTTGAGTTGCACATCAACCCCTTCCGCTACGTGGCGGCAGACGGCGCGACGGCCGAACGCCCGCACCGGCGGTACTACGTGAACCGCGTAGACATCGTCACCGACTACGACCCGCTCCACGCCGGCGACAGCGTCTCCGCACCTACCGACTCGGCGGCGCTCGGCGCGATGCACATCTACTACGGGCAGAACGGACGCTCGCTGCGCCCGCGCGCCTTGCAGCACAGGAACCACATCGCGCCCGGAGAACCGTACAGCGAAGCCGACGTGAGCCGTACCTATGCCGACTTCTCCGCCATGCGCGCCCTGCGCTACGTGAACATCCGGCACGATGAATTTGAAGAAAACGACACGATGAAGCTCAACACCACCATCCTCACCACGCCGGCGAAGGTGCACGGCTTCGGCGTCGAAACCGAAGGCACAAATTCGGCCGGCGACCTGGGCTTCGCCGCCGGAATAAACTACCAGCACCGAAACCTTTTCGGAGGCTCCGAACTCTTCGCCGTCAAACTGCGCGGCGCCTACGAAGCGCTCTCCGGGCAAAACGACGCCGGAATAGGCAGCTACTGGGAATACGCCATCGAAGCCTCAATTCACATCCCCACACTGCTCGCCCCGCCCGCCGTCGGCAAATGGGGCAAACGCCTCAATGCCACTACACGCTTCGAAATCGCCTACAACCAGCAGCGACGACCCGAATACCGCCGCGCCATCCTCGCCGGAGGTTTGAGCTACTCGTGGCAAAACCGCTCCGTCCCTTCGGCACGGCACACCCTCAAACTGCCCGACATCAACTACATCCATCTGCCCTACATCGACCGGACATTCAAAGACTCGCTGCCGCTGCTCACCACCCTCTACAACTACAACGACCAGTTTATCGTCGGCGCAGGATACACCTACTCCTTCAACAACTACGACCCGCTCAAGCGCGGACGCAACACACACTCGCTGCGCATCGCCTTCGAATCGGCCGGCAACGTGCTCTACGCCCTGTCCGCCATCCTCGACGCCGGGAAAAACAGCACCGGACGATACGAACTGTTCGGAATCAACTATTCGCAATTCGTCAAAGCCGACATCGACTTTGCGCGGCACTTCGCCGTAGACCGGCGCAACTCCGTCGCCCTGCACCTCGGCGCAGGAATAGGATACCCCTACGGCAACGCGCGCGAACTGCCTTTCGAACGGCGATACTTCGCCGGAGGCGCCAACAACAACCGCGGGTGGTCGGTTCGCTCCCTCGGACCCGGAAGCATGTCCACCGCAGGCATGACCTTCGTCAATCAGGTCGGCGACATTCGCCTCGACGCAAGCATCGAATACAGAAGCAAACTCTTCTGGAAACTCGAACTCGCCACCTACCTCGACGCCGGCAACATCTGGACTATCCGCCCCTACGACTACCAGCCGCGCGGCAACTTCCACCCCGCACGCTTCTACCGCGAAATAGCCCTCTCCTACGGACTCGGCGTTCGCCTCGACTTCGACTACTTCCTCCTCCGCCTCGACACCGGATTGAAAGCCTACAACCCGCAAGCCGAAGGCGCACGACGGCTTGCCATACTGCACCCAAACCTCGGCAGCAACTTCGCCTGGCATTTCGCCGTAGGATACCCCTTCTGAACACACGCCGTCGCCCCATTCCGCCCCATACGCGACGTGATGATAAACCTCCGTATTGCCGAAACCGTAAAAAACGGCAATGCGAGCGGGGATTTTTCCCTTCCGGGCGAACCGTTTTACGCTAAAAGCTAAAATTTGCTCGCTTTTGTCGACAATATTGTCGCTAAAAGCTTGAAATTTCTTACTCCGAGTAAGAAATTCCTTGCTCCGAGCGAGGATTTCCTTGCTCCGAGCGAGAACGTCCTTGCTCTGAGCGAGAAATTCCTTGCTCCGAGTGAGGATTTCCTTGCTCCGAGCAAGAAATTCCTTGCTCCGAGCGAGGATTTCCTTGCTCCGAGTGAGAACGTCCTTGCTCCGAGCGAGGATTTCCTTGCTCGGAGCAAGAAATTCCTTGCTCTGAGCAAGGAATTCCTCGCTTTTACTGACAACGACCTCGCTTTTTGCGACAAAAAGGCAGCTCTGAAAATAAATGTGTGCACGGAGAATGTAGATGGCGAAGCGGAAACGGGGCGGTTATGCGCAATTGGGGAGTGCGCCGTGGTTTTATTTCCCGTATTTTTTATCGAAATATTTTAATACTTTGATTTTAGCATGGTGTACGGCTTCAATATTATTGATATTCATATCTTTTTTCCTTAAGCCGAATTTATTTTCCGTGATTTCCTGTAAAGTGTTTATTACGCTTTCAATAACAAAATTATCGTGTTCCTGTTTTATTGATTTATACAGATACGGCAAAACCTTTTCGGCATTGATTTTTTTACGAAACGAGATTTGCATGAATGACGATGCTGACCATGCCCTGCATTTATTGTTCGTATCGTGCAGTAATGTATTTCCCAATAATTCTATTTCTCTATTTCCGCCAAGCCAGCCCAAAACAATTATTGCGTTTTCGCGCGTAGTTGCATTTGCGTTTTTCGCAAAATCTTTTGCGTATTCCAATACCTTTATTTTTTGTTTTCCGTGATTCAAATCAATGATTTTACCCAAGCAAAACAGTATTTCGCCGTGAAATTCCACATCAAGGTTTTTATCCAGCTTATTCAATAAAAACGGTTCGGCGTCCGTGTGTTCGTCAAACCTGCTCCACAGCGCGTCTTTAAGATATGTATTTGTATTTTTGTCCGTAATCAGCGAATAATGATATTCCGTATATGGGGTTTTCATTATTTCCCATACAAATTCTAAAAAATCATCCTCGTCATTCGAGTTATTTATTTCTTTATACCATGCGCCAAATTCGTCGATCTCTTTCATGAAATATTCCTTTCGTTGTTGTGATTATTAAAAATATTTCTCGGCGCAAAGGTAGCGTAAAAATCACGAAACGGGCGGGTGAGGGTTGCGGAAGGCGAAGCGGGGACGGGGCAGTCGGGCGATGCGGGAAGGCGCTGCGTGATTTTATTTTTTGCATGTGAAACAGATAATGGAGCCTTTATTCCATATTTTTGTTTCCTTATATCGTGTTTTGAGTTTCCCGACAATTTCGTTTTCATTATAAAACGGCGGCGTGAATGTTCCGTTCTTCACAAAGATATTTTTTATGAACCAGTCTGTCCTTCTCACTTTTCCTTTTATGTAAAAACATCCTGTAAAAAATCCGTTGTTTTTTAGTACACGGTGTATTTCGGAAAAAGCTTTTTCCTTATCCGGAAAAGCGTGAAAACCGTTCATGGATAACACTGCGTCGAAAGTTTCATTCTCAAAGGGTATATTTCCCACATCGCCCTGTTTACATGCTGTGTGGTATAGATTATTGTCTTCAAATCGTTTTTTTGCTATATCCAGCATGTCGTTTGAATAGTCCATGCATACGATTTCCGCATTTTTTAATTTCAGATATTTTTCATGCGTCAATATTCCGGTTCCCGCCGGAATGTCCAGTATTTTCCCGGAAAAGTTATCGGGTATATTTTCAAGTAGCGGCATTGCATATTCTTTATCGGTAAATCCCCAGATAATTTTTGAAATTATTTTGAACAATGGTTTTTCCGATAAAATGTAATCGTCGTAAATGTGTGAGACGGATTTGTAGCCTTTATTTATTGTATTGTTTTTCATATTCGTGATTATAAATGAATGTGCGAAAGTAGTGAAAAATCAGATGCAAGTTTCGAAATTGTGATTTGTTTCTGTTTTTCGGCGGACAATGTTTTTTATAGAAGCCTAAAAGTAAAATCTATGCCTGATGTGTATTGTTTCTTTTTCGCTCATCGCTGTTTTTATTTATTTGTATTCGTCAGGGACGGCAAATCCAAACATTTCGCAGAGCAACAGTACATCATGAACATCGTTGTCATCGTGCCTGTATCCCTGATGAAATAGTATTTGCGCTTCGGGAGAAACACAGCGTACCACGACGCCACCGATCTCGCCCTTACCGTCCAGTCCACCTTCGGGATAGGTATCGTTTTCATAGTGTGCAATTCCCGCATCGTCAAATTCAATCAGGTGCAAGTCCACGATACGACCGTCCGCCGTCTTCCAAACGCTGTGCGAAGGCGTGGAATAATCCGTTTTCTCTTCGTGATAGCCGTTCAATGCGAGTTCTTTTACGAACGCTGCCTCGTTTTTGTGCTCAATCACGACGTCCACGTCATTGTGCAGGCGTGTCTGCCGCCCTGCAAGAGCATCCACGCCCCAGCCGCCATCAAGCCACAATGCTATTCCCGTGCGTTTCGCTATTTTCAATATTTCCATCACGTTCTGTTCCGTCATCATGGTTGATTATTTTTTTAATGCCAAATTTTTAATTGTACCGAATACTGTTATTGTTTCTTTTTTGCTCATGGTGGGTTTAATTTTAGCTATTACTTTTCGCCACAAAGATAGCAAATTCCCACAGATAGTGGAGTAATTTTCAACCGTCCGGTTGGGATTTGCCATAACCAAATGAAAAAAGGGCAACGCACACCTGCATTGCCGCTATACATTTTGTGTTATGCATGATTTTACTATTTCCTCTGTCCTGCCTTTCAGGCAGCAGCGGGTTTCGGATTTCGTCTTCTTACCGCACAACGTTTATTTTCATTCCCTCGCTTATCTTTTGGCAACCTTCCACGATCAGGCGGTCGCCGTCCGACAGCCCCTGTTCGACGGTTACGCCGGCGTCGGCAAGCGCGCCGGTTTCCACGAAACGCCGTTGCGCCACGCCGCCCACTGCAAGCCACACGAAACGCCTGCCGTCGTGCGACGATTGTACGGCGCGGTTGGGAACGACGATTGCCGACGACTCTCCGCTCTGCCGAAGACGTACCTTGCAGACCATGCCGGGCATCAGCCGTGCCTGCGGATTATCGACGCCTATTTTCACCGTGTATGTATGCGAGAGCGGATTGGCGGCTACGCCTTTCATCGCTGTTTTTCCGATGAAGATTTGGTTGTCGAGCGCGGGGACTTCTATCACGGCGTCCTGCCCTGCCGCTGTGCTGCCGATTTCGTTTTCGGGAACGGATATGGCGATATTCACCCTGTCCACCGTCACTAATTTGAACGCCGTCATGCCGGGCGCGACGTTGACGCCTGGTTCTGCGGAACGTCGTGCAACGACGCCGTTAACGGGCGCACAGAGCCGACAGTCGTCCAAATTTTTGCGGGCTATGGCTTCCATTGATTTTGCCTTCTGTAAGCCGGTTTCCACTTCCACGAACTTGATGTCGGGAAGGCTACCGTTGTCGTGCAGTTTCGTGAGTCGTTCGAAAGCGTCCTGCGCCTGTTGCAGCGATGCTTGCGCCGTAGCGAGCGCGTTTTGCGCCGTAGCGCTGTTCAGCGTGGCAAGCGTCTGCCCTTTGCGTACCTGCTGTCCTTCGGCGACAAAGACCTGTTCCACCGTCCCCACGCCCGCAAAGCCGAGTGACACGGCTGTCGATTCTTCGACCATCCCCACGTAATTTCGTTCTGACATCACGGTCGATGGCTCGACGTTCATCACTTT